>LKNA01000155.1 GCA_001564065.1 Chitinophagaceae bacterium T5-Br10_B2g13
AGTGCCAAGAAATTATTTATTATTAAATTTCTATATGTGACAATATGCTCCTTATTAAAATCTACTCAGACTCCTAAAACTCTTCTAAGTTATTTATATGCTGGTGTATTTTCATAGAAGCGTAAACTCTGATTATTTTTTTGCCGATTTTAATTAAACCACAAATTTCACCAATACTTTTATACGTATTATTCAGTTCTCTTTTTTGGAGAACTGTTTCCGACAACTACTACAAAGCCGGTATGAGCTATATTAATCAAGGAGAGTTTGAAAAGGGTATTGACAAATGGATTGAAGCCCGTGAGACTCTGCAAACCGAAGGGAAAGCTGATTTTAGGATTGGGGTTAAATTTATAGAATATGTAACCGAACGGGAGGCTGAACACCTCTATCCACTTGCCTCCGAAATGTACTATTGGGGTTTGAATTCAAATTCAGTTGACTATTGTTTTGATTACCTTGAGAAGGAGCTCGATATGCTGGAGCCGATCGTTGCAGATTCTACCTTTTCGGAATGGTTGGAACTACTTGAAAACGGCAACCCCAAAATTTTCTCCAGCCTCAAGCAATTTTGGGTTTCCAAAGATCCTTCAATAACCACACCGATGAATGAGCGTCTGATTGAGCACTGGGAACGGATAGCCTTTGCCCGGGAAAATTTCAACAAAACAAACAGCACCGTTTACGGCACAGACGACCGTGGCCTCATTTATGTAAAATACGGTGAACCCGACCGGCTAGATAGTGGAACATTTACATTAAATCCAGGGCGAGTTCAGCAGTGGATCAGCGAGACAATTGAGCACCAAGACCGGAGAATGGAGAATTATGACCCCAGCCTGTTTGTGGACAATGTAATTAGCAATTCGGATAACTTTGCATCCAATGAAATTTACAAACAAAACCTGTCCAAGCGGCTGGCCGACAAATTTATATCCGATTTCGGACATGTTGAATATGTTACCTGGATATACGACAAAGAGCATGTAGAAACGTCCCAAAGCTTAATATTTTTCTTCGGTAAATTAGGACAATCCAAACCTTTCGGCCTTGTTGACGGTCCTGAGGAACTTATTACACATAGGTCCTTTCGTGAACGAAATATTGGAGGCACACGCTTTCAGTATAACTTCGGCCCCATATCACAGCTATCGTTTTACGACAATCTGAAATTCGTGGATGATTACTTTCTCGACACATTCCATGAAATGCAGGATAACCTGTTCAACAATCCAGAAATCACTCAAGAGTCCTCATCCGAATATCTGCGAAACCGCTATATAAATCATATGAACTCGATTCGTTCGTCTGCGAATCAATCTCTTTCCATATACGATAGAGAAACTTTGTCATTTAATGTTCTTCACAAGCAGGCTCGTTTTCTTGATGATAATAATGAACCTTATGAAGTGAATATTATCTACTCGGAACCCCACGATGCCATTTTCAGTGATTACAATCATTTTACATCACAGTATGCCGATTTCGGTGAACCTGAATACCGGGTACAGCACTCGTTTACCCTATTCGACTCTGACTACAACCCAATTAATGCAGCTAACGATTTTCCTGATGTTACATTTGAACGGTTCGATTTTACCGATGGATATATCCGACCGGTTTCAATATTCCGCCACCCGATTACCGATGATGGAAGTAACAACAGAATTGAAGTAAGGATTTTTAATATCAGCTATGGCGAGCAAACTCCAAAAACATACCGCTCAGACTTTAATAGACTACCCGAAGAATTGATAGGGGCAGTTAACCATGAAATCACCTCAAAAAGCCAAACCGAACCTTTAAACAATAACAGCCTGGAGCTGAGTGATATCATCCTCTGTTTCGACTATGAATCACTGGAAGAGACAGGCTTCGAAACTGCCATGGATACTAAAGAGCTTTTCTTCCCTTGCTATGTGCCTTATGAAATGAAAATTCCCTCCACTCAGGATCTCAACTTCTACTTTGAGATTTACAATCTTGAAACCAACGACCAAAACCAAGCTAATTTTACCATCGATTACCAAACCCAAGCTCTTGAACAATCACAGGGTTTCTTTTCGCGACTATTCGGAAGGACAGGTGATGAAAATCCCACATCTATTACCCTGAGCTATGAAATTAGCAGTGACAGAATGAAAGACCACCTAAAAGTTGACCTTTCCGATTATATACCCGGCACGTACGAGTTGACGTTAACGATTAAAGATGATAACTCCGAAAGTGTTGTCAGTCGGAGCAAAGAATTTGAAGTTCTAGATGAATAGACCGGTAAATTCCTGCTAATTACCAGGTTTTTAAATATTGGACAAGGCCATTTTAATACTCCTCAGTTAAATATCCCATCTGCATATCCGCCCTACATTCGGCATTATTCACCCTACTTCATTAACCGCTTAAAATCAATTGGCAGACTAAATTTGATAGTTAATCTAAACTGAATACAAACAGATTCAGTTTTTCATACTTTATTTCTTAAATAAAAAAGGCCGCTTTCCAGCGGCCTTTTTTTGGTTTGCGTATTTAGTCAGGTTTATTGTTCCCTGACAATTTTTTCCGGGTTGGAAAGAACCCGCTTTAGTCTCTCACTCATTTCGGATTCAGCAGGAGCTTTTGGAGCTACATCTCCTTCAGATCCACCATGTGTATAATATGGCATTTGCAGCAGATCTAATTCTTCAGCCGGTACAGGGAAATGAAGTGGTGTTCCCTCAGTCAAGCCACCCCATGCTACACCATTTGAAGTTTCATACGTATCACCAATACTTCGGCGATAGTAGTAAGACAAACTACCTGCAGTATTGAACATTTCAATTTCATACTCATATCGCATGTTATTGAAAGTCTCTTGCCATCCATCAGTGACCATCGCAGGAGGTAATTCTCCTCGCTCGACTCGAGTTTCGTTAATCAAATCAACGACTTCAGGAAGTACAACAGGGTCGTTTTCTCTTAACAAAGCTTCAGCCCGATACATAGCTGCTTCAGCTAAGCGAGAGTGTTGCATCGCTCCTGAATATCCAGCGTCGTACATACCTCTGTTTCTCACATGAAGATACTCGGAGAAGTGATATTCACCTCGAGCTGGGTCAAATGCAGATGGCCCTACGTTTACAAAGTCAGTCCCAATTCGTGCATCTGGGTTGTCCATCGTAAACTCTCGACGGTCGACATAAGGACCTTCGATCCACTCTTCAAACTGACCAGACTCATCATAACGACCAATAAACTCGTAATAGGCCCTATTCCAAGTTGGGTCAGACCCTAAGCTATGTGGGCCACTCCACCAGAGATCACCATCGGCCTGAACTGAAAAAGTGTTTTCGTGACCAAATGATTCACCTGGGTCACGTGATTGAAAAAATCCTGAATCAATTACTTCACCGGCAAGATCTGCAATCTCTTCCCAGTTCAGGTTTTCACGCTCTTCTTCGTATCGAGGCCAAGTTACCATGTAGCGTAACTTATACATCTTCGCAAGTGCGATAAACTCGTCATTGCTAAGTGCATTTCCTCGGATCCAAGATTCGGGTAAAGAAAATGAGCTGTTTTCTGCAATTGAAATAGCTTCGTCAAACTGTGCCATTGCAAATGCATTTACATCTTGATAAGACTGAAACTCAAATGGCGGCGGATATATTGCCCCACCAGCATCATCAAGTAGCTCCGTATCCCAATCAACGATAAACGCCTGATCGAAAAAATTCCCAAGTGAACCGTATGAGATTCCTTGAATGAACCTGCTGAATGCTTCCATACGATCAATGCGATCTTGTTCTAACCCCTCAAATATTTCCGGTGTTTCATTGATAGCACGCAAAACATCATTTACGGATGAGATTGCAGTATATAAGTTACCCCACGGCGTTTCTACTGCTTGTATATCTGAATATGACGGATCATTATTAAAGGCAGCCCTTGGAAAACTACTCATGTCATTCATCCCAAAGTTACCCCAGGATGCTGACTTTTCATTTGCCATTACACCAGTCATCATTGGCGGATCATATTTCTGTGTTCCGTTCCACCAGCGATAGTATTGGCCTGCAAGAAAACCTTCAAGGTCTTCACCATCTCCTAACACCTCCTCAGCGGAGGGTGCATTCGTGTTATCAACAGCTAAGTCTTGGCAACCTGCTAATGCAAACATCGCAGCTGCAAGAATTAAACTGATATAAATTTTAAAGTATTTCATAATATAGTAAGTCTTTTGAATTTGACAGTTTTATGATATTTAGAACTGAATCTCTAAACTTGCAGAGAGGGTTCTGTAATTTGGATAGCTGAATGCATCAAACCGTAAAATCGAAGCATCCTCTAATCCCACTTCCGGGTCAAATCCAGAGTAACTTGTCCATGTTAACAGATTACGCCCTATAAGGCTTACTTGAACTCTGTCTAATGCATCTCCAAAAACAGGTTGCAATGCAGCATGGTCAAATGAGTAGCGAACCGCAAACTCCCGAAGTTTCACATATGTTCCATCTTCTACAAAGTGACTGCTGGAAGAGTTGATGTTATAGAGCTGTTGGTAGTATGCATTTGGCTTTTGTTCTGCACGCTCAACTCCTCTTTGATCCAAATCTCCATGCATTTGATCTCTGTATGGCCACTGACGAGTTTGGTTATAAATCTCACCGCCAATTTGAGAATCAAAAAGTGCATACAGGCTTAAACCTCTATAGCGAAAGTTCGAGCTAAATGACATTTGGAAATCAGGTAGGGCCCTACCAATTCTGGTAAAGTCATTTCCATCTTCATCTTCATAAGCTACCGGGATTCCCCACATACCAAGTACGGTACCATCTTCAGCTACTACTTCAGTGCCCCAAAGATGATCATCGGCAGTTTCACCCCAGCCATCTCGCCAGGTATTTCCTGCACCCACCGGTACAACATAACCATCATCATTGGTGTCAAAATAGTCAGAGTAACCTGATAAGTCACCGGGCAGATTTCCGGTACTTTCAACCCAACGTGTTCCGTAAAATGTACCTACTTCTTCACCTGCTCTTCTGTAAAACACATTACCATTCTGTACATTTGGCCCATACCGCTGTGCGGGTGGTTCAAATTCAGTAATGGTAGAGGTTGATTTATCAAATAGTAAATTAAATGATAAGCTCATGTCTTGCTGTTGAATTGCAAAAGCACGTAAGCTTGCTTCCCAACTATTTGATTCTACAGTACCTGCATTAACCCACTGGTTATTATACCCAAGGTATCCAAGAAGTGGCAGGTTCAATATCTGATCTGACGATTTTGTTCGTGCATACGTTAAATCGAAATAGATTCGATCAAATAATCCAATATCCAAACCTGTTTCAAACTCTTGTGATAATTCAGGCTTTAGAGCTGGGTTACCCAATGTACCTTTTGAAAAAATACCACCTGAACCTACACTGAATGTTTCATACTGTGCGGTAAAGCTTGGACGGCCACCGGCTGTACCATAAGAAGCATAGACTCGTAAATCATTAACAACTTCACTATCAAACCATGGTTCTTCAGAGATTCGATAGGCTCCACTAGCTCTGTAATACGTGTGCCATCTCTCATCAGGGCCGAAGAGTGAACTACCATCCTGTCGAACTAAGAAATCACCTATGTATCGGTTATCGTAGTTCAGGTTTGTAATAAAATAGTAACCTTCAGCTTTTACTTCCTGCACCCAGTTACTGTATTGAACACGATCTTGTTCTGTTAGGTCTAAACGAGGAACATTTTGCACCGCAAAACCTCTACCTTCTGTTTGGTGATACTTGAACTCTTGTCGCTCTTGCAGCATTCGCAACTGAGTTCTTGTTGCTAACTCACCAAAATCCTGATAGAATGTTGCATTCAAACTTGTATTCAATGCCTCATCAAATCGATCATCTAAGAATATTGCTCCACCTGCCTGTGTGTTTTGGTCAATTCGGTCCCACCAGATTGGCCACTCTCTTGTGGCTTGTCGGTTCGATCGATCATAACTCAAATCAGCTGCGAGCTCAAACCATTCGGCGGGTTGCCATCTCGCATCAAAACTACCCATTATTCTATTTCTGTCAGTTCTACGATCGTTATACCGAATATCATAAATTGGGTTATTTTCAATAATATGGGGGGCCGGTTGTACTAAAACTCTTCCATCATCATCTTCTGCAAGAAGATCAATATCCGGATCAGTAAACAGAATACTAAAGAATGGCCCACCTTGCTGCACCTCATCACGTGATGAAAGTGAATAGTAACCAGTTGCAGACAGTGAAAGGTTTTCCCGCAATTGGCTGTCAAGATTTAAGCGAACATTCTGTCGCTGATATCCATCCAGTCCATCAATTACCCCTGATTGACTATTATTCGTGAATGATGCCATATAGTTCGTACTTCCAAGTCTCTGCGAAACAGATAAGTGGTTTGTGAACGATAATTGTGGTTCATAAAATCGATCAAGGTGATTATATGTCTCTACAGGATACTCACGATCAAATACTAAATGGTGTGGATTAGAAGTATGCAGGGTTCTGTTTTCATAATCTGAAAAAGCATGTGATTGATTGATATCTACACTTCCCGGGATATCGGCAATACCAACTTCATTACGAAGTACAATTCTGGCGTCACCATCGGATAAATCCCCTCCGCGTTTGGTACGAATCTGAATTACACCATTTTGTGCACGTGATCCATAAAGTGAAGAAGCTGCTGCACCTTTAATAACCTCAACACTTTCAATATCAAGTGATTCAATATCTACAGCATCATCTCCAAGTATAACTCCATCTACAATCCACAATGGTTCATTATTACCAGTTAAAGTCGTTGCGCCTCGCAACATCACTGATGGTGATGTACCCGGCTGCCCACTTCCTTGTCGGATTGTAACCCCTGCAACTTTTCCTCGAATTGCAGATTCAGCTGTTACACTTGGCACCATCTCAAGGTCACGTGACATTACAGTATTTACCGAGAAAGGAACGTTGCTACGCTCCGTATCTCTTACTACACCTGTCACAACAACTTCATCAAGACCAAACAAATCAGGTCGTAATGCTACATTTTCCGTAACCATTTCATCCTGAACAGTTACTTCTGTTGAAAACCTGGAATAACCAACAAATGTAACCTGCAGGGTGTATGTACCGGATGGAATATTTTCCAGCGTGTACTCACCATCAATATTTGTTGATGTTCCTCTTTCCAATTCCACCAGATAAACAGTTGTCCCCGGCAAGGGTTCATTTGTTTGATTATCTGATACTGTTCCGGTTATACCTCCTTGCGCAAACGCAAAAGCCGGTATAAACAAAACACCAATTAAGAGAACAAGTATCCTATTTAGCATATATAGCCTCTTTAAATTTTAATATTTATGATTAGTAAAATTAATTGACCAATCTTATAGGTCAAATTTATTAGCATGTATAATATTTTACATGCTTTGCTAAAATAAATTAATTCGGGGAAAAACAAAATTGACGAGCAAAACTGTAATGATTTCGAAGCATTCAACACTGTAATTATTTAATATGTAATAATTTAAAGAAGTACCAATATCTCCCATACCTTCTTTAAAGTATATTTTTTTAATAATTATGATCGTTATAAACAGTGATTCTAAATTATCTAAAAGTGAAATTATTTATTGTATTCACCATAAATATTACCCCTCACAAAACACTTTAATTTCAATTTATTTTTAAAACATCAAGGTTATTTAATATATACCTACAATGAATGTGAAGTGTATTTTTTTTAGTTTTACCAATCGAATACGTAAATAAGAAAGGCCGATGTTCTACTTTTGAATAATGAAAGATTTTAGCAAGCACAATAAGAGGAACAACAGGACTTTGTGCTAAAACCATATACTCATAAAAGTATTTTGGGAATAAAGGAAAGTTTTAAAATTGCACGCAGTTCAACTTCTTAAACAAAAAAAGCCGCCCCGATTTCTCGGGGCGGCTTTTTTACAATGTGCTTATCGTTATCCACTCAAACGAACTTAGTCTACATACCACCAAAGTGGTGTAGATGGCTGATCCGGCCCTTGGGCGTTTACAGCTTCGTTATAGTTTGCCTCGTTAATTTGAGACTCACTTGTTGGGTACGTTTGTCGCAATGGAATCTCTCCATCGGCAGTAAATGCACGGGAGTGTGGCGTCAGCTCAGGGAATCCGAGTCGTCTCCATTCAGCCCACGCTTCATAACCGTTGGGATAGAGAGCAACCCACTTCTGAGTTCCG
>LKNA01000052.1 GCA_001564065.1 Chitinophagaceae bacterium T5-Br10_B2g13
AGCAATGGACAACCCCAATTCAAAACCAGAGATCGGCTTTTTAGCAGCTGATATTTGGATGGAGACCGGCTACCGATGGACCTCAAACGGAATGTAAGCTAGAATATGGGCCACTCCCTTCCTGCTGCTACCGCTGCATTTTACGATCATACCACAGCACTTAATTACCGGAGTGTGGCGGATTTGCTTGGATAGGTGGTACGTAGATCTGATTATTTAATATTTACAATCAGTTAATCCACATACCCTGTTTACCCAATACCTCCACATAAACACGATCACGCCTGTACATTTTCATTAAATTTTCAGCAATGTGTTTTAGGTTAGATTCAATTTTCTTTTCAGATAACGAGTCTTCGTCATTAACATAAAGCTTAATGAAGTAACACTTTGTTTCCCTGTCATCTATTTTACAATCATCATAATCTACCTTGCTTGTATAATGTGACCCAGTCTCTGACAAGTCGTTTAGAATATCATTTAACAGGTTTTTCAGAATATCATCACCATACACATTAACTATGAATTCTAAATTCTGTTCAATTTTTATTTTTCCTGCGAGTTTACTCATATTATTTACTCAGTTTTGGTTTGATCTTGCACATGTATCTGTACTGATTGCTGATCGAACATTAAAATATTGTCGACTAAAAAATGAACAAACAGCTTTTAAAGGCTTACCAGCAAACAACCTACCGTGTCATAGACCCGGAGTTTGATATTCGCATTGGTGAACTACATCCCAATCTGGACCAGTTTTTGAGAAAATCCGGTCATAAAACATGGGCATTCATCACAGCGTGGAATCCCAAAAGCCAGGAGCTTTCTACGCCAAAAAACCAAGCTCGAAACAGATCACTCATTTCTCAACTAAATTCTCATCATTTTACAACCTATAAAGCACTGGGAATTCCTGATAATGATGACTGGACTCCTGAAGAATCACTGTTCGTACCCGGAATCTCGGGGGACCAAGCAATGAACCTGGGTGAACAGTTTGGCCAAAATGCCTTTGTTTTTGGTGAAACCGAAATGAAAGCAAAGTTGATTATTATTTCAGTTTACCAAAGCGACTAACTGGTTAAACTACTACCCGTAATTCGCAAAAATTACCTTAAAATAGATTTCGGACAACTTTTTTAAATCGGGATCATCTTCACTTTTATTAAGCTCCTCATAAAGGTTATTCAGCTCAACGTCTTTTAAGTATTTTTCATAATGTTTTTTAGTATATCCCCGTAAAGCTTCCGGGAAGAACTCACTTATCCGGCGTTTGAATACCGGCTTTTTATAATATTCATTCAGGAATGCCCTGTACTCCTTTTCAAGTTGTTCCGGGTTTACAAACTCAGTCTCCAACTTTACCGGAGCAGCATCCATGCTTATCATCTGATTTCTGACTTTTCCGACATTGAACGTATCGTAATCGACGATAAACCTGCTCAGGTCTACATCTTTTCCATTAAATATAATCTTAAAGAAATGATAAGTCCGACCATCAATCGTTCTGGATATGTAGTGATTATTCAACAACTTCAACACTCTAAAAGACGAATCGATCCCCGTAAAACCTGTTGTCGTATAGCTAAAGATCAACTGCTCCTGAATTGCAGGCTCCCCTTCGATATAATGATTGATTTCTGACAGGAGGCCCCAATGATACCAGTAATTGCCATGTATTTCTTCCGACAGCTTCTCTCCGGTAAGCTCTTCGAGGTACTCTGCCGGGCTCCCCTCTATCACATCGATCCTGTTTTCACTCTGATCAAAAATTTGATACCCCTGCCCTTCGCGGATCTTCTTATCAAAGGTAGTGGCCAGTGCATCGAAGTAAGGTTTTAAATCTGCTTTTTTCATAGGTGAAATGGATAAATAAATGTTACAAGTTAAAGGCTAAAATTTAGTTCATGGGCAGATCATGTTTTAAAAGATATCTGGAGTTTTTTATCAGCATGGCAAGATCCTGTCTGTTGGTTACAACAAATCTAGCCTTAGGCTTTTCTTCGCATCGCAAAACGATAAAACAACCGGTCGGTTTAGATTTACTATGATCCACAAGCTCTGCGATATCCTTTTGGCTTAACAGATGTTTAATTTTGTTAGCCCGGCATGCTCTTTTAAGCCTTCTCCTGGCCTTTTGACTCATAAAAGACCTTAATACCACTAATTTCTCCAACATTTCAATACACTCATTAAACCAATTTTCACTTTCCATCTGATTACCCATAATTTCGTTTACGTTTATTTAACATTCATATTAATGAATGAGAAACTTACGCAAACGGTTTTTTGAAAAATGAAAAACCAACCAAAGTTTTTGGATATCCAACCATGGATGTTTACCGGATGAAATCAGGATTTTTTCAAGATCCCTTTTACAAATGCACTTCTCAAAAGTTCTTCATTATATGAATCCCATTTGTAACCATGTTTTTTAATTTTTAAAACTTCATCCTTCTCTGCTTTTGACAATCTCTTGTAAAACAACTCTGTTTTAATATAGTCTGAATGACAGTTCAAGCTGATCAACATATTGACTATGCCACTTGCTAAATTAGAGTGAACAAGATTGAAGAAATCATCAAGGTTTATGTAATTCTCATTTATATATAGGCTGTTAATCTGGATATATGGTGCATCCTTCCATTGGACCGTGTCAATTAAATCTTTTTTAAGATCTATTCTGTCTCCATTGAGTTTCAACTCGAATTGACCGAACAGAAAAGTTTCAAAACTTCCAGTCAGAAAAGATTGTATTATGGCTTTCTTGCCAAATCGATGTAATAGTACAGTAGCTCCATAACCACTCCCAATTCCGGCCTCATAGCTAAGCAATAATTCAGATACACAGATATAATTTTTTGGTATATGTATCTTGGCATTCAAGAACAAGTCTTCAAGATTCATATAATCATCATGATCGAAGCTCAATTTCTGAACTAAATCTAGTAGAACTGTGTCCTCGATTTCTTTAGAGATATATACTTTACCGGTACCACTATTTATATTTTCCAAAACATATTTATAGAACTTATTTAATACTTCTTCATTCATAGGGCGTTCTACTATTAATTTTTTTAGTGATCATCAGGCTAGCTGATCATATCCTTAACCGGTTTTCAAGTTTTCTCATTTTTACCTCTCAAAATGTAACAAATCGGATTTGCAGTATTTGCCAATTACCTCGCTTTATCAGGTTACCTTACTTCTTTCTAACATGAAAGAAAAGTCAAAAACATGTTTCAGATGACCACTACTATCTATCAAATTAACAAACTCCGAGCTGCATCCTTCATAACCTTCTGTGGTATAATTGCCTGAAAGTGGTGGTTTATTACCGGGATATAGTAAAATGCCTTTTCGACTGCCAAATAATTTATTGTAAGCAAAAATTTGTCTCAAATCTTGATCTGAAGGTGTTTGATTCTTAGGGGTTTTCCATTTCGTGTCAATAACAATCTTTTTATCCGATCCATCTTTTGGGATAAGTAAAATATCCGGTTTTAATCCTCTTGAAATGTTCCCTGACTGCCAAAAGGCCATCTTATTTTGCGCTTTCACCTGATATCTGTCAGACAAATCTTTTCTTATAATTTTGGTAATGAACCTTTCCCAGAGCTGGTTCATATCAAACATTAAAGCCAGAACGTGATTAGCTCCTCTTGAAATATCGGGATGGTAATTGAGGAGAATTAGTCGCGCGATTACTAAAGCTTTAGAATATCGATCTGTTTTGCGATTTAGGTGAATGTTATTGAATATTTGTTCATATATAGCACAATCCCCAATATCCTCAAAGTATAGTAATTGTCTTCTCACCCGGCTTCGAAGATCTAACCGAATAGGAATTCGGGTCAACACTGACAGCGTTTTCCTTAAAACTTGATTAATCAGATGGTTTTGATCGTATTTGCTGTATTCCACGTGGAAGCGTTCCTTGTGGATTATATTATCCCGTATCTGTCCCGGGAGATGTAACCGACCTTTTAAAGCTGTTTGATTCTCTTGAACTTTACGATATTTCTTTACCAGCCCTTGGTGAGTTATTTTCTCACACTCTTTAATAAACAGTTCGATATACAGATCAAAAATAGAGTTTGAACGAAGCCTTAGATTTGATTCTGAAGTAGCTGAAGCTTCGATACCGGATGTAACCCTAAGAATTTGGATCAACACCCTTCTCCAAGTACTTTTGTTTTCTGTTGATTTATCCGTTTTAGGCAACACTTCAATAGTTGTATCCCCGACTTGAATAACTCCAACATACTGGTTGAACTTTACTCCTTTATAAATCAAAGAAAAATACGGAGTACCCTTTATACCATGATACTTTTCGAGTTGTCCAAAAATCTTATCCGTGAATTTGGATTCTGAGCTTTTAGTAAGTCGTTCATGCTCAAAGACCCTTATGTTTTTTTCCTCAGGCATTTAAGATTAGGATTTATTTTTTCAGCAGAGTATTTAAGGCTTTCTCAAACGTATGGATATCATCACCTCTCCAATCATCAGTTAGAACCCATATTTTGCGATCTTCATAAATGCTTACATCGTATTCTGAATCAGCAAATATATCGGTATCGCCGGAGTAATTAGATTCTTTGATAAACCCAGACCCTAAGACCAATTGAATTTTCCCCTTGTCTCCGTAGAAATACTCTTCAAGTAATGGTATAATATTACGGTGAAAAACCCGCTGCAGATCTTGCACAGTTTTCACTTTCATGAAATAAGAATGACCGATCAAATGATCTTTATCGATTAGATTTTCTATCCTGTTATTGATGGTTTCCAATATTTCCGAAAGTTTGAATGAGCTTTGCCCAACTTTGATGCTACCACCTGAATTCTTTAAAGCTCCCTCTTCCTCTATAACATTAGGCTTAGGTGGCATCTCTCCAAATATGAACCGGCGACGTAAAGCAGAATCTAAAGCTTCAATACTTCGGTCAGCAGTATTCATAGTACCAATTATATGCAGATTGGATGGTACACTAAATGGCTGCTTTGAATATGGAAGTGAAACTGACATTTCTTCATCCATTCCCTCTCTTTTATCTTCTTCAATCAAAGTGATTAATTCGCCAAATATTTGTGCAATGTTCCCTCTGTTTATTTCGTCAATAATTAACACGAAGGGCTTTTTATCAGAAGAATTTTCAGTTGCTCTAGATCGGACAAAGAATTCAGGTTTAACATCCTGCTTTCGGAGATGATAAATCGTCTTCTGACTAAAGTTTTTATTATAGATTAAATCAACGGGCAGATCTAAGTCTTTTGCTATCCATTTTACTTTTCTGAAATGGGGATACCTTATCGGTGATTCTTTATCATAAAAATAGTCACCAACCACTTTACCAATTGCCCTGAACTTATGATTGCCACTTGCAATTACTACGTAGTATCCTTCCTTTAAATGGTGCCTGAATATGGCCATTGAGGTACAATCGTGCTTGTCGTAGTCAGGATTATCAATATGAAGTTTATTTATTTTAGACTCTTCAACATTTGTCAGATCCTCATCCCATAAAAATCCAATACTTATACAGTCATTATTTATACAGTATTGGTAAATCTCATCATCTTCTGCAATATTTATATTACCGAGCGATAATTTGTAAAACTCTGCCTTATTGAACTGTTCTCTGTCCCACTTTAATTGCCCTTTTGCCTGCCCTACTTTACCGCCGGACTCCTGACGTGCTAATTCAGATATATTTTTAAAAATTCCATTCTGAATTTCATAACCAATATCACTTTTTGACTCCGAATCTTCATCATTCTCATTGTTCTTATCAATCAGAAGAGGTTTAATTCCCTCAATAAAATCCTCATAGGTAAAACTTTGATGAAAAGTAGTCATCGCAATTTGACCGCTTTTGTGATTTTCCCAATCCGTAATCAAGAGCTCCCGATATTTTTTGGTAAGCTCTTTCCGATCTTTTTTATTTTCCTCGTAGAATTCAGGATCTACAATTTGCAGGGCCTTATTTACAGTATGATATGTTTTACCGGTTCCCGGAGGGCCAAAGAGAATTTGGTTTAAATTTTTATCATCACCGCTTAACACCTCCTCTATAGGTTCCTCACCCCTACTTGTATTCCATTCCCAAGCCTCATGTGATATTTGATAAAATGGTTTTTCAGTTTCATTTCGAACCTTTTTAAGTATTTTTAAATAATCATCAAAGCTATTAAAATACGGATCTATTCCCATCTCCTGCTTTAAGTATGGTTTTGTCTGAGCATTTATTGGTAAATAACTATCAGGATCAACATTAAACAACGCCTCAGTAAATTTTGTAGGACCTACACTTTTTATCGCTGTTATTCTTTTAAAATCTTCATTGGTAATTTCATCATTTAGCTCTTTTTCAAAAAGATCCCATAGTTGATCAACTTCATTTGTTCTCCCACCAGACACAAAAGGGAACATCATAACTTTTAGTGCATGTGCCGAAGGAATCCCATCAGTATCGTTTGGAGTACTTACTTCAAAATGTTTGGCAATTCTCTGTAAAATTTGAAGCCTCTTTTTGTTTCCATATTTATAGATAAAACAAAAGAACGTATAGGGATCAATTTCACTCAGCCTGCCTCTATTGCCGTCTTTATCTTCATCGATCAATGTATGGTCCTCTACCCCAGACTCCTCAAGTAAATCAATTAACTTCGGTTGACGGTCTTTATACTCTTTGAGTTTTGCAATGATCTCTTTGTGAGTTTTAACCCATGTGTAATTTTCAAATTTCACCATTGTTTTAAATCCTAAATCGTTTTAATATTTATTTGTCGGCTCTGCACCACTACGTTCCCACACTTTTTCTCCATTCATCTGCTCTTGGGCATACCGCATGATTTCTTTGGGCGGATAAGCTTCACCGTCAATCATTACATCATAGCCGGTTGAGGAGTGCAGATCAATTTGTTCTTCCTTTATTTTCTGTACCGCTTTTTCTATGTGTTCCCGAGTTATTTTTTCAGGTTCAAATGGCATGATTTAGATTTTTCAGTTTTTTTGATTGAGTATTATGTCCCGATTGTCCCAATTATGTCCCCATTATGGCGCAATTGATGCAATGATGTCCCAATTGTCCCAATTATGTCCCGATTACCTTAGAGTATAATAGGAGCCGGCACCTGAAATGCCGGAACTTGCGAGTATCTTGTTCTCAACCAACGTTTTTAAATCCCTGGTTGCTGTTTTTTTAGTTGTGTCATTTAATTGCTGATATTCTTTGTTTGAAATTTGACCATTCTCTTTCACAAATTGCACAGCTTTAATCTGGCGATCATTTAAACCCAGCTTTTTTAACTGCTCTTCTGAATACCGGTCTTTAAACAAGGTAACTTTAAAACCACCCTGGAACTCCGTCATTTCCGGTTCAGGTAATTCAAATTCTTTACAAGCTTCCAAAATCCTGATGGTTCCCCGGCCCCAGGCATCTATATATCCTGCTTTAAAACATGCATCGGCAATGAGCGGATTTCTTGGTTTAGAGGCATGCGGATGTTTTAAATCTGCTTCTTTTATTCCATCGGGTAAATTTCCGTCATTCCAAATGCTCAGGCTATGGTCATCTATCCTTAGCTGCGTTTGCGCTCCCATGTAATTTCTGTGCACCAACGCATTTAAAATCATTTCGCGTACAGCGTCCACAGGATATTCATCCCGCTCATAACGCTGCAAGCCCTGAAAGTCGATGGGATGTTTTAAGAACTTGGCATTGAGCATTTCGGGGATGCGATCCTTTAACTGAATGAGATTCCCTTCCAACACTTCGTGAAATTTCAGATCAGCCGATGAATCACCGAAATTGCCAATCTTTACGGGCAGATTGGTGTAAAACCTGCCCGGATCTTTCCCAAACAAAATGAGTGCAGCCCGATATATCTTATCGCCTTCAGAAAGCCTGAGCTTGGTCAGTAAATCAGGAATAGATATGCCATCTTCTACGTTTATCCTGTTTGCTTTGGAGGCATCTTTTATGAACTGTTTAACACTATCTTCGTCGATGTCGTCATAACCGGACTTCTTCTCAACAACGGCATCCCAGGTCTTACCGGAGCGTTTTAATAAGAATTCATTTAGAGCAGCTCCTTTCAGTTCCTGTTTGGTTGAACCGGAGCGGTAGTAGTAAGAACCGCGGTAAGAAATAGGGACTTCATATTTTGGAACTACGATTTCTATATACTGCAACCCTTTATCTTCATGCAGATTAACTTCCACAAATACACCCAGTTGGTCTCGAATCTTATTCGGGAGATCTTCCAAAAGCTTATTGGCTTTATCTACACCAATAACCTCTCCTCCATCATCTTTACCGATGTAGATTTTTCCACCCCGGGCATTGGCAAACCCACTAATCCACTTCAGGTATTCATCCCTCCATGTTCCTTTCCATTCTATGTTTTGCTGTTCAGCCATATAAAGGGATACCACTAATCTTTATTGTTTTTTCGATTCGGGTATAACTTTCTGAACTCTCTCAACTTTTCACGATTCTTAGGTTTATTGTAAAAATTATCTCTATGGTATTGATCAATATGGGCGTGACATCCCGTACATAAGCATTGCAAATTGGATTCTTTGTTATCTGTTTTTGTGCTGTTTATATGATGAACTTCCAAATAGTACTTATTTCGAGATAGATTTAAATCACATTTTTCACAGATATATCCTTTTTTTGCTCTGTACCTTAAACTGATTTCATCCCATCCGTTAACATAACCCCATTCATCTTTTTCATACTGCTTTGGCAATTCATGTCTTCGAAAAGAATTTGCATTTTCGTCCGAATCAAGATGATTCTCCACAAAATCTTTAGTAAACAGATAGTCATTAATTTTTGGATCCTCATTTTTGCAATAGCCACAGACTCTTAAGTCCTTGATTGGGCCTGATACACCATCTTCTGAATCTCCTCTTTTAATCACCTGATTTGAGAATATATAAACTCCATTAAATCGACCTCTACGCTTCATTTCATCTAATTTTTCACATAGGGTAGTATGAAATTTTGGTAGGTATGATGGTTCGCCCAAAACTCGATCTGGAAATGCTCTTTTGTAATTCCTCTCAATTACTAAAAAACCTTTGTACTCATCGTCACCGTCTTTGAAAAATATATCACCACCTTCAAAAGTGACCTTATCTATATCATGTTCTTCTAAGCGATAAACTTTTTGTTCTGCTTTAAAATCACCTCCTTCAGGATCTACTTCAATCCCAAATGACTCTTCAACCGTTTTCTGAAGTTTCGTAAATGAATAAAGGTTAATCATTCAACATCCTCAGCATTTGATTCACCACTTCTTCCGATTTTGTAACAATCCGAAACTCCACCCTTCTTGATCTGCCGGAATCTTCAGGGCGATCGGACAGAAAAGTATACTCTCCACTCCGATCCAATGTTCTGCCAAATGAAAATCCAGTTGTTGTAAACCAGTACCGCATAAGCTCCTGATCTTCTTCGGATAAATTGTTGTATTCAGAATTATTTCTATAAAATAAAAAACTCAATACATTCGCTGTTCTCCTTTGTGATAAGTCTACATTATACATATACGACCCCACAGAATCTGTATGTCCTTCAATTCTAACTTCTGAAATTTTATCCTGGAACCTGTCATCCAGTAAAATTCCAATGTATCTCGGGAAAAATTGTTCAAGAATTCTCTGAAATTCATCTCTCAAAATCACACTATCATATTCAAATAATACATCTTCATTTAAGAAACGAATAGAGAGATCTTCACCCAACTCAGCATGCCAGCGATTTTCTGCAAAATCCTCTTCAAACTCCTCTCTTAATGCATCATATAGCGCTATATTCGTCTCCTCATACTCTCTCAATATTTCGTTTCTCTCTTCCTGATCTGCTGTAACCTGTCTCATAAATGTTATGGCAATAAACATAAAAATTACCATCAACACAGTCATGATATCAGAAAGTGATGCCCAATAATTATCTTTTTTGGTCGAAAATACTTTCATCTCTTACCTATTATTAATTCCCATTCAGTTTATTCATTCTCTCTGCATATTCAAGCACCATGTTGCGTAAAATACTATCAAGCGCAGTAAAACTTTGATCCATCCCCTCTGTGAATGCAGACCTCATATCATCTACCTGCTCTTTTACATTGGTGTTGGATTGTTTCAGTATGCCGGCTGCTTCTTCAAACTCCTCTTTCACATCATTAAAGAACCCTTCCGATTTGTCTCTCAACTCCTCCAGTTCTTTTAGCTTATCAACAAGGTTTTCAATTTTTTCCGAGAACTCGGTATGCAGTTCAAACCAGCTTTTAAGCTCTTCAGCTGTTTCTTTAAAGTCGCCGGAGGTACCATCCAACTGTTCAATTGTTTTAACCAGCAGATTATCTCCGTCTTTCGTGATTGTATTTAATTCATCAATTAGTTTAATGAGTTTTCCGTCTTCACTGACAAGTGTTTCTGTTGATTTAGAAACACTATTTAATGATTCTGCTGAAAGTGTCAGCTGGTCTGTCAGACTCTTGTACTGTTCAAGTAATGCTTCCACCTGTTCTTTGTTTTCTTGCTGCCATTTGTTCAACTGCTCCACACTATTATTTAACTCTTCGAAATTCTCCTTCACGAGGCGTTCTATAAGCTCATTTAACTTTTCGTTAAACCCACCGATTACTTTTTCAATTACTTCTACGAGTGCTTCTGTATTCGATTTTTTCAGTAATTCAGTAAATTCATCAAACTTTTGCTCAACCAGCTTCGTGTTTGACTTCATAAACTCAAGCTGCTCATTCTGAATTTTCGCAATTGAATCTTGCTTCTCTTTGTTTTCCAGCCTCATATTTTGAATTTGTGTCAACAGACTCGTCTCCCCTTCTCCACCTACGGAATGTGTTAATTTTGAAATATTTGAATTCAGAGGTTCAAACTGATCGTGCAGCTGAGTTCTCAGTTTAACCAAATGAGTTGATAGGCTGCCGTCACTATCACTTGAAATCGCTTTTTTTATGTCTTCAAGAGACGATGCAATTGATTTTAAAATCTGCTCTTCGGTTACAGGTTCATCACCGTCTCCATATGCCCTGTTCTGAATTCTTTGTACAAAAGTTTGCGATATAAGTGATAAGGCAATACCGGCAATTGACGACCAAAAAGCGACGAACAACCCTTGTAGTAACACAGGTATGCTATCATCAATATTTTCTACATCGAAGCTGTGAAGCCCAAGCGCAATTCCCAAAAATGTACCAAATACACCAAGTGTTGTAAATACGGACGGTATATGATCAAAAATAATCGGATTAATCTTCTCAAAGCTGTTGTGTGCTTTAAGAATGTAATAGATAGAAAAGACCAGCCACCCACCTATAAATAGAAAAGGCACAAAATATAGTGTATCCATCGTAGTATTATTTATCGTTAAAAAAAGTACCCTGTTTTACTTCGCTGTTATTTATATAATCATGCTAAATTGAACATTAATCTGCTTCCACCTCAACCCCCTCATACTCCTCCTCACTCAACCAAAACTCCGGGTCCACTACTTGTACTTCTTCCCAAGTGAGATTGTAGTGCTTGTACACCAGCGTGTCTATTTGTTGTTCTAAGTCAGTGGTATCGGCTTCGGGATTGGCTTCTTTTTGGGTGAGGATTTGATCTACTGCATCAATTATTTTAGGAACATAGCCTGAGTTAGTTACTAATGGAAATTGTTTACAATTCTGAATAAGAATTTTCTGAAAAGTATTTTTTTCAGGATCTAGAAATTTTGTTGAATGATAAAAGTTTATCAATTTTGAATTTAATAACCCACAAATATACTTTGGATGAACCGAGTCATCTTTAGATAGTATTGCAAACCCAATCTGAGTGTGATATAAATCCTGCTCTGTATAGCCCGCATAAATACTTGGAGGATCACCTGATATAATCTGACGAACAATTACTCTAGATTTGGTAAAAAACTTTCTTTTTCTAGGAGCCCCTAGCCAATCTCCATATTTCAAGTATTCTCGAATTTCATCACTAACAAAATACTTTTGAACATTTCTTCCAGAAATAAGAGGCACATAATCTTCGCCCTTCTTAGTATCACTGTGAAATGCTTTTGTCTTTATTTGTTTTTGAGAGTGACCTTTATAGGAATCATAGGGTGTTATACCAAGTGAAAAGTCGCAATACTTCTCGAAAGGCTCAGTATTAAGGTATTCTATTTTATCAATTACTTGGGTTGCTTCAGGAGATACAAAAATATTGAACTTTTTATTTTCATCTTCTTTCCACTTTTGCCTGTCAAAAATCTGATATTCCAAAGAACCAAAATCAATCTCTTGATCATTCTTATAAAAAGCACCGAAAATATCGTCGTCGTTATTTTTCCCTGAAAGAATTAGCACAATTGTTTCCACAATTGCATTTTGAAATATATTGTCAGGTAACTTCAAGATCTTATTTACATACTCTACAATATGTTTTCGGATTTTAGTATAAGAACTGTTTAAAAGAATTGAATTCGGATTTATGAATGTAAGGACACATTTACTATTACCTAATGCCCATCCCTTTTCAATAAAAATTGAATACAAATTAATTCTGTTTTCAGTAGTCGAAAATTTCTCAAACAGTAAATTTACTTGTTCTTTATTTAAGCCTTTAATATCTACGTATGGTGGGTTTGCAATCACAATGTCAAAACCTGCATCGTCTGTAAACTGCTCATTTAATATCTCAGGGAAGTCTAATTTCCAATCAAAATACTCTACCGTACTTGGGTTACTCTTTCGTTTTTCAAGTTCTTTTATAAGATCGTTAAAGCCAATTAAAGTCAGCTTACGGTTCTGATTGTGTTCGATATCTTTTGCAGTAGGGAGCAAACCTCCTTTTTCTTCGGTTTTGCCACTGTAATACTCTCGGTCGTAATGAAGCTGATGAATCAAAGCCTCATTTTTCAGACGGTCAATTTGCTGCTTTAAATTCTCCTTATCTTCCGTTTCAGCATCAAAATAGGCCTGCTGTTTCTTAACAATTTTTGTAAGAGCAGTTTTGAGATTTTGAAGATGAACTTTTGTACTGCTCACATCTCCTTTCATATCCCAGTTAATATTTACAATCTGTTCCTTGCCGTCAATTTTTAACCGGCTTACTAGCGAATCCCCCACCACAATTTTATAATCCAGGTTGGGCAGCGCGGTGGGTTCGTCCTCATCAACAATCAGCGAGAGCCAGAATCGCAGCCGGGCAATGTCCACGGCTCCTTTTTCAATATCCACCCCGTAAATAGAGTTTTGGATGATCTGCTTTTTTACCTCCGCCGGGTGCCAGTCGTCATCGGGCAGTTCCCAAATAGCTTTTACATTATCGGGCGAGAGATGGTGCAGGGTTTCCACTGCCTGGTAAATTTCCTGTAAAATCCCCATCGGAAACGCACCGGAACCAATTGCCGGGTCGCAGACTTTCACTTCTTTCAGGGACTTCAAAATCTCCTCGGTAAACCCCACCAGTTCCCCGGCTTCCTGTTTCTTAATTAAATCCTCTAAGTGTCCTCGTAAATCCTCTTTTTCTGAGTCCTCAGTGGATAGTTCCGTCAACAAATACTCAATCAAGCTCTCCTGGCACATGTAGTGCACAATGGGCTTAGGTGTGTAGTAGGCGCCTTTGTCTTTGTTATCCTCCAGCAGATTCTCAAAAATATGCCCTAACATTTCGGGGTCCACCGCAATGGTGTGGTCACCGGGACTGTCTTCATGAATGGTAAAATTATAAGCACTCAGGAAATCGAGGAAGCCACGGATATTCGGGCTTTCGGTATCATCGGGATTGGAAAACAACTCTCCCGGCAGCGGCAGGCTTTCCGTGTTATGGTCCGTTTCATCCTTCTCAAACAGTCCACCATTTAGAAAAGGAATATACACCGTACTGCCATCCGGCATTTCAAAAGCGTGATCATCATCCCGGTTCAGCGTGTCAAAAAAGAGCTTGGTGAGCCACTGAGAGTAAAACTGATCTTTTTTATCCTCAGGTACCTGCTTAAAAAGGTCATATATAAAATCCGGTTTTCCATCTTTGAACTCCGTAGAGTCTGCCCCCAGCCACTGTTTCTTCTGCACAAAATAAAGAAACACGATTCGGCCCAGCAGTTTCTTCACAAAATCACGGGCTTCCTTTTCATGATCGGTCGAAGCCTTAAAATAGAACTGGAACTGGGAGATGCGGTCACCTACATCCTTCACTTCGTTTTTTTTCCAGACCTTACCGGTCAGGTGACCCACAAACTTGTCGTACTGCTCTTTATACTCCTTAAAAAACTCATTGGATACCCTCTGAACCGAAAATGCCTTCAGCACATGTTCGAGGGTATTTTCACTGCCCTTTTGCACTACTTTAATGAGCTGTCCGGCTGCTGTTTTGCAAGATTCCGCCGGCCCCACTACATAAGTGTAACGTTTCGGATGGTTTTCTTCTTTAATCGTATTCCCATCCTCATCCCATCCATACCGCTCAGAATAAAAAGTAATGCGCCAATCGTCAGTTTCCGGCTGGTAATAGGAAATTAACGCACCATCCGTTAAACCAGCAATCACTTCGTTATCCACCAATTTTCGAAGTCCAACCCGGTTACGAGTCAACTGAACTGAATCCGGCTTCAATTCCACTTCAAGGAAAATCAACGTGTCGCCATCCAGATCTACTTCCCCGAACTGCACAATATGATTGGCCAGATTTCGCTGTTCTTCACGCGTAAATACGGTCGGGCGATCCTGCGCAAATAGGTTGGCTTCCGGAAACATCTCCAACAAAACCCCTTTCCATGTATCCCGATTGTAGTTGGCTCGTAGCTTTCTTTGCAGATCTTGTTTAGTCATAATGAATTAAATTTAAATCGTAAATGATTCCGAAATGATAATTTTTGGCACCAGCGGAGAGTCCGACCTCTCTGCCAGCTCAGGCTCAAATTCCGATTTTCCATTTTCCAATAGTGGATAAGAATTCAGGATCTTGGTCAGGTGTTGATGAAATTCCGACCCCTTCAAATTCTTCACCTTTTTGAACAGTTTGTTCACTTCCCTTGGCAGCTTCTGAAATTTCCCCACAGCGACGGCTTTCCGTGCTTTTTTAAGCAGTTCCTTATCCTCCTCCGAAGCAAATTCCGTATTGGACTGCATCTTCAAAATGCCAATGGCTTTCTTTTCATTGGGACCCAGCTTATTTCCGGACGTGGTTTCCAAAGCCCGTTTTTGGAGGCCTTCTTTAAATGATTGCACAGCAGAACTTACCTGGTCGTGGTGTTGATCATGCAGCATGGTTCCCTTTTCTGTGACTTTGGCCTCAAACAGCCGGGCCGCTTCCACAAAGGTAAGTTCTTCCTGTTCGCCATTCGCATCAATATAATAGAACGCATCCCTTTTCTCATTTTTCAGATAGGTAAGCGTACTGAGCTTGCGGGTTTTGTCCTTGCGGCCGGTTCGAGCTCTCAGCGGAACCGATGATCTAATTTTATTATAGGTGTCCGGGTCTTCATCGCGCAGACGACGGAGAAAATTCAGATATACTAACCGCTCGTCCCGTTCTTCTTCCGGCACACGTTCAAAGAGTCCAAAAGAATCATACTCCTCTTCATCGGAATAGATCTGGCTGTCTTCTCCCAATGCCGTATGGAAAGCCTGCAATTTAATGAAGGCTTTCTGATTTAGATCGATCTCGCTGTCGGCTTCCTGTGTAGGATAGAAATTGAAAATGTGAATACAGTCAGATTGAGTACCCACGCGGTTCACCCGCCCAATCCGCTGCATCAGCTTGGTAGCATTCCATGGAATATCATAGTTAACAATCACATTTGAGCGATGCAGGTTCACCCCTTCAGCAAGCACTTCCGTAGTAATCACAATATTGTAATCATCTTTTTGCTCGGTAATCGGAATGTTGGCATCGAAATTTTCACGAATAAGAGGTGCACGGTCTTTTTGATTATCGCCGTTAACCGTAAGTACTTTCTGCACACCGTGCTTTTCCATCTTGTCAGATAGGTAATCAATGGTTTCCTTCGATTCCGAAAACACCACCAGTTTCTGCTGATCATTAAATTCACTATTCAGGAATGTGGACTTCAGTTCGTTTAAAAACGTATCCAGTTTAGGATCGTAATCAATATCACTCCATCGATCAACCAAATCGTCCAGAATTTCCTGGTCGTTCTTAACCCCCGGCAGATATCGCTCATCAAAATCATCCGTTTCAAATACTAAGATCTCGGTTTCATCCTCCGGATCATTCAACATTACTTCCAGTTCATCTTCGGTCTTGTCATTTTGATTGAGGATGTAATCTGCAATATCCAGTTTAGGAGCAATGTACACTTTCCCATCCACCAGCATTTTCAGCATGGCCGAGTTATTTCGCCGGTATCGCTCCAATGATTTATGAAAGGCATAAAAGCTACTATCCAGCCGCTTAACCAAAAGACTCTTCATTAATATAGCCAACTGATCTGAAATCACTTCCGCCTGGTTATTAAAGAACTTTTCCTGAGCTTCTTTTGGCAAAAACCGAATAGCCTGATAGCGATAATATTTTAAACCGGTAGAAGTAAACTTGAGCAGCTGCATGGTTTCATCGTACAGCACGTTCAGTTTTGGATCG
The DNA here is from genome assembly GCA_001564065.1 of Chitinophagaceae bacterium T5-Br10_B2g13. Lineage (GTDB taxonomy): Bacteria > Bacteroidota > Rhodothermia > Balneolales > Balneolaceae > Rhodohalobacter. The sequence goes on from LKNA01000052.1 coordinate 16,625, forward strand.
AGCTGATAGAGTACCGGCTTAGGTGGCTTTATTTCCGGGAAGGTCATTCCCTGTTCCGCCATATCCTTTCGGTACTCCTCCGTTTTCATGATATCGGTTCGGGTACGGCGAACAATAATCGGCTCCAGGATCTTATTCCGAATAATTTCATAAATCTTTTTGACCCCGCGCTTGATCCTATCATTATCACGCTCTTTTTTGAGCTTCTTATACTCGTCAATCAACGGACGAAAAAACCTCTGTAGGTTTTTAACCTCAAGTGTAGAATCTTTAGCATCCTGAAACAGATAGAGCAGGTTTCGAATATCCTGCGGTTTGTTATTCAGAGGAGTGGCTGTAACCAATATTACTTTTTTATCTCTGCTTCCATCCGTAGCCGGTCGCTTACGGGGTGTTTTGCACAACTTCTGTAACTGTGTAAACATCTGGGCTTCATCACTTCGGAATTTGTGAGCCTCGTCCACAATAATCAGGTCATAATCTTCGGGATATCTGATTTTGTGAAGGCTGCCATTGGTGATAAAATCTACATTGGGCACTTCAAAATCTCGGACTGTCTCTTTCCAATTGTTTTCCAGCGCCGGAGGGTAGATCACCAAAATTTTAGTCCGGTAGCCATTACTAAAATAGAATTTCTTGGCAATTATACTGGAGACAATAGTCTTTCCCAGACCCACTACATCTGCCAGAATAAACCCATTGTGATGCATGAGCTTATTGTATCCATCATTTACGGCATCTACCTGATAATGAAGCTTTTTATAACCTCTCGGTAGATCAGTAATAGATTCGGGGTCATATTCAATGCTCTGACCAAAATACTCCATCAAAAATCTGATGTAAACTTCAAAAGGAGTGTAAGAATCATTCAAATATGTCTTTTTCGTCAGGTCTTCAATGGACTCCGGAAGGATATCAATACCCTCATCCCATAATTCCTGGAAAGTCTGACGGGCAAACTCTACATCCCCAAACCGATCTAATTGTACATTAAATTCAAAATTCTTTTCCAATCCGGCCGAGGTCATATTACTGGAGCCAGTAATCACAAAACCCGAATTATGTTCGCCGTATTTCTCAGGCCGGAATATGTAAATCTTAGAATGCAGCTTTTTACTGGGGTGGGCTTTTATCTGAACTTTCTTATCAACGATATCGTGCACAAACTGAATAATACCATCTTCCACCTTCTTATTATAATCCGCATTTTCAATATCCCTGCGAACCTCAGCTAAAAACTCAGTTCGCGTTACGTTGGTATTGAAATTAAACTCCAATCCCTTTCGTGCAGCTTCACTGATCAGATGATCGACGTCAATCCCCACCAGAATCCGAACTTCCTCTACTTCATCAATAAACTTCCGGACACGAAAATATCCTGAAGCTCTGAGATAACCCACCAGTGCATCAAACTTTTGAATGTCAACGTCTTCAAAAATCCCCTCAAACTTCTTGAGTAGGGTATTGTCTTTTTTGTTTGTGAAAAAGTGAGTATTCATTTACTAGAATTTAATAACTATTTGACGTTAAATAGAGACTACGATTATCGTAAAAATATCAACCACTTTCACGGTTTAGTTTGGTATTCATAACTTGCTTCATTCAACCACTGGTTTATATATCTCCAAATCCACAATGGCATCTGATTTTTCCTCCATACTGTATTCTATTTCCTGATGCCCATCATTCTGTACTTCTTTTTCAATATCCCCTAAGCCTTCAAAATGATCTTCTTTCAAGCAGCAGCCGGTGAAGGTGAGATCAAACAACTCCGCGTCGGATTGATTTCCGTAATGTACATAGGCATCTGCTGCACATCGAACAGCATCATTGTAATGAGGCATCTCCCCACCACCGGTGAGGTGCGTAACTCCAAGGTGGTTTGTATTTAAAAATTCATCTGCCAGCTTAAAGCCAAAGTAATACATTGCGTAGAAGAAATCTCGATATGGCCTGCTGAAAGAATCACGCACAAATTCCTGATGAGCTTTACTGCGTTCGCCGGAAGCGATCACTACCCCTTTTATATGGGATTTTGGGTTTTTGAACCGAACTCCTGCAACCATGGGTTCGCGATCTGCCTCAGCAAGAGTTCGCATAAAAAGTGAACTCTTTTTCAAATCCATCTCTGTAATGAAGCTTGATAAAGCTGCAAACCCGGTTTCATTAGAGTAGAACAGGGCATCGTACTTTTTATCTGTAAAAGGCCGGTCGTTGTTTAGTTCACAGTTTATACTCATCCCATTTCAGTTTGATTTCCACTAACAATCTCTTTCATCTCCGGATGGCAACTAAACAGGATGATCTGCTGTTTTTCGGCGAACTCTTCCAGCGCCTTAGCCGCCAACTTTTTTCGAACCGGGTCCATGTCCACCATAGGGTCATCCATCAGAAGCAGACCCGATTGATTGGCCAGATACTTCTCACTGATGGCAAGCTTCCATGCTAGTCCTGCCAGATCCTTTGTTCCGTGTGAAAGCAGATTTGGCGTTAACTTCACGCCGTCATTTGTGCTGAAAGAGCCCGGGATTTCTTTCCGGTCTGCGTTTAACTCCACAGAGGTAAAACGACCGTCACTCATCCGGCTCAACCATTTTTGCAGGCCTTCAATAAGAGGTTCATACGTATCTTTTTCAATTTCAGCAAGCAGAGCATTCGTTTTCTCTTTTACCTTCGCCAAACTCTCCGCTTTACTGAGCATTTTTTCATACTGTTCTGATGCCTCATTCAGAATCACTTGCTGTTCTTCTGCGGAGAAATCTCCTACATTCTCTTCAGCCCTGATCAACTCTTCACGGACTTTTTGAACTTTAGAATCTAAATCGTTTTTATCGCTTTCAATTCCGTTGACATGTCCGCGAAACTCTTCTACCGTTTCAAACTCATCCGGAAGTTCCGGAAGTTCTTCCAAGGCACTATCATTTTCTTTTTTCTGACTTGTAAGATTCGATCTCGCGTCAAACACTGCTTCCATATCCCCAAACTCCTGCTTCCACTTTTCCAGGCTCTCTCGCATATCCCTTGCTTTGCCATTCAGTTCACTCTTCTTCTCAAGCAGCTGATCGCGGTCCCGGTTGATCTCTTCCATGCTCCTTAATCCCTGGAGATCTCCTGCCTCCTTTAACCTTTTCTTCAACTCTTCAAGGGAGTCTTCTCCCAACTCCTCTTCGTATCGCTGTTTAAGCCCGTCGGATTTTTGAACTTTATCGGCATAAAGTTTGTGCAAGGAGATTATCTCATCCCAGGTCTCTACGCCAAAGGAATCCAGTTTTTGAATAAGCCCTTCTTGATCCCTTTGCAGTTTATCGGAAATTTCGGACAGGTCATCCTCCCCAGCCGAAACATTGATAATGACTTCATCTGTCTCCAATTTGAATAACCCTTCAAAAATATACTCATGCTTTTCACCGCTTTTGAGTTTAACCTCAGCTTCCTCACCGGAAGCGTCATGGATTTTAACTCCGCCATCCCGCTTCACCTCAATTCGCAAGGCCAGTTTTGAAGCCTCAATGCGAGTTTTTGCTGTCTGGATTTCTGAACGAATATTTCGGAGATCGTCAAGGTCTATCTCCGTCACCACTGTGCTCTCATGAACATCCTCCTTGGCTTTACCTAACTCTTTTTTAAGGCGCTCCAGTTTCTCAACACGTTTCTGGAGCTCCTTTAATTCAGCTATCCGAGAAGCCTTTTTCTGCTCTTCATTCAGCGTTTCAAGCTGTTCCTCTAACTTTTCAAGTTTGGGTGTCAGCTCTTCCAGCTTACTTTCATAGACAGGCCATTTCGTCGTGATTTCCCGAATTCTGTTAAACCTTTCATCAATCGCGTTGAGCTGACTTTCCAGTACCTCTCTCCGGTTCAGCTGTTCAAGCTTTGGTATGTATTCCTGGAGCTTTTTCTCTTTCTCTATTTTTTGATCCTCAAGTGCCTTAAACTCTTGCTCAAGACGATCCAGTTCATTTTCAAACTCTGTAATTTTTGTCAATTTCTGCTCGGCACTTTTCATGTCGTACCAAGCTTGCAGAACTAATCCCACATTTCTTTTATGAGGTCTTTGAATTCCTCTATCATTACCGGAAGCATCTGTTTCGGGATATTCCTTTTCTCTATTCCAATTATTGAAATAGTCATTAAACTGCTTTTCAATTCTTTTCTTAAACCGATCGACAGAAATCCCGCCGGTCTCCATCACGCTCTTCCTCAGGATCGTGCCAATATCATTCCGCACAACATCACTCTCCTGAACATTGCTGAAAACCTCGTGAAGGCCAGACTGTTTTGCCAGAAATACCTGGCGCATAGTTGCCGGCTGTACGGGGAGCAGATCATTCAAAAACTGTTGAATCGCCTCTTCATTGATCATTTCGGATTGATCCGGTTTGATCAATGAGGCACTTCCGGCTCTATTCCCTTTCTTCCACTCCTTCTTAACCAGGTAAACTTGATCCGGATCATCCATATGGAATTCAATGGAAACCCGTATCACATCTCCGCCATTTACCGGAAAGTAATCTCCCATGATATCATTTAATTTACCAGGTGGTAAACTTGTGGTTGTCAAGAGTCCGTGAGTAATTGCATTGAACAGGGTTGATTTACCGGTCTCATTGGGTCCAATGATGAGATTCATTCCATCTGTAAAATCATAGATTTCCTCTACAACGCCTGCAAATGGGTGAAGTTCAACTTTATTAATTCTCATCTTTTGCCTCCTCTAATTCATCAAATGCGATTTGCAGTGCATCCTGGTCATCCTCATCCAAGAGTTCTGAAAGCAGCTTTACCGGGAAGGAATCTTCTGCAAAACGATTAGCAATCTCCTCTTTTGTGATCTGTTTTCTGAGCTCTTCATCATTGATCCGTAGGAAGAGAAAATTATTTTTTATTGAGGGCTCGATCTCATTCACCCAAAACTCATAGTCTTCAGGTGCCAATACTCCGGTCAAATTTAAACGGCAAACCAGGTTCCGGTTCTCTTCATTTTCAGACTTTTGTTTCAGCTTCTTCAGGTCGGACTTGTCGGAAACGCTAATGTCCCAGGTTTCAAAATAGTATCGGCCGGTAGAAAGCTTTTCTACAGATCGATTGCCATTCTCGTCCAATTCGATTAGCAGTGCCGTGCCCTTGTGTGGCGTATTTGCCGTATCCGGCTCCGGGGTTCCTGAATATAGAATTGAATCTGTCGGCCCGGGATTAGCAGGCCACGGTACATGAATATGCCCCAGTAACCAGAGATTTACACCGGCAGCATCAAGTTCGCTGCGTGTCATGGGAAAATGTTCATCATTAAAATCAGGAGCAACACCGGTAACACTACCATGGGCAATCCCAATATGAAGACTCTCAGAGTTCTTCTCTGTATCGTTCACCCAACCAATTTGATGTGTGCTGGAGAGCTTGGTGTGGCATGGGGCAGGATAAAAAACAGCATTTAAATCATATTCACTCAGATCATAAGGCTCTTTTTCATCCAGAAGTATTACGTTTTCATCTTTTACATCCCGAACATAGCTCCACAGGTTACCGCTCTCCCCCATGTAATCATGATTTCCCGGAAGCAACAGGACTGGTCCCTCAAAGTTATTGAGCGGAGTGATCGCCCTCTGCACATCTGATTTATTAATATTTAACCTGTCAAACAGATCACCGGCAATCACAATTGCATCGCAATTCTTTTCTGTTGCCAATTTCACCAGCTGTTCTACTGCTTCGTAGCGAGCTTCACTTAACGCTTCACTTGCTTCTCCGTAGCCACTGAACTTTCTGCCCAGGTGCAGATCTGCAAAATGGAGTATTTTTAAACCCATAACTTATTGCTCTTATATTTTTTGGTTTATCACATTTTTAACATGTTGGCATATTGAATGGAGTAAATTCTGAGTATTGTGTGAGTCTATTTTATCCGAATACCCATCAAATGCCTTCATTCTATACCGCTTTATATTTTAAGCCGAAATATTTCAAGATTTTGAAGAGATTACCCATTGCATCCCCGAATAGTTTTCACCTTAAAATAGAAGAATATTAGTTATTTAAAAGCCGGGTTTTGAAAAAATAAAAACCCAACCCTCGCATTATTTTTTGCCACGATTATGTAAATCCGTATAGTCATTGAACAGAGCTTATTAGTGTTTAAAATCATTATCCAGTGCGTTGTCTTAGCTATAACTGCTCATTAGCTTGGCAAACTGCCATAGAACCCGAGAAAGTGTTTCAATTTATCAGCCTTACAAAAATTCACCTGGCTAGCAGGCCTGTACAGGAATTTTTCATCTTCATATAATCCATTGCATACGTTGATCGAAGATTGATTCAATATCCAAAATGCCATCCTAATTATGTCTCTTTATTCTTTTATGAAGTGGTAATATTAATCTTGTTAGTACATACTGCTTTAGTGAAGGTTTAGATCGTATAAAATCCGCTAAATATGGGCCGATTTTATAATATGCTTGAATCATAATTCTACCCCACATCTTTTTTTGCAAATATGAATCACGAAAGGATCGATAATCATTAACTATAACATTATTTGAAGAGCCAGTTGTTACTGTGACTACAAAGCAATTTTCTCCTTTTAGAGATCTGTACTGCTCAAAAACGAGTTCATTTGTATAACCAGTCTTAAAAAAAGTTATATCAAAGGCCCCTCTAATAAAATATATATATTTGTCAATCACTTCATCTTTACTACAACTTAATTCACTGCCAAACTGATCGTATAAGTAATCGATTGACTGTTCTTTTTCACCAAATATATTTGTCTCAAGTCCTATAAAAATATATGATAGATAATATTTAAGTCTGTAAGCCGATATAAGTCCAATTTGGTCTATATATTCATCATTTTCTTTTATCTTTTTATAATCTTTAAATTTTCTGAGATCACTGGCATAATCAAAGATCATTTTATGATTTATATCTAAAAAGTTGTTCGGGTA
>LKNA01000156.1 GCA_001564065.1 Chitinophagaceae bacterium T5-Br10_B2g13
CACCTCACCCATTAAAGCCTGCTACTTAGTCTATCCAGTTTTAACTATGTAATTTCTGATTATAGAATTGGCAGTACTAAAAGGTATGAATTGTTGGCTATTTTATATCTTTTATAACACAAAAGATAAAGGCGAAGTTATTTTTCTAAATAAACATTACAAGATTTACGAAGCTCCATGAAAATCCTGTTAGTAGAAGACGAAATTAAAGTAAGCAACTTTATCAAAAAAGGATTGGAGGAACAAGGATACTCTATTGACGTAGCTTATGACGGGTATTCGGGTATATCAAAGTGGCAAAATGGGTTGTACGATTTAATCATCCTTGATGTAGTACTTCCCCACCATAACGGGCTTGAAATTTGTTCTGAAATTCGCAGCAAAGACAAATCTGTACCAATACTTATGCTTACAGCCTTGAGTTCAACTCAGGACAAAGTTAATGGATTTAACTGTGGAGCAGATGACTATCTGATAAAACCATTTCAGTTTCAGGAATTTCAGGCACGCATTCAGGCCTTGTTAAGAAGAAAAAATCTGGAAATTTCTACTGAAAGCAAATTGTCCATCGACAATTTGACTGTTGATCTGAATTCGAAAGTAGTTCATCGGGGTGAACATCTGATTCAGTTAACCTCGCGTGAATTTCACTTGTTAGTATTTCTTTTGAAAAACAGAGGTAAAGTATTATCACGCATTGATATAGCCGAAAAAATATGGGAACAATCATTTGATACCGGCTCCAATGTGATTGATGTTTATATCAATTATCTTCGAAAGAAAGTAGATCTGGAAAATGAAAAAAAACTAATTCACACTGTTATTGGCATGGGTTATGTGATTCGTGAATGAACCTTGCCTTTTCATTTATTTATGTTTTCATGTGTTTATAATCTGTTTTAAGCGGTCAAATGTAATGCCATGACCGTAAGTATTTAATCATGCGCCTATGTGTTTGGGCGTCAATCCGGTCATGGGCATTTCGAATCAATTATGAATATTCGTAACAAACTTACTATACAATTTACTCTTCTGGTCGCATTCATTTTGTTAATGTTTTGTGGGTTGATCTATTATAAATCGATGCTGCAAATTCGCACAGAATTTTATGATCTGCTAGAAGAGCGAACACTCACTACAGCGTATATTTTCCTGGAAGAAGACGGATTTCCACCGGATTTGTATGAAACTGTAAGACAACGGTATATGCGAACCCTTAACGGTGAAGTTGCCCAGTTTTTTGACATGGAAAACAACCCGGCGTTTATTGAGGCATCTGATGAAGTATCCTATGATGATGAACTCATAAACCACATTCGAAATGCAGAATATCACGAATTCAAAGATGATGAACGGCAAGGAGTTGGTATTTTTTACAGGGACAACCAGGGAGATTTTGTGGTCATCGTCTCTGCAATTGATGTGATTGGAAAATCACGCTTGAATAATCTTTTTCGGACACTCTTGACCGGTTTTCTGCTATCAATCTTCGTTTTATTTCTGGCAGGCCGTTTCTTTGCAACACAGGCTCTCAAACCTATCCCCAGGATTGTAAAGCAGGTAAATAATATTTCCGCATCAAATCTAAATGCAAGACTCGGTACGGGTGATGAAGACGATGAAATTGCGGAGCTGACTGCCACATTTAATAACATGCTGGACCGGTTTGAAGGCACCTTCAGTGTTCAGCAACGGTTTGTTGCAAATGCGTCTCACGAGTTACGTAGCCCGCTTACCAGTATCATCGGTGAGATTGAGGTCGCCCTGAAAAAGCAGCGTTCCCATGATGAATACGAAGATGTGCTGAACTCAATCCATCAGGATGCATTGATGTTACATGAATTGATTACAGGACTTCTCAATCTTGCTGAAGCTGAATCGGAAAAAATGCATGAGGTGCTAAAACCTGTACGGGTAGATGAGGTAGCCATAGAGGCTGGAATGCTTATAGAAAAAAAGTATCCGGGCTCAAAAATTAAGGTTAATTATCTAACAGATAATAAAAATGGAGACCATTTTGTCATACCCGCCAACAAACCGCTTCTGTTCAATACATTCACCAATATTATCGACAATGCCATTAAGTTCAGTCCTGAAAACCCAACTATTGAACTCTCACTTGATGCTTCCGAACACAGAATAGAATTTTCTGTTAAGGATAACGGAATCGGTATACATCAAAGTGAGATCAGTAATATTTATGATCCATTCTACAGGGCGAAAGATGCGCTTTCTTATAAGGGATATGGAATCGGATTATCACTGGTAAAACGTGTATTATCCATTTTAAAAGGAGAGATACAGGTAAACTCTGTGCCCGGAGATGGAACTACCGTTTCAATATTTTTCAAAAAATAGTGCAAAATAGCCAATGATTTTAATTTCGTTTTAATGTCCCACTAATCTGATTTTAATTTCGGTATCGTATCATGAGGCTTTATATCATTAACTGTGTAAAGCCTGGTTATGCCCCGAAATATAAGTTTAGGTTCGTTTTCTTCAACGAATTCGTTGTGTACTCTGTTTTTATTTTTCCTCTTCTTTCTGTTTCCCTTCTGGTTGCTCTCTGCAGACCTGAATAAAGAATTACAAAATAGCACACCTGATACTATTCACCTTTCCCTCCAACAGGCTGAAACCCTTTTTCTGGAGGAAAACCTTCTGTTGATTGCAGAAAAGCTTAATGTTGATATCAAAGATGCAGAAATCCGTCAGGCCCGTTTATGGGAGAATCCTGAAATAGAAATAGAGCATCAAATTATAAACAGGGAAAGAAGCGGACCGGTTGGCTTCACAGGATCAGATAATACTGTTTTTGAAATTGAACAACTTATCACAACTGCAGGGAAACGAGGGCGTATAATACAGCTCCTTGAACTGGAAAAAAGACAAACAGAGCATCAATTTGATTTGCTTCTTCGCGAGTTTAAACGAAACCTCAGGGAAGAGTTTTTTCAGCTTGCCTTTCTAAATCGTATCGAGGGCCTTTATCAGGAGCAGATAGATGCTCTTGAGAGGATCTTGCACAGTTTTGAAGAACAGCAACAACAAGGGAATATTGCCAGGCTTGAAATCATTCGGATCCGCAGCCTGCTGCTTGAACTTCAACAGGAGTATAACGCTGTTCTTGGTGATCAGATTGAATCACAAAACGCATTAAAAATCTTGCTGCAACTGCAGGAAGAGGTGCCTGTTCCTGAATTACCCGATGATTTTGAAACCATGGCATTTCAAGTTGCAGGGTTGGATGTTGACGAACTTATTGAAATCGCACGCACATCACGCAGTGATCTGCTTGCAACAGAAACTGCAGCAGATGCAGCACAACAGCTGCTCCGGGTTGAACGGGCCAATGCATTTCCTGATGTGGGAATCGGCCTGGTTTACGACCAGCTTGATGGCCCTGTTGACAATTACTTTGGAATCACACTTAATGTTCAGCTGCCTCTTTGGAACAGAAACCAGGGCAACATCCGGGCTGCCAGGCATCAGATTCGGCAGTCGGAATTGGTCAAGGTACAACAACAGCAGACTATCAGGCATGAAATCGAACAATCTTTGAGACGATATGAACGTGCTGTGCATTTATTTGAGATTACCGACGAAAGCTACGAGCAGGACTTTGCATCAATCATTGAATCTCTATTGAGACAATATCAGAATGGTGATATCCGCCTCATTGAATTTATAGATTTTTATGAGTCCTTCCGTGAAAGTGTAATTCGCAATTACGATATACGGGAAGAATTCCTGAAGGCCGCTGAAGATCTTAATTACACAGTTGGCCGGGACATTTTTGAATTCAATTTTTAACCTGATTTCCTATGAATATTCTACTATCTGATAAGTCTTTGATAACAGCAGTTTTACTCTCGGTCATTCTTGCCGGCTGTTCATCCGCTGATGAGCCTCAAAGTATGGGGGACAATTCTCCCTGCATTTCTGACTCGATGATTGAAATGATGTCAATTGAAGAAGTAATGGAGCAGCCGGTCTACAATCACCTGCTACTGCCCGGCCAGATTACTGTGAACAGAGACCGTGTTTACAGGCTCTATCCTGCTGCCGGGGGGATCATTTCTGATGTGAATGTAAGGGTTGGTGATCGTGTAGAAAAGGGGCAAGTTCTTGCCACGGTGCAAAGCCCGGACATTGCAGAATTCACCAGGGATAAACGATCTGCAGAAGCAGAGAAATCTATCGCTGAGCGCAACCTGAGGCTCGCTGAATCTCTGTTTGAATCGGGTGTTTATTCAGAACGGGACCTTCTGGAGGCGCAGAGTTCTTTTGAACGTGCAGAGGCAGAAGTTGAGCGGATACGTGAACAGCAATTGGTTCTCGGTATAGAAGATGGTGAATCTGTCTACACAATCAGGGCTCCGGAAAGTGGTTTTGTGGTCGAGAGAAATATTAACCCCGGCTTAAGCCTCCGGTCAGATGATGGGCATGTATTTGAAATTTCTGATCTGAGGGATGTCTGGGTTGTAGCTAATGTTTCAGAAAGTGACATCAGGAAAGTTCAAAATGATACAGATGCTACCATAAAAACTCTCGCCTATCCAGACCAAAGCTTTACCGGTGAAATTGTGCGTTTATCAAGTACCATTGATCCGGACAGACGAACTATGGAAGCAATTATAGAATTGCCAAATCCCGATTTTCTTCTCAAACCCGGCATGTTTGCAAATATTGAAATAAATGCTGAAGTGGCTGACTCAAATCCGGCCATAGACAGCAATGCACTCATTTTTGATAACAACGAATATTTTGTGGTGGTCTTTAGTGATCCGTGTAACATGGAAGTACGCCCTGTAACCATAAGCAGCCGAACTCAGAATAAAGCTTTTATCGAGACAGGCATAGAAGCAGGAGAATCGGTTGTATCAAACAGACAATTACTCATCTACAATAAGCTGACAGCGAACCGGTAGCACAGGATCATCATATCAAATAAATTTATCTATGAATTGGATCGACAAATTAATTGAGTCTTCTGTTCGTGAACGTGTCTTTATCATCACGGCTTCCTCAATCCTTTTTTTAGCAGGTATTTACGCCTTCTTTCAATTAAATATCGAAGCATACCCTGACCCATCTCCACCTCTTGTTGAGGTGATTGCACAGAGCCCGGGATGGTCGGCCGAAGAGATGGAGCGCCAGGTTACGGTTCCGCTTGAAACCGAGCTGAACGGTATTTCGGGAATTGATGTCATTCGATCCATTTCACTCTTTGGCCTCACAAACGTTAAGGTCTATTTTGAGTGGGGAACTGATTATGATGGAGCCCGTCAGGAAGTCATAAATCGTCTTCAGATGGCAGACCTTCCTGCCGGTGTTGAGCCCGAGCTGTCACCATGGTCTGCCCTGGGTGAAATCTACCGCTATCAGCTTGTTGGCGAGGGATACACAACCATGGAGCTTAAAGAAGCACAGGACTGGATTCTTGAGCGCCAGTTCCGCCAGGTTCCCGGAATTATTGATGTTGTAGGATTTGGAGGCCCAACCAAAGAATACCAGGTTGAGGTTGACCCGAACCGGCTCATTGCATTCGATATTTCAATTTCTGACGTGATGGATGCCCTTGAACAGAGTAATTCAAATGTGGGTGGAAATTACCTCGATATCGGCGAACAGAGCTACAATGTTCGCGGGGTTGGTCTATTCAGAGGTTTAGATGATATCGCAAATGTGATGGTAGCCGAAAACAGAGGGACGCCGATTTATGTACACCAGCTTGGTGAAGTGAAGATTGGTAATAAAGTTCCTCTTGGGAAGGTAGGAAGAGACCATGACCCTGATGTTGTGACCGGAATTGTGAATATGCACCGGGGCCAACAAACGTTGCCAACCTTAGAGCGGGTACGAGCCAAAGTAGATGAAATTAATGCCGGAGGAATTTTACCCGATGGAATGAAGATTGAACCCTACTATGATCGTACGGATCTGGTTAATGTGACAACAAGCACCGTTCAGCATGTACTGCTGGCCGGTATGGTACTGGTAGGTTTTATCATGATTGCCTTTTTAGGAAACTTTCGTGTCGCATTAATTGTGACCCTCTCCATACCACTGGCGCTGTTTGCTACATTTATCGTCATGGTATTTCGTGGCGATTCAGCTAATTTGATTTCGATGGGTGCTCTTGATTTTGGCATTATTGTAGATGCCTCGGTAATTATGGTGGAAAATATATACAGGAGATTGTCTGAAAAGGGAGCTGATGTTGCTGAAAACACGAAAACCACCATCATTGAAGCCGGAAAAGAAGTTGCAGGCCCTATTTTCTTCTCTATGGCCATTATTATTGTGGCATTTCTTCCATTATTTACCATGCAAGGTGTAGAAGGACGTATTTTCGGACCTTTGGCAATCACTTATGGTATTGCTCTGGGTGCTGCCCTGTTTTTGTCATTAACATATGCACCTGCCTTTACTGCATGGCTATTTAAAACAAGTTCAGAAAAAAAAGATACTCTGCTTGTACGCTGGCTGAACCGTGCATATGCTCCGGTATTACAGCGATGTGTCGACTGGCCCAAACGTACATTAATTGCGGGTGTTGTTATTTTGGCAGCAACACTTTCAACCATTCCTTTTATAGGCGGGGAGTTTATGCCAAACCTTGAAGAGGGAAACATGTGGGTTCGCGGTACCATGCCTAACAGTATCTCATTCAGTAAAGCGGAAGAGCTCACCGATGAAATGAGAGCAATTATTTTACAACATCCAGAAGTTACCACAGTGATCAGTCAACTTGGTCAGGATGACGAAGGTACTGAAGCAATCAGCTGGTTTAATGTTGATATGTTCGTTGACCTTAAACCTGAAAATGAGTGGCGCGATGGATTAGATAAAGACGATTTGATTACTGAAATAGAAGAAAATCTTAGTGAAATCACAGGTGTAAGCTACAGTTTCTCGCAAAATATTCAGGATAATATTGAAGAAGCAATGGCCGGAGTAAGAGGTGAAAATGTTGTGAAACTCTTTGGCGAAGAACTTGAGACCCTTGAACGGCTTGCATTTGAAATCGAAGAAGCCATGAGCCCGGTGCCCGGAGTCTCAGACCTTGCAGTTTATACAAAACTCGGACAACCTAACCTGCTTGTTCAAATTGACCGTCAGCGTGCTGCACGTTATGGCGTATTAACCGATGACGTAAATAAAATTGTTCAGTCGGCTGTTGGAGGAGAAGCGGTTACTCAGTTACTGGATGGTGACAGGCGCTTTGACGTAATGGTACGAATGCTTCCCGAATATCGTAATTCGGAAGAAGCTATAGAAAATATACCGGTTAGCACCGGTGGCGGATATATCCCGCTAAAGGAAGTTGCAGATGTAACCACTCAATCCGGCGCCTCTTTCATCTATCGAGAAGCGAATGCCAGGTATATACCGATTGCATTTAGCGTGCGCGGTCGTGATTTACAAAGTACTATAGCAGAGGCTGAAACCCGTATATTGGAAAACGTTGAATTACCTGCAGGTTACCGCCTGGAATGGGCAGGTGAGTTCGAACAGTTGCAAGCCGCGCTGGAGAGATTAATGATTATTGTGCCGGTTACACTCTTACTGATTCTTTTCCTTCTCTACGGTAATTTTCGGAATATTACAGATCCTATCCTGGTATTGTCATCTGTTCCATTTGCATTGACAGGGGGAATTCTTGCACTGCTGATTACCGGTACAGATCTCAGTATTTCGGCTACAGTTGGATTCATCTGTGTACTGGGCGTAGTTGTTCTCAATGGGGTTGTACTGATTGGATTTATCAACAACCTTCGTAAAGATGGCTTATCACTGTTTGAAGCTGTTCTCGAAGGTTCCAGATTAAGGCTCAGGGCAGTTATGATGGTATCTATGGCTGCGGGCATTGGTTTGCTTCCGGCCGCCGTAGCAACAGGTATCGGTTCAGAAACCCAACAGCCACTTGCACAGGTTGTGGTAGGCAGCATGATTACAGCTCCCTTTGCTACACTAATGATATTGCCAGTACTTTATCTTCTTGTTCATGGATTCAAGGAATCAAGGAAAAAGTAGTAAATGTATATGGCTCAGGTATGATAAATAATATGTACCATCAAAGTATAAAACTCCCTGCCCACGCCATATAACAAGCATTTCGTGCGGACGTGTAAACGATTGTTGCTCATAGTTTTATTGGTCGCCACGCCGCACAAATGCCGCACCG
>LKNA01000011.1 GCA_001564065.1 Chitinophagaceae bacterium T5-Br10_B2g13
AAAGGCGGCAAAGGATTTTACATCGCGGCAGGCCTCTCCTTCAGTTTTATCTACCTGGCTACAATGAAAGTGATTGAACCATTTGGCGCGGCCGGTGTACTAACACCGGAATTCGCGGCATTTTTCCCCCACCTTTTATTCTTTGTTATAGGTTTACTGGCCCTTATTCTCGCTAAAAAGTAGCTTTGAATTACGCTTCAGGTTTTGGCCCCCTGTAATTAAACGGTACGTCAAACTTATCTTTAGAGGCCGTTGAAATCTGGCCGTTTTCCGCTTCATATTTTCGAATATTTTCATTCAGTGCATTGGCCAGTCTTTTGGCGTGATCAGGAGTCATGATGATCCGCTTAACAACTTTAGCTTTGGGTACCGCCGGCATCATTGATATGAAATCGAAAACAAATTCTGACGGGGAGTGAGTGATCATTACAAGGTTGGAGTAGGTCCCCGGGGCCTCGTCCTCTTTAAGTTCAATTTCTATTGATTTACCTTTTTGCTGTCTTTTCTTTTGGTCCATAGTGGAGATATTTCACTGATTCTTGGTTAACTCTAAATATTCATGATGAAGATGAACACATATTGTGAAAAAGTCCAAATATGATTTATATCAACTGGTATTGTTAAACAGCGATCAATCCTGAATAGCTTTTTTTAACTGCTCCTTATCTATTGCTGAATGCGACGCGTGCCAGTATACTTTTCCGTTTTTCATAACCAGTACCTGGGGAGATTCATGATCAACACCGGTTTTAGCTGCTATGCTTCCAGAAACTTGCCTGTTTTTGATCACATCAACAAAATGAAAGCCGATCTCTTCGCTGCACTCTTCCATCACCTCTTCCACTTTGATTTTGCTAAAAATACAAACTGCACAATTGTAACTGTGCTTATAGATAACCTGAGTACCGGAATCCGGATTTAACAGTTCATCCAAATTTTCATCCGTTTCAGGCAGGTTCCATTTTTCCGAAAGCTGAGGACGACCGCCCATCATTCCGCGCAAACCACTCAAAAAACTCATATATCAATCACCTAAACAGATTCCTATTTCTCGTGCCGTCTGTATAGTATCTCCATCCAGCGGTACAAGTTTTATTCTATCAGCTACATCAGAGAGAGGAATTCTTCGAATCTCGTTCTGCTGCATTACAATCATTTTATTAAACTCTTTCTGCTCCAGCGCCCGGATGGCGGCGGCTCCAAACCGGAGCGACATCAGTCTGTCGCTTGTGGATGGTGAACCGCCTCTTTGAAGATGGCCCAGTACAAGAGATCTAGCCTCCTTACCCGTCTTTTCGGATAGTACTTTCTCCAGATACTCCCCCACACCACCAAGCTGTTCGGACTGCCCAATAACCTTGCCTTTCACAAAGTGATCTCCACCCACTTCTTTTGATCCCTCTGCGACGACAACTATTGAGTAGGTTTCACCTTTCTCCTCTTTTTCCAGGATTTTATTAGCGATAGAGTCAATAGAAAACTCAATTTCAGGAATCAAAATCACATCTGCGGATGCTGATAACCCTGAGTGAAGGGCTATCCATCCGGCATACCGCCCCATCACTTCAACAACCATTATTCTGCGATGAGATTCTGCCGTTGTGGTAATTTTATCAATTGCTTCAGTGGCTGTGCTCACCGCAGTATCGAATCCCAGGGTTATCTCACAGCCCCAGATATCATTATCTATCGTTTTTGGAACACCGACTACCGGCACTCCCTTTTGGGAAAGTCTGTTTGCAATCCGCATGGAACCATCCCCGCCAATGGCAACGAGTGCATCGATATTGTGTGATTTGAATACTTCAACTGCCTCATCCGAACGATCCTCAAGATCCCATGATCCATCCTCTTTTTGATAGGGCATTTCAAATGGATTTCCGCGATTGGCTGTACCCAAAATGGTACCTCCCTGCATGGTAATACCGCGTACCCTGTCTCTTGTGAGCGGGATGAATGGTTCAGACGTGTAGAGCGATCCATATCCGTTCCGGATCCCGAATACTTCCCAGCCGCGCCGTAGTGCAGAAAGCGTGGCGGCGCGGATGGCAGCATTCAGCCCGGGCGCATCACCACCTCCGGTGTTGATCGCAATCTTCATACGCTTTCAGGGGTATCTAAGGTGAACCCTTCCAGCGCAATCGCTTCATTAAGTCGTTCCATCCCCAGTCCTTCTCTTAGCAGAACCGGCTGATCGCCCGTTAGATCGATAATACTGGTCTCCTCATCAGAAAGCTCATCAAGCTGGTCGTCCACCACTACATCAACCACCTTATCGAATCGGTTCAGATACATCTCTTTGTTCCCATCTTCAGGACTTCCAAATTCAACGTTAGGCAGCTTGGCTGTAATCGCCAGCACAGGGTGTCCCAGCTCATTAATCAGATCAAGACATACGGAATGATCCGGCACGCGAATACCAACTGTTCGTTTCTTGGGATGAGTAAGCAGGCGCGGAACTTCGCGGGTTGCCGGTAAAATAAATGTATATGGGCCCGGAATAAGGCGTTTGATCAGTTTAAAATTATCGTCATTTAAGTGTGCAAAAATGGAAACGTTCTCCAGGCTGTTGCACATAACGGTTAAATGATCGTTTTTGTCGAGCTGTCGAATTTTTCGGATTCGTTCAATGCCCTTCTTGTTCTTATAATCACAAATTAAAGCATACTGACTATCAGTCGGTAAAATCATCACCGAACCATCAATAAGTTCATCGGTAAGTTCAAAAATTTTCTTTTTGTGGGGAGCGTCATGATGAAGCTTAACTCTTTGAGACATATTCAGCCCTTTTTTTTGATTTATGTTGACAGATTTATTCGAATAGAATAGTCACGCTCGCTTACACGACGTAACACTGAGGTTGTACGGTATAAATAGATATGCGTTCCTGTTCCTCCTTTTCTTTGACCTAAATTATTGATCTTCTGTTTGTTTAAGTAACCAAATTGCTTTTTATATTAATACCATTCCGTTTAACGATTGTCAACGATAGATTTGTAATTTTTGTTAAATCACTGCATAGGAACTAACTAATCAAATCACAATAAACTTTAGATATTTATGGATACGAAAATAAAAGCATGGTGGCTGGGACATTCAGCATTTAGGCTGGAATCTCCATCCGGAAAAGTAATTTACATTGATCCGTTTTTATCTCAGAATCCAAAAACACCTGATGAACATAAGAATCCTGAGGATATTGACTACATACTGTTAACTCATGGACATGAAGATCACGTGGGAGATACACTGGAACTCGCTGAAAAGACAGGGTGCACAGTAGTTGCCCAGGTTGAACTTTCCCACCTCTTAAAGAAGCACGGCCTTAAAGAAGAGCAGCGAGTTGAGTTTAATAAAGGCGGAACCGTACATTTCGATGACTTTTCAGTAACTCTGGTAAGTGCAAATCACAGCTCCTCTTTCCAGGGTGATTATGCAGGAGAAGCCGGCGGACTTGTGATTTCCTTTGAAGATGATATCTGCTTCTATCATCTGGGAGATACAAATATATTTGGTGATCTGGAGCTCTACGGCGAAATGTATCAGCCCCATGTTATCGCTGTACCGATGGGCGACCACTATACAATGGGTCCGCAGGAAGCCGCAATCTGCTGCGATATGTTAAATGCCAAGATGGCCATTCCTATTCACTATGGTACCTTCCCCGTACTTACCGGCGACCCTGAAGATTTTAAGGAGTTCACCGCAGAGTACTGCGATACAACTGTTCAAATTCCAAAACCCGGAGAGCAGTTTTTGGGGAATTAACCGAAAATATTATAGCTCTATAAAACGAAATATCTATTGGCTTGATGAGAAATCATCAAGCCTTTTTTTATTTACCTGAACCTCTGCCAATTCATTTAAGTTTTAAACTTATAAACTTCTCTCTTCATATCGAATAAGTTTTCTGCTACTAGTCAATCATCAAAATAATCCCACCTCTCAAATAATTTGTAAATCTGACGGCCAAATTCTCAAATCGGTATTTACACGATCTATAAAAAGTATTTACAAGGCGATATTTTTTTATTGAATTTGGACCTTTTTATCCAAGTTGCATTTTGTCGGTTTAAACTATTTAAATGTACTTTTATTGGGTAGAAAAGCGCTTTTATTCCTCTATGTATATACGTTGTATATCTTGTTTGGCCAAAACAGCTTCATTAATGTAGAGACAGAAACTGTTTTACCAGTCAGTTTCAGCGCATTCTTTACAGAATGGAAATAGTTAATTAATAAGGACTCTATGAAAGCAAAATTTACAGTAATCTGTCTCACAGTTTTAGGCTTCATATTCAGCTTTGCCACTCCCTTGATGGCACAGTCTGACCATGTAGTTGTCGAAGAGGGTGAAGATGGATGGAGACTACTTGTCAACGACGAACCTCTGATGGTTAACGGTATGAACTGGGATTACTTTCCCATTGGAACCAATTATAACTACAGCATATGGAATGAATCCCCTGAATTTATAATGGAAGCTTTAGACAACGAGATGGGTTTACTCCAAAATATGGGAGTTAACGCTATTCGTGTTTACACCGGAATACCGAAAGAGTGGATCGAATATATATACGACAACTATGGAATTTACACCATGCTTAATCACGCATTTGGGCGTTACGGCGTCACAATAGACGGGGCATGGATGGGGAATACGGAGTATTCTGATGAAAAAGTGAGAGAGCTTTTGCTCAGTGAAGTAACAGAGCTGGCCGAAGAGTACCGGGATACGCGTGGCCTTTTACTTTATCTGCTTGGAAATGAGAATAACTATGGACTTTTCTGGGGCGGTGCTGAAACGGAAGACATCCCTGTAGAAGACCGAATTTCAACGGAAAGAGCCCGACACATGTACCGACTCTTCAATGAGGCTTCTGTAGCTATGAAAGAGATCGACAGTAATCGGCCTATTGCAATAGCTAATGGTGATTTACTCTTTTTAGATCTGATTGTAGAGTACGCACCTGATATCGACATCTTCGGCTCTAATGTTTATCGTGGCTTAACATTCACTGATCTCTACGACAGAGTTAGGGATGAATATGGTAAACCTGTTCTGCTAACCGAATTTGGATCAGACGCTTTTAACGCGAGGACAAACCAGGAAGATCAGGTAGCTCAGGCACGCTACAAACTCAATAACTGGAAAGATATCTACGAAAATGCCGCCGGAATGGGCCGAGCCAACAACTCCATTGGAGGCTTTACTTTTCAATTTAGTGATGGCTGGTGGAAACATGGTCAGACCGAAGATCTGGATGTACACAATACAGAAGCGTCATGGGCTAACGCCGGCTACCAGTTTGACTACGTTGAAGGTGAAAATAACATGAACGAAGAGTGGTTCGGAATTACAGCTAAAGGACCAACAAATAGTGAGGGTTTTTATGACCTATACCCAAGAGCTGCTTACTACGTAATTAAAGATGCACACGAGTTCAACCCGTACGCAGAAGGAGTTACAATGGAAGACCTTCAGCGGCATTTTAATAATATCCGGCTTACAAATGCCAAGTTACAGGCACGAGGCGACAAAGGTGCACTTGAGGCTGAGCGGAATAGCAAAATCAGACTGAGCAGGTTTACTGCGGATTTTAGAACCTATAACACCGGAGGAAGTCTTCTAACCACTCCTGATGAAGCTGACCAGAATACACGTACATATCCAAACCAGCTGGGTTTCGACCATATGCAATCTTTTTACGTAGGAGTTGAGGCTAATCCTGCCCCTAACGTAAGAGGTAACATAGAGTTTAACGTTCTGGGCAATGTTGCTGAAAATCCCATTGATGAAATTTTCTATGAAAATCGTGGCCGCCCTGTTGATGTAGCAAACCGGGAGAATGAAGAAGTTACGTTACAATCGCTAAACAGAATTGAGGTTTATCAAGCCAGTTATAGCTGGAACCACAGTTTATTTGATCTTGACGGGTTTTATCGAACAGGTCACTACCACTGGGCATATGAAGGCGATTTCTTCAACCTTTATCCTGAAGCAAACTATGGCGATCAAATATTTATTTACAATGGATTAGCTCCTATTGGTTTTGAGCTGTCAGGAAAGAAAAATTTTGATGGATTTAAAATGGCGTTTGGACCTGAACTTTGGTGGGGAGCAAACCCGGCTGTATTGTTAAAGTATTCCACTACTTTCAGAAATTACGACATTACGGGAATCTACCACGAAGATATTGCCGAACAGGGTGATATTGAGAGCTCATTCGCTATTCCAAGACCTAAAACCAGACGTGTAACACTTCACGTAGACAGAGATTTTGGAAACTTTGGAGTGCAGGCAGGTGGTATTTGGGGTGGCCAGCCATTGAATGGCAGACTGTTCCAGATTGCACGCGAGGAAAGTGATGGCAGCATTTCCGTTTACCAGGATGAGATTAAACCTGAAGATAACTGGGGCGGTAAGCTTAAGCTCACCTACGAAGGTGGCAGGTTTAACTGGTATGCCCAGTCAGCCATAATGGGGCTGGTTGCAGATGGCGGAGCTGATCAGACTCTCACCTATACAGGCTGGAGACTGAAAGACAGTGGAAGCGGAAACCAGTACAATTTCCTGACCGGTCTTACTTACATGGTTGGAAACTTTCAAATTGCGCCCAACTTTTTGTGGCAGCAACCTATCGAAGGCCCAATACCATCGAGCGTTGAAGCTCCCGGCAGACCAAGAAATATACTTGATGACCCCTTTGTTGTGAGAGGTAACAGAGAGCAGGTAGCCGGAGAGATCCTGATCACGTACGACCCTACCCCGGCAACTTTTATGTATGACTGGGACAGCGACCGATCTGAAGATGCTGCATTTGCCATAAGCGCAGGTTTTGTATACCGCCACCTGCCAACTACACAGGATGCCGCTATCGGTATTTTACCTGACGGCCGGTCAACATTTGCATTCGACGGTGCCCCGGATCCAAAAGATCTCTGGGAAGTACATGCAAGAATTGTATCTAAACCAACCCGAGATTTTGGCATTATAGCGAATGTATATGGTGGTCCTGCACAGTCGAACGGCAGTGATGATCGCACAATACATCGGTACGGTGTGGATATACGTTCGATCTATAAAAGAGTTATGCTCAATAGCTACGTAAAAATTGATGATTGGGGACCATATGACTATCACAGGGATTTCAATCTCACATTTCCACTGCAGCTAATGGGAGACCTCTCAACTACACTCTCAAACCCTGATTGGTTTGGTATGCCCGCAACCCGTATAGGTGTACGAGGTACCTGGCGATCCCTGGATCGATTCTCACCGCGCTATGCTCCGGCACAACCGGTTAACGAGTTTGATGCGCCCGACCCGAATGCTGCCGCTGGTTTTGATAATGGCAGTGAATGGGAGTTTAGAACTTATATTCAAATAAATATTTAACAATTAACCGATCATAATGATGGATTTAAAAATAATTTATAAGTATAAGCTCACTATTGTGCCGGCGCTGTTCATCCTCCTGTTTTTGGGGTGCGAGCGAACGGTTAGTGACTTAGAGACTCCCGATTTTACGGAGAACCCGGAAGTATTTATTGACGGATTTAGTGCAGGATTGGAATATTTTCCTTACGAAGGTTCAAAGGCAGATGCTTTCAGCGTTGATTCACGTAACACTATTGAAGGCAGTTCTCTTTCAATGCGCTTTGATGTGCCTAATGTAGGGGATCCGGATGGTGCTTTCGCCGGAGCTATCTTCAGAGACGAAAATGGCGGAAGAAACCTGACCTCCTACAATGCTCTTACATTTTATGCCAAAGGCACCAGAGCCGGTACTATTAATGACATCGGTTTTGGGCAGGATTTCTTCGGAAATAGATTCGAAGTAGGATTGAGTGGCCTTAGATTAACCACCAACTGGAGAAAGTATGTGATCCCAATTCCGGACGCTTCACTGTTAACCCAAGAACGTGGGTTACTGTGGTATGCAGAGGGTCCTGAAAACGGTGACGGGTACTCCTTTTGGCTGGATGACGTTAAGTTTGAAAATCTTCCGGGTCTGGCTCAGCCACGACCTGCAATAATGAATGGTAACGAAGAGACGATAACCAGTTTTACCGGTTCTGCTACTTCAGTTAGCGGTCTTACGTTCACAATGAACCAAGCAAACGGAGTAGATGTAACCGTTGGCGCTGCACCGGCCTACTACTCATTCAACTCATCCAACACCAGCGTAGCCACTGTTAATGAAGCAGGACAGGTTACCGTTGTTGGCGAGGGTACTGCTGAAATTACAGCAACCATGAGGAGCTTAAATGCCCGTGGAGCACTAATTATAGAATCAATAGGAGTTTTCACACCGGCCCCGACCCCAACAGAAGATCCTGAAAATGTAATTTCCATTTTCAGTGATGCCTACGAAAACGTTCCTGTTGATTTCTATAATGGCTTTTATGCCCCATTTCAAACCACTACTTCAAATGACTTTGAAGTAAATGGTAATAACGTTCTGGGATATGAGAATTTCAATTTTGTGGGAATCGAGTTTAATCAAAACGTACCTACAATTGACGGAAGTGAGATGAATTTCTTAAGCATGGATGTTTTCTTCCCGGATGAGGTCCCGGCTAATTCACAACTGAATGTAAATCTAAGAGACTTTGGTCCTGATGATTCGTTTGATGGAGGAGATGATACCGTTGTATCGACTTCTGTTAGCACACCTGCATTGGTCTCCGGTGAATGGATCAGAATTGATCTGGATATCTCTGGAATGGCTAACAAGTCCAATCTTGGTCAGATCGTATTGGATGCTGACCCAGCACAAACAAATCCACTAGTTGGGTCAACGTTCTACGTCGACAATATTTACCTGCGCAAGTAGCAGGTAAATATTACCCGGCTAAAACCTTTAACTATCAAAAATAAATTATATCGAAGTAAAGCATGAAAACATCACTAAAAATTCTCCTCTGCCTAAATTTCCTGGCCCTCACTCTATCAGGTTGTGGAACTGAAAACGAACCTGAGGAAGAAATCACCAGAGAAATAATCTGGCAGGATGAATTCGATGTAGATGGAAGCCTTGATCCCGATCGCTGGACCTTCGACATTGGAACCGGCGTGGAGATCTTCGGCCAGCCCGGATGGGGAAACAACGAGCGACAATACTACACAGACCGACCTGAAAATGTCCGTATTGAAGATGGTATGCTGCATATAACCGCAAGAGAAGAGTCTTTTGAAGGCTCTTCTTATACCTCGGCCAGAATACTGACAAGAGGTCTGTTTGAAACAACTTTTGGCCGGTTCGAAGCAAGTATCAAGCTACCCTTTGGCCAGGGAATTTGGCCGGCATTCTGGTTACTTGGAGACGATTCTGATGGTACGGTAATCTGGCCACAAATTGGTGAGATCGATATCATGGAGTATCGTGGACAGGAACCATTAGTAATTCATGGAAGTATTCATGGACCGGGTTATTCTGCAGGAAATGCTGTTACCAGGCGATATCGGTTAACAGAAGGCAGATTCGATACTGACTTTTATCTGTTCGCTATAGAGTGGGAGCCTAACTCCATTAAATTTTTCGTCGACGATGTAATGTACAATGAAATTACACCGGACGATGTGGATGGAGAGTGGGTTTTCAACGATAACACATTTCACATTATACTCAATGTGGCAGTCGGCGGAACATTTGTTGGACCTCCTTCAAATTTAACGCCTTTCCCTCAAACCATGATGGTGGATTACGTAAGGGTTTACAAACAAGGAAATTAGTCACCGTTCACGCCTGACGGAATACTCAGGTGTGTTCTTTTTAATTTTAAATGAAAAAAACGAATAATAGAACATTGGCAAAATCTATTTCTGTAGAAAATTTTGACGGAGAAAAGTGGTTTAAAATCAGTAACTATGATCAACTGCGACCATTTTTTATGAGTGTTGTAAGTGATTCAAACCACTGGATGTTTATATCCAGTAACGGCGGGCTCAGCGCCGGAAGAAAAAATGCTCAATACGCCCTCTTCCCCTATTATACTGATGATAAAATTACCGACCTGGCTGATACAACAGGCAGCAAAACCATCATTCAGGTAAAGAAAAATGATGAAATTCTTCTCTGGGAGCCTTTTTCGGATCGATTTACAGATAATTTCTCGCTCACCCGAAATCTGTATAAAAACAGGTTTGGCAATAAAATTCTTTTTGAAGAGATCAATAACGATCTGGGACTCACTTTCAGGTATGAATGGAATTCAAGCAATCAATATGGATTTGTCAGAACCTCTGAGTTGATCAACCATTCTGATCGTGATCACACTCTTTCATTCATAGACGGTATACAAAACGTACTTCCCTATGGCGTTGAAAGCGACCTACAGCAGGCCTCAAGTAATCTTGCAGACGCCTACAAAAGAACGGAGTTAGTCGCTGAATCCGGTTTAGCTGTTTTTGCACTGAGCGCCATCATTGTAGATAAAGCAGAACCCAGCGAAGCCCTGAAAGCTAACATTGCCTGGTCATTAGGTCTTGATAAACCCAAGCATCTTTTATCATCGCTCCAGCTCAATACATTCCGTAACAAGGAAGAGATCGTTGAAGAGCAGGACGTTAAAGGAGAAAAAGGAGCCTATTTCCTTCATGAAGAGATTGTTTTACCGGCAAACGAAACCAAAAAGTGGAAAATCGTTGCGAATGTAAATCAGAATCAGTCGCAAATTGTAGAGCTGAATAAAGCTATTCAGAACGATAAATACTTAAAAGAAAATGTACTGCAAGATGTAGAAGCTGGAACCGAGAGGCTTTTGCTGTTAACCGGTAGCGCAGACGGCCTGCAGAAAACTTCAGATCATCTGAAAGATGCTCGCCACTACTCTAATGTGCTGTTTAACATTATGCGCGGTGGTATTTTTGACGATAATTACCAAATTGAAAAGGACGATTTCCTCTCCTATCTGAAGGGTGCAAATTCAAATGTATACAGTAGAAACCAACAATTTGTTGATCAGTTGGACGAGGTATTTTCAAATACGGAGCTGTATGACCGTGTTGAGAAAATGGACGATCCGGATTTGCTGCGCCTTTCGAAAGAGTATTTGCCACTAAAATTCAGTCGCAGACACGGAGATCCAAGCCGGCCCTGGAATCAGTTTTCCATCAATACGCACAGCGAACTGGATGGATCAAAAATTCTGGATTACGAGGGCAACTGGCGTGATATTTTCCAGAACTGGGAAGCATTGGTTCACTCCTATCCCGGCTTTATTGAAGGCATGATTTTCAAGTTTCTGAACGCCACCACGTTTGACGGTTACAACCCATACAGGGTTACCAAAGGCGGGTTCGACTGGGAAACGATCGACCCTGATGATCCTTGGTCATACATCGGCTACTGGGGAGATCATCAGATTATCTACCTCCTGAAATTTTTAGAGTTTTACAGAAACCTTCAGCCGGATGCGCTCGAACAGCTTTTCAACAAAGAGTGCTTCGCTTATGCTAATGTACCCTACCGGATCAAATCTTACGAGCAGATTGCAAAAGATCCCAAAAACACCATCGATTTTGATGGTAAATCGGATCAGGAAATTCATAAAAAAGTAGAAGAGATCGGGGCCGATGGTGCACTTCTTCAAAGTGAGCAGAGTGATATCTACCGGGTTAACTTTATTGAGAAGATTCTGGCTACTGTTCTTGCCAAAATGTCCAATTTCATACCTGAAGGCGGTATCTGGATGAACACCCAGCGTCCGGAATGGAATGACGCCAACAACGCCCTGGTAGGAAACGGGGTCTCTATGGTGACACTCTATTACCTCCGGCGATTTTTGAAATTCTTTGAAAGCACCCTCTCTGAAACAGAGCTTAATGAGTTGGTTATTTCCGAAGAACTCGATCGCTTTTTTACCCAAATTTCAGACACTCTTCAGCAACATAAAGGATTACTAAATAACCGGTTTGATGACGCAGACAGAAAAGCTGTTACCGATGCTTTGGGAATGGCCGGCAGTGAGTATAGAAACCGGATTTATGAAAATGGGTTTACCGGAAATAAGGAATCGCTGAAAATTGATCAGATTTCTGAATTCTTAAATACAGCCCTCTCCTATCTGGAGCACTCCATTGAAGCAAATCGAAGAGAAGACAATCTTTATCATGCATATAACCTAATGAGCATGAATCCTGATGGGGTTTCAATTTCCCGTCTTGATGAGATGCTGGAAGGTCAGGTTGCGGTTCTCAGCTCAGGTTACTTGAGCCCGCGGGAGTCTGCTGAGGTGATGGATGCCCTTCGCAACAGCGCCCTCTATCGGGAAGATCAGAACAGCTATATACTCTACCCAAACAAGGAGCTTCCCGGATTTTTAGAGAAGAATAACATCCCGAAAAATTTGGTTGAAAAATCGGAGCTGCTTAAGCAGATGGTTGCAGACAGTGACCGTAGAATTATCAACAAAGACGTAAAAGGTAATTACCATTTCAACGGTAACTTCAGAAATGCAGGAGATTTGAGTAAAGCTCTCCATCAGATCAACTCTGACAAATATCAGTCACTGGTTGAAAAAGAGTTCGACCTACTCCTTCAAATTTTTGAAGAGGTATTTAATCACAAAGCGTTTACCGGGCGGTCCGGAACATTCTTCGCCTTTGAGGGACTGGGTTCCATCTACTGGCATATGGTTTCCAAACTCTACCTGGCTGTGGAAGAGGTAACTCTTGAAGCTATTCATAAGGGCGCTGACACATCCGTACTCAATCGTCTGAAAAACCATTTTTATGAAGTTGGGGATGGAATCGGAATTCATAAATCACCTGAAGTTTACGGAGCATTTCCAACCGACCCATACTCGCACACTCCATATCACAGAGGGGCACAGCAGCCCGGCATGACCGGTCAGGTGAAGGAGGATATACTTGTTCGAATGGGTGAACTGGGAGTATTTATTGAAGATGGAAAGCTGGTATTTAACCCTGTTCTGCTCAAAGAGAGCGAATTTCTCAAAGAGAAGTCTCAATTCAACTATGTCGATGTGAAGGATATCGACCGAAAGCTTGACCTTCAGCCAAACTCAATGGCATTTACATTTTGCCAGGTACCGGTTGTCTATAAAAAATCCGGTAAAACCGGAATCAAAGTCACATTCAGCAGCGGTGATAACGAAAATATTAATGGCTTGAACCTGAACAGGAACGTCAGCCGGAAAATATTTAATCGTACCGGTGAAATTGAATTGATCATAGTTGATTTGAAAAGCGATCAGCTTACATAGCCCGAAACAACTCAAATTGAAAAGATGAAAAACATACTCTTACTTCTTATCGCAATCACAGTACCACTGCTTATGAGTTCATGCAACGGTTCACCGGATCGACAGGCTGCCGGCAGTAGTGTTACTGCCGCCGAAATTTTAAGCGACCCCTACTACAGGGCGATCTCATTTGGCGCGTACCGCGACACCACCAGGGACATACAGCCCACTATCCCGCAGCTTAAGGACGATATTAAGATACTGCATGCCATGGGAATCCGTCTGCTTAGAACCTACAACGTATATTACGATGAGGCAGAAAACCTGCTCAAAGCAATTCGTGAAGTTCAGCAAGAGGATCCGGAGTTCGACATGTATTTGATGATGGGTGCCTGGATCGACGCCAAATACGCATGGACAGATCATCCTGAAAGAATCAGGGATGTTGAGAGCGAGGAGAACGAAAGCGAAATTGAACGAGCTATAGCGCTTGCCAATGAATATCCCGATATCGTTAAAATTCTTGCCGTGGGCAATGAAGCGATGGTCCACTGGGCGTGGGAGTATTACGTTGAGCCGGAAATAATTCTCAACTGGGTAAACTACCTTCAGGATCTGAAACAGCAGGGAGATCTGCCCGAGACACTTTGGATTACCAGTTCAGACAACTTCGCGTCGTGGGGTGGCGGTGATCCGGTATACCACAAAGATGCATTAAACGAACTGATCCGCGCTGTGGATTACATCTCCTTGCACACCTACCCCATGCACGACACGCACTACAACCCCGAATTCTGGGGAGTACCTGAAGATGAACAGCACCTCTCTGACATGGAGAAAATTGATGCAGCCATGCACCGTGCACTCGACTATGCCAAAATGCAATATCAAAGCGTGGTGGACTATATGAGAAGCCTGGGTGTGGAAAAACCGGTTCACATCGGAGAAACCGGCTGGGCAACTATATCCAACGAATTTTACGGACCCGAGGGAGCCCGTGCCATCGATGAATATAAAGCGGGGATGTATCACGACTTGGTGCGTGAATGGTCGGAAAGCGAAGGAATCAACCTTGTCTATTTTGCAGCCTTTGATGAGCCGTGGAAAGATTCAGAAAATCCTCTCGGTTCTGAAAATCACTTCGGTTTAATCAACCTGCAGGCGGAAGCAAAATATGCCATCTGGGACCTCGTAGATGAGGGTGTATTTGAGGGACTGACCCGCGACGGACAGCCAATCACCAAAACCTACAATGGAGATTTCGAGGCGCTTTTAGAAGATGTACTGGTACCGCCAACTGAACAGGAAATACAGCAGAGACTGGAAACTGAAAACGCTAACTAAGATGAAAAATAGTGTATTCACGATTTGCGCAACACTGCTTTTATTCTTCCTTACAAGCTGTACAATGAGTGACCAGATAGACATCCAAATTTTTGAAACATCAAAGAGCGGGAATCAATTAACCGAACGAGTGGAATTTCCTGATTCAGATATTCGGGTTGAAGTCACAATCAACCCTGATGAACGTTTTCAGGAAATCACGGGATTCGGCGGTTCATTCACCGAAGCTTCTGCTTACCTTTTAAATGAGCTGAGCAGAGATAACAGAATGAAAATTCTGGAGGCCTATTTCGGAGATGACGGAGCCCGTTACTCTCTAACCCGCAAGCACATGAACTCCAGTGACTTCTCCCTCTCCAACTACTCCTACGCACCGGTTGAAGGAGACGTTGACCTGGAACACTTCTCCATCGACGAAGACCGGGATGACATCATACCTATGATCAAAGACGCGATGGAAATTTCAAAGGATGGGTTTAAGATCATCGCATCGCCCTGGACGGCGCCGCCGTGGATGAAAGACAATAACGACTGGAAAGGCGGTAAACTACTCCCTGAGTACTACGACACATGGGCGCTCTTCTTTTCTAAATACGTTGACGCCTACCGCGAGGAAGGAATTGATATCTGGGCATTTACAGTAGAAAATGAACCTCTCGGAAATGATGAAAACTGGGAGAGCATGCATTTCACACCGGAAGAGCAGAATGAATTTGTAAAAAATCACTTGGGTCCGCAGCTTAGAAATGATGGGCAGGATGTGAAAATTTTCGGATACGACCAGAACCGGGATGCGGAGCTGATCGAATGGGTGGATGTCATGTATGATGACCCGGATGCCGCTCAGTACTACGATGGTACGGCCGTGCACTGGTATGGCAGTACCTACCACTACTTTCCCGAAGAGCTGCAGTATGCACACAGAAAAGCCCCGGATAGGCATTTAATTCAAACTGAGGCTACGGTTGATGCTGAAGTACCCGCATGGAAGGACGACGATTGGTACTGGTCGAAAGAGGCTACCGATTGGGGCTGGGATTGGGCTCCCGAAGAGCGAAAGCATCTGCATACCAAATATGTACCGGTTTACCGCTATGCACGTGATATGATTGGCACATTAAACAATTGGGTTGACGGCTGGATAGACTGGAACATGGTGCTGGACAGGCAAGGCGGACCAAATTGGGCCGAAAACTGGTGCGCAGCACCCGTGATTGTAGATCCCGATCTGGATGAGGTCTACTTCACTCCTCTTTACTACACCATGGCTCACTTCAGCAGATTCATCCGTCCCGGAGCATACAGAATCGGGCTCGATCATTCCGATGATGAGCTCATGGTTACCGCCGTACAAAATCCGGATGGATCTGTAGTGGTTGTCCTGTTAAATCAAACCGAGGAAACTCACGGAATTGACCTCAATCTGAACGGGCAAGTACACAAGTTTTCAATTCAGGGTAGTGCACTACAGACTGTTGTGCTAACCGGACTCAAATCATAAATAAATAATAGATGTCACAACCTAGTGCTATAAAAAAGAAAGTCCCCTATCGGCATAAGATAGCATTCGGGATGGGTATGCTGGCCAACCAGATGTTTCCCGCAACGTTGGGAATATTCATGGTGGTACTTGTTCAGAATTTAGGATTCCCCGGTTGGATGTGGGGCATTGTCTATTTCCTGCCAAGGGTTCTCGATGCGGTTACCGATCCTATCGTGGGGTTTATATCTGATAATACACGCTCAAGGTTTGGCCGCAGAAGGCAGTATGTAATTACAGGAGCGGTTATCATGGGGATCGCATTTACTATCATGTGGCAGCTCTATGCAGAAAACACAGTCAATTACAATTTTGGCTACTTCTTATTCTGGTCATTTGCCTTCTACATCGGCTTAACCATATTCAGTGTGCCATATGTGGCTATGGGTTATGAAATGAGTGAAGATTTTCATGAGAGAACCGAAATTATGGCCATTGCTCAATGGATTGGTCAATGGGCATGGGTAATCGCTCCCTGGTTCTGGGTCATCATGTACGATCCGGCATGGTTTCCATCCGCTGAAGCAGCCACCCGCGAACTTGCGATCTGGGTGGGTATTACCTTTGCAATCTGCGCTATGATTCCCGGGATCTTTATTCCCAGTAAATCTACGGTGAATGAAGATTATGAATCGCTGACACTGAACAACATTAAGCGGAGCCTCAAAGAAATCATCAGGGGGTTCAAGGAGGCATTGTCATTAACTCCATTCAGAAAACTCTGTATTGCAACATTTTTCATTTTTAATGCCTTTAACACTGTTGCCGGGTTTACTTTCTTTATTGTTGTATGGTATCTGTTTGGCGGAGATGCGGGCGAAGCAGGCATTTGGATCCCTCTCTTTGGTAGCGCCGGCGCACTGGTGACCACCTTTTTGGTTATACCGATAGTGGCACGTATGTCAAGAATACTTGGCAAGAAAAGAGCATTCATGATCGCTCAAACGATAGCACTGTTTGGATATGCGAGTCTTTGGTTCCTATTTGTCCCCGGAAAACCGTGGATGTTCTTGCTGGCATTGCCCTTTCACTCGTTCGGGATTGGTAGTTTATTTGTGTTGATGATGTCGATGACTGCCGATGTGATTGATATAGACGAACTCAATTATGGAAAACGCAGAGAGGGAATATTCGGTGCGATTTACTGGTATATGGTGAAGTTTGGTTTTGCGATTGCCGGGGGTTTAAGCGGGGTCATTCTAACCGTTGTCGGTTTTGATGGGAATCTCACGGTTCAGCCTGAAGGAGCGATCACAGGATTGAGATTATTCTTTTCAGCTCTGCCAATGTTTGGAACTTTGGTGGCACTTTGGGTAATGCGGGATTATGATGTAACCGAAGAAAAAGCGAATGAGGTACGGGAAATCTTAGATGCCCGAAAAGCAGTAAAAGATGCAGTTGCTGTCCCGTATTCTTACCAAAAAGACCGGTTGCTCTCTTTAGCCTCTGTCGATTCCGAAGTGGAAGTTATCGCTGCTGAAATCAATAAACTCAGCATAAGTAAGTTAAAGAAAAGCTTCAAAGAGTCACTGAACAGCGGTATTCATGGCTTCTGTTTCAGTCCTTACAAGGAAGGGCAAAATCTTGGAGATCAGCTATCAAGAGAGCAAATAGAGAAAAGAATGAAGATTGTGGCTCCCCACACCAAATGGGTGCGTTCATTCTCATGTACCGATGGTAATGAATTGATTCCCGAAGTTGCCAAAGAGATGGGTTTAAAAACCTTGGTTGGGGCCTGGATCGATAACAACCTGGAGGCCAACGAGACTGAGATAGAAAATTTAATCAATATTGCCAAGGCTGGTCATGCTGATATTGTCTCTGTTGGTAACGAATGCTTATTGAGAGAAGAACTGAGTGAGGATAAGATCATCGCGTACATCAATAAGGTTAAAGAGGCTTTACCCGGAGTGCCGGTAAGTTATGTAGACACTTACTATCAACTCCACCAGAGTCCTGAAGTTATTGAGGCCTGTGATGTTGTGCTTGCCAACTGCTACCCGTTCTGGGAAGGCTATGATGCCAACCAATCATCGATCTACTTGGATAAGATGTACGAAGTAATTAAAGAGGTTTCAGGCGGTAAAAAAGTGATTATTGCAGAAACAGGCTGGCCTACATACGGGAAAAGCGTTGATCAGGCTGAGCCGTCAGTCGAAAATATGATGAAGTATTTTATCCGCTTAAAGAAATGGAGTGAACAGGAAGGAGTTGAAGTTTTCTACTTCTCATCATTTGATGAATCCTGGAAAGCCCGACACGAAGGTGATGTAGGTGCCAGATGGGGCCTTTGGAATAAAAATGAACAGTTAAAAGTAAACTAAAATGTCTTTTAGAGAAGAAAAGTACCTGAGTTTTAAAAAATCGGATGTTATTCCAAAACTGGATTATCTGGAAGAGCTGTCCAAAGATGAACTGCACGATCTGTTCCTGGAGGTTTTATACAGTGGGATCCACGGTTTTTGTTTCAGCCTTTACGAAGAGGGACAAAAGCCCGGCGATAGCATAACTTTAGTACAAATTGAAAAAAGAATAAACATCCTGAAAAAGCACTCCGAATGGGTCCGCTCCTTCTCTTGTACAGAGGGGAATGAACTCATTCCCGAAGTTGCCAAAAAAGCCGGCTTAAAAACACTGGTTGGAGCCTGGCTTGGCAGCGATAAGGAGAAGAATAAAAAAGAGATCGAAAACCTGGTAGAGTTAGCCAATAAGGGCCTTGTTGATGTGGCAGCTGTTGGTAATGAAGTTCTCTACAGGGAAGATCTTTCGGAAGCTGAGCTGTTAGAGTATATCGAGGACGTTAAACGTCAGCTTCCGGATATTCCTGTTGGGTATGTAGATGCCTACTATGAATTTGTTCAAAGACCAAATATCACCGACGCTTGCGACATCATTTTGTGCAACTGTTACCCCTACTGGGAAGGCACCGACTTCAAGGATTCATTCCAGCATATGAGACAGATGTACCATCAAGTTGAGCATGCAGCAAAAGGTAAGAAAGTGATGATTTCTGAAACCGGATGGCCAAATAAGGGAGAGGCACTGGGAAATGCTGTCCCCTCCCGGCAAAATGCAATGCTTTACTTTATCAATACCTACCTTTGGGCGAATGACGAAGATATAGATGTTTTTTACTTCTCCTCTTTTGATGAATCATGGAAAATCAGCTCAGAAGGTGAAGTAGGTGCCTACTGGGGCGTCTGGGACAAAAACGGTAAACTTAAATATTGAGAATGAACGCATATAATAAACTTGGTTTACTGCCCGGAAAAGCTATCTGCTATTCGGGTTTCAGAGATGGTCAGCGCCCGGGATTGAAGTATCCCAACTATGAAGAAGTGCGGGAGGATCTGCTGCTGCTTCACAAGCATTGGAAATATATCCGGTTATTTAACTGCGATCTGCATGCAGAAATTGTGTTGGATGTAATCAGAAACGAAGGCCTTCAATTTCAGGTCATGCTTGGTGCCTATATCGAAGCAGAAGTAAATAATTTCAATTGCCCCTGGGGCGGTGGAATACATCCGCGAAAAGTACTTGAACAGAACGCTGAAAAAAACATCAACAAGATGTTTAAGCTTGCGGAACTTGCAAACCGTTACTCAGATATCGTTTTTTTGCTATCTGTAGGAAATGAGGCGTGCGTAGACTGGACAGATCATCTCGTTCCCACAGAGCGTGTGATACAGTATGTTCGTGCTGTAAGAGAACGTGCAAATCAACCGATAACGTTTTGTGAAAACTATGTACCCTGGCTTTCAAAGCTGGAAGCATTAGCACATGAATTAGATTTCATCTCCATTCACACCTACCCCGTATGGGAGTATAAAAATATTTATGAAGCCCTAGACTATACGAAAGAGAACTACTGGTCTGTAGCCAACAGATATCCGGATAAACCCGTGGTCATTACCGAAGCCGGTTGGGCTACCAAATCCAATGGCAAAGGCATACTCCGCGAAAATGTAAATGAAGAGTATCAAAAAATCTATTTTGAAAAATTGATGGATTGGGCTGAAAAGGAGAATATTCTTACGTTTTTCTTTGAAGCTTTTGATGAAACCTGGAAAGGTTCACCCGAGCCTTCAGAGCCTGAAAAACATTGGGGAGTGTTCAAAATAGACAGATCTCCCAAGCTCGTAATGAAGAAAGTGTCATCATAACTTAGAACTCTCGTCTTGTACAGATCTTTCAGGGACTCAATTTCCGACTCATAAATTTTTGATTAATAGTCAATTATTTGTCTCCTATTACAATCAACAGCCAATTAATTTTACACATTCTCTAATGAGCAGGAATTGTTGAGACTACATTTTGGGTTAAATCTCGTAAAGTGTTAGGATATGTTTATTAAACACCATTACTTACGAAGGTCATTTTTTCTCATCAGTAAAATCTCTGCTATTCATTCTTGAAAAGACAACTTACATACTTCTGTTTTCTTTTTGCGATCGTTCTCAATGTTCAGGCACAGCAAATCCCGGAAAAGGGAGTCCCTTTTTTAAAAAATTACACGCCTGTTCAATACAACAATCAGGGAAAAGTGTGGGGTATCGATTCGGCGCCCAACGGCATCGTTTATATGGCTACAGACAGAGGTTTACTTGAGTTTGATGGAAATAACTGGAAGAACTTCAGCGGTAGCGATGGCATCACCCGGTCGATCCATGTAGTAAATGATTCATTAATTTACACCGGATCAGATCTCGACTTTGGGGTTTGGGAAAGAAACCACTTCCTGGAGTTTGAATACAGGTCGCTTTACCCATTCCGGGATGAGCTGTTAGATTTAAATGAAGAGTTTTGGGATATCCATCAGTTAGGCGAAAACCTCCTATTTGTCTCAGACTTCAATATCTATCTCTACAGAGATGAGAATTTAACCAAGATAAC
Source organism: Chitinophagaceae bacterium T5-Br10_B2g13 (assembly GCA_001564065.1). Lineage (GTDB taxonomy): Bacteria > Bacteroidota > Rhodothermia > Balneolales > Balneolaceae > Rhodohalobacter. Next base: position 20,990 of record LKNA01000011.1, read on the forward strand.
AGCACCCAACCGGTTCAAAGACAGTTTTAATGTCAATGACACTCTTTATTTCTCAGATACGGAGGCCGGGCTCTTTCAGTTCAGAGATCTCTCCTTAATCCCTTTTTTAGAGATTCCGGAGGGATTAGATTTCGAAATTTCGGGTATTTACCATCACAACAATGATATTGTACTGGTAACGTACAATTCAGGCCTCTTTAAATATGTTGATGGAGATATAACTCCCATCGACTCACCAATTTCTGATACAATTCGGAATACAAACGTATTCAGTTTTGAGCAGATTAACGACAACTACCTGGCTTTTGGCACCGTGCAAAACGGACTTTATATCAGTGATATGGATGGAAATGTAATCCATTACGTTAACAGAAATAAGGGACTGACAAACAACACGGTTCTTAGTCTTCACTATAGCCCGAATAATCAACTTTGGCTAGGTCTGGATTACGGAGTTTCCACCCTCGATTTAAAGAATGAACTAACCTATTTCTACGATTTCAGAGGTGATTTTGGAACAGGTTATACAGCACAATTGAGTAATGACACTTTCTATCTGGGCACAAACAAAGGCTTGTTCAGGTCACCCTGGGAAGAACTGAACAACAGTGTAGAGTTTTACAGATTTGACTCAGTACCCGAAAGTGAAGGTCAGGTATGGATTCTTGAGCTAATCGACGGCGAACTTTTTGTAGGCCATGATCGGGGGCTTTTTATTTTAAGGGATAACATACTGGAGCGCTTAAGTGATCAACAGGGATACTGGACGCTGGTCCGATACAATGAGTATCTTTTAGGTGGCACCTACAATGGAATTTCCATTTACCAAAAAGTGGGCGGTGAATGGACTTACCTCAAGCAAATGGAGCTGATACGCGGCTCCATCAATCAGATAATTGTTGAAAGCGAAAATATTATTTGGGCCAATATTCCCAATTTTGGTTTAGTAAGAGCGGAACTCGATGAAAATCTCGTTCCTGTAAACAGAGACATTTTTCCAGCCGAACAGTTTGAAGGATCTGAGCCCACCATTAAAATGACAGATGATGGAATCAGTGTTGTTACAAGTGGTTTTGAATATACTTTTTCAGCAGAAGACGTTGATTTTAATCTCAAAGCTGAAGTTGATGAACGTTCTGAACCTGAAGATATAATGACATGGATTTACCAAACTCTAACACTCAACGATAACATCAAATTCACCCCACTCTATAATGGATTTGCTTTCAAATATTTGGATAATCACTTTTTTGATCAGACAGGTAATACCAACCTGATTTTCAGAGGTGTTGAGGCGTATAATAATGAAGAGAGGATCCGGGCTTCTGCCGGTGAATCAGTCCCACACATCTATAACAATCTCCGCATTGAGTTTTTAGTGCCCAATCAGCGAAATGTGCTTTATCAATACCGCCTGAACCAAAATGATAATTGGAGCAGTTGGTCTGAAGAGAGTGGTATAGATTTAATCAATCTTTCCAGCGGAAGCTACGAGCTTGCGGCAAGAGCTAAAATAAATGGAAATGTATATGAGGCATCGTCCATATCATTTAAAATAGCCACTCCGTGGTATCTCTCCTGGTACGCGTATATGGTGTACATTTTACTACTTTCCGGACTTGTGTACCTGCTATACATGTGGCAAAATCACGTTTTTAGAAAACAGGAAAAACAGTATTTAGTCAGCAAACAGCAATCTTTGAGGGAGCAAGCGGAAAAACACCGGCAAAATATTCAGCAACTCGAACAGGAACGCCTGCAGGAAGATTTTAACCAGCTCAAAAAGCAACTGAAAGACAAAACTATTGAGCTGGCAAACAAAGCAAAGGAGAGCGAAGACAAAAACCGGCTGATCGAAAAACTGAAAAAGAAATTCAAAAAGATTGAAGAGAGCTCTGATCTGCCTAAAACCAGATGGAAAGAGATTCACAGCTTATTAGACTCATACTCAACGGAAGAGGACAACACGTTTGAAATTCAGATGGATCAGCTGCACCAGGAATTTTTCCAACGGCTGAAAAATGAATATCCACAACTATCAAGTAATGACCTTCGCCTCTGTGCTTATCTGAAACTAGGGTTTAATTCAAAAGAGATAGCCGATTTTATGAATATTCAGCCCTCCAGTGTTTACATCAACCGATCCCGTCTTCGAAAAAAACTGGACCTGGACAGTGACCAGGACCTTCACGAGTTTCTGAGCTCCATCTAGTCAGTTTTAAACTGTATGTGCCTTATACATAAGCATTCAACACAAAAAAGATGACTACGCCGGTTACAGATACATATAGCCAGATTGGTAATGTCCACTTCGAAACTTTACGATGAGTTGAGAATTTACCGGCAAAGGCAAAATAATAACTGGTTAGTACCAGAGGGACTACAAATGCAGACAATATGATGTGGCTGATCAGGATAAAAAAGTAGATCGGTCTGATAAGTCCTTCACCCGGAAATGGTGTATGACCTACAAAATTGTGGTAAACCAGGTAGCTAATCAAAAAGAGAGAAGACGTAACAAATGCTGTAAGCATAAACTTCATGTGGGTCACGTACTCTTTTTTCTTTATTGCCAGAAAACCCAGGATGATAAACACCGTACTCGCACTGTTGAGGAGAGCGTTGAGCGCCGGCAGATTTGCTACCCAGGCAGCTGTCTCCTCTGCTGTTTCCCTGAAATAGATCAGCCATATTAAAAACAGAAAAGCGGCCCCACTTATAAGGAGTATAACTCCAATCGCTTTGGTTACACTAATATTCTTTAAAAATTCTACGGTTAGCTCTTCGCTGTTCGGTCTGTTCATGATCAATAGTTTGTATTACTTCTGTTCTGCGCTCAAAAATATATCTTTTAGGGATAAATTTTTAGATAAATCTAAAAAAATCTTTACACCAAAAATCAAATATATAGACTCTTCACAACGAAAAAGTTTGTCGGGAAAATTCCTAAATCAAGTGCCTTCAGAGTTTTTTAAAGAATCCAACAATCACTATCCTCCGGCAAATCAATCGTTAAAAAAAGGAGTGGAAAAAAAACCTCAAATTTTAAGCAATTAACAGATCTGTCCACTATCTTTGGTTGCAATCGAAGTAGATGTTTACCGAGACCTGTTTATTTAGAACGAGTTTAAATACTCAAATTCTACCCAATTTTGGTATGCAGAATATATAAATTTCGCTACCTTCTTGGCTGATTTGTCTACGGTAAATTTCTCAATAAGGAATGGATAATATTCAATAATTCTTATGGCTCAGATTTTTCCTAAATGGGTTGATGAAGCACCCAAACGAATTCTTATAGGTTCTATCATACTTTTAAATGCCATCGTATTTGGTATATGGTATTTCTTCTCACCTGAATTTACCGATGTAGGCTACATGCCTGAACAGCCGGTTCCATTTTCACATCAGGTTCACGTGGCGCAACTGGGAATGGATTGTCAATATTGTCACACACAGGTGGAAGAGTCTCGTCATGCTAATATTCCAGCTACACAAACATGTATGAACTGCCACAGTCAGATTCGCACAGATGCGGAATCTCTTCAGTTGGTTCGCGACAGCTGGGAAACTGGCAAGCCGATTGAGTGGGTAAGAGTACACATGCTGCCGGATTACGCATATTTTAATCACGCAGCGCACGTCAATGTTGGTGTTGGGTGTGAATCTTGCCACGGCCGTGTGGATCGGATGGAAGTTGTCTACCAGGCTGAACCTCTTAGTATGGGATGGTGCCTCGATTGCCACCGGGAACCTGAAAAACATGTACGCCCTGTATCAGAAGTAACTACAATGGGCTATTCAGTAGAAAATCAGCTGGAAATTGGGCGCGAATTGGTTGCTAAACACAACATCAATGCCCCTACTTACTGTCAAAGTTGCCACTATTAATTGTTTGATCAAATCAAACCCTGAGTTTCAATTTAATATTCTGTAAAGAATGAGTGATCAGTCAAATCAAACTACTTTCTGGAAAAGTTTAAACGAACTTGCCAAAAACGAAGAGTACCAAAAGTACGCTGAAAGAGAATTCCCTGAGAATGCTACCGAAATGACCGATCAGGTTTCTCGACGAAGCTTCCTCCGTGTAATGGGAGCCTCAATCGCGTTAGCCGGCTTTGCATCTTGCCGTAAACCGGTTCAGAAAATTCTTCCTTATACAAAACAGCCTGAAGATCTTGTACTCGGCGAGCCCAATTTTTACGCAACCAGCATGCCGTTTCAGGATACGGTTACAGGTCTTCTGGTAGAGAATAATGAAGGGCGCCCTACCAAACTTGAGGGTAACGACCAACATCCGGCAAGTGGCGGAAGAACAAATATTTACAATCAGGCCGGTATATTAAACTTATACGACCCCGATCGATCCAGATCACCACGCAGAAATGGTGAATCTGTTTCTAAAGAAGATTTTATTCAATTTGCATCAGAGCATTTTTCTGATCGCAACAGAAGAGTTCTGTTTATCAGCGAGGCAAACTCATCGCCTACATATAACAGAGTAAAAGAGAAAGCACTTCAAACATTTTCAAATGCAAACTGGGTTACTTTCGAGCCTTTCAATGACGATCATGCTATAGAAGGAACAAATATCGCATTTGGAAGAAGGCTTAGAACGGTTAACCATTTTGATAATGCTGATGTTGTCGTTTCTCTGAATGATGACTTTATGAGTCCATACGGACACAAAAACAGTGTTGAAAATGCTTATAAGCTGACTTCACGACGAAAAGTGACCAACACTAACGACACCATGTCGCGCATCTACAGTGTTGAAAACTCTTTCACATCTACCGGGTCTTACGCTGATCACAGACTTAGACTGAAGACTTCAGAGATTGAACCGTTTGCTTATGCGCTTGCTTCAAGACTTTCTGAGAGTATAAACGGACTGAATGCATTTGGTAATGTTTCAAACGAATTTACCAACCACGACTGGGTTAAAAAGCTTGCCAATGACCTGCTTTCCAACCGTGGGAACTCTATTGTTAGTCTTGGTTTCGACCACTCTCCTGCTGCGCATGCCGCTGTTGCTGCAATGAATACAGCACTGGATAATGCAGGAAATACAGTTACCTACCACGAAATTCCTTACTACGGAGATCAGAATCAGACCGAAGCCTTTTTAGAGGCGATGAATGAGATGAAAGCGGGTGTTTATGATACCGTTGTACTAATTGGTACAAATCCTGTTTACTCCGCTCCTTCTGATTTAGACTTTGCACTTGCATTCGGTAACGTTGATACGAAGATTCATCTTTCTGACTACTATAATGAAACTTCAAAAGTAGCTGACTGGCATGTAAACAGAGCTCATTTCCTCGAAGCATGGGGAGACGGACTTTCTTACACAGGTCAGCGTTCTGTAATTCAACCGCAAATATTACCGCTTTTTGACGGGCTGAGTGAAGTTGAGTTTTTAAACACAATCATTACAGGCGAAGAGAGTGTAGGCTACGATCTGGTTCAGGAAACCTGGAGCAGTTACTTCACTAATGATTTTAACAAAAGATGGGAAACAGTCCTGCATGATGGAGTTGATCCTGACTCCGGATTTGATGCTGTAAATGTATCCTTGAGACCAGGTTTTGCTTCTGATGTTCGACCTCATTTAAACGCAGAGCCAATTTCCGGTATTGAAATTAACATTAAACCGGATGCCACTCTTTTTGATGGCCGCTTTGCAAATAACGGATGGCTGCAAGAGCTGCCCGAGCCGATGACGAAAATCACTTGGGACAACGTAGCACTGATGAGTCCAAGCACAGCTGAATCGCTTGGTTTGCCACCGGAACAAAGTTTTAAATCTAATGATGTGCCTACGGTTCGTATATCTGCCGGAGGCAACACTATTGAGATTGCAGCCTGGGTACTGCCGGGACATGCCGACAACTCAATCACATTAACAACAGGTTACGGCCGAAATAACGTTGGTCGCGTCGCTGACGGAGTAGGTGTTGACACATATCCCCTGCGTACAAGTGATGCGATGTTCTTCAGACCAGCAGATGTTGAAAGAACAGGCAGTAAATACGAAATCGCCTGTGTTCAGGATCACAACAATATTGAAGGTCGTGACATGGTTCGCGAAGCAACTCTCGAAGAATATCGCGACAATCCTGAATTTGCAACCTTTAAGAGTGTACACGGATTTGAAGTGCCCGGTATGAAAGAAGCTCTTGCAAAAGGTGATGACAGAGGCCCAATATCGCTCTTTAATGAGCAGTACGGTCCCGACCACCAGCCCCAATGGGGAATGGCCATCGACCTGAACGCATGCTTTGGTTGTGGAGTATGTACCATCGCATGTCAGGCAGAAAATAATATTCCTGTAATCGGTAAACGTGAAGTTGGCCGAAGACGAATTATGCACTGGATCCGTACCGACCGCTATTTTGAAGGCGATCGTGACAATCCAAAAGTCTATCACCAGCCTGTACCGTGTATGCACTGCGAATTGGCTCCTTGCGAGCAGGTTTGTCCGGTTGCAGCCACTACACACAGTGAAGACGGGATGAACCAGATGACCTATAACCGATGTATCGGTACCAGGTACTGTGCCAACAACTGCCCTTTCAAGGTTCGTCGCTTCAACTTTTTCAACTATACAAAAGAGTACTTAACCACCGGAGATGATCCTGAGATCATCCAGATGGCAATGAACCCGGATGTAACGGTTCGTTTCAGAGGTGTGATTGAGAAGTGCTCTTACTGCGTGCAGCGAGTTAATAAGGCGAAAATCAAATCGAAAATTGCTACCGGTTCCAAGAAGCCTGAAGATGGCGCTGTTAAAACAGCTTGCCAGCAAGCTTGCCCGGCCAATGCAATTACATTTGGCGATCTAACAGATCAAAACAGTGTTGTTTCTCAGCATAAGCAGAATGACCGAAACTACGTAATGCTCGAAGAGATGAATGTGCGTCCAAGAACGTCATATCTCGCAAAGCTACGAAATACTAACTCAGAATTGGCTTAATAACCAGGATATTTAATCGCAACTGATTTAACATGAGTAAAACGTACGAATACGTTCCTGAACCCGCTCTTGTAAAGGGGAATCACGATTTTAAAAGCATAACAGCGCTGATTACTGATATCAACATGCGCCCCACTCCCAAAGGGTGGTACATCGCATTTGGTATTTCAAATATTCTGCTGTTTGTTCTTCTTTTTGCAATCGGATACCTCATTTGGGAAGGAACCGGAATTTGGGGACTAAATCAGCCTGCCGGATGGGGATGGGCAATTATTAACTTTGTTTGGTGGGTAGGTATAGGCCACGCCGGAACTTTAATTTCCGCTATTCTTTTCCTGTTCCGTCAGGATTGGAGAACGGCCATTAACCGGTTTGCAGAGGCGATGACCATTTTCGCCGTTATGTGTGCTGGTATATTTCCGGCTATTCACGTAGGTCGTATCTGGGTGATCTACTGGGTATTCCCGCTGCCAAATCAGATGGCTATGTGGCCAAACTTCAACTCTCCCCTTTTATGGGACGTTTTTGCAGTATCCACCTATTTTACGGTATCTACTCTATTCTGGTATGTAGGGCTCGTTCCTGATCTCGCTACATTGAGAGATCGTGTTAAAAGTAAATTCGCTAAGCTGGCTTATGGTACATTTGCACTGGGCTGGCGTGGCAGTAACCGTCACTGGTGGAACTACGAAAAGTCTTACATGATTCTTGCCGGACTGGCCACACCGCTGGTACTCTCTGTACACACGATTGTATCTTTCGACTTTGCTGTTTCACTTATTCCAGGATGGCACACAACAATCTTCCCGCCTTACTTCGTTGCCGGTGCCGTATTTTCCGGCTTTGCAATGGTACTAACACTGATGATTATCGTTCGCAAAATCTACGGGCTTGAAGAGATCATGACCGTTGATCACATTGAGAAAATGAATATCATTGTGATGGTTACCGGTACAATGGTTGGTTTTGCCTACCTGATGGAGTTCTTTATTGCCTGGTATGGTGGTGTTGAATATGAGAAAGCAATTTTCATTCTCAGAGCTACAGGTCCATATGCATGGGCATACTGGATAATGATTACTTGTAACGTGATATCCCCACAGTTCTTCTGGTCTAAGAAGTTGAGGCGAAATGTGGCATTCACATTTGTAATCTCCATTGTAGTGAACATCGGTATGTGGTTCGAACGATTTGTAATTGCAATTACATCTCTTTCTCAGGATTTCTTACCGTCGTCATGGGGTTACTATTCACCAACTTTCTGGGACGTAATTACTTATATTGGAACATTCGGTCTGTTTTTCACATTCTTCCTGCTCTTCCTCCGCTTCCTGCCAATGGTAGCTGTAGCCGAGCTGAAAGGTGTAATGCCGCAAGCTGATCCACATAACTATGATGAAAACGGAGAGTTTATTCCTCCTAAAGTAGAAATTCCGGAACCTGTAAAAGATTCAGCACAAAAAGGATAAAGTGATGAAGAAATCTACTGAAGAAAATAAAATGTATGGCGTTCTCGCTGAGTTTAGAAATCCTAAAGAGCTCATCGATGCAGCTAAAAAAATCAACCAGAACGGCTTTAGAAAGTACGATACATTCAGCCCCTTCCCCATTCACGGGATTGATAAAGCGATGAATCTGCCTAAGTCAAAGCTCGGCTGGATTGTGGGTATTCATGGTTTGATTGGTTTGGTTGGTGCGTTCGCTATGATCTATTACATGATGGTTGTCGATTACCCGCTTAATATCAGCGGTAAACCTTTAATGAATATACCGGCATGGATTCCGGTAATCTTTGAGCTAACCATTCTACTGTCAGCATTTGGTGCTGTATTCGGAATGTTTTTCTTAAACGGATTGCCGCGATTCAATCACCCGCTCTTTAACTCTGAAAACTTTAAAAAAGCAACAGATGACGGATTTTTTGTCTGTATTGAAGCTGAAGATCCACAGTTTGATGCTGATAAAGTGCAGACATTGTTAAAAGACGCAGGTGGTACAAATATTGAAGAGATCTACGACAACTAACACTTGTTGTATTTCAAAACAGTTTTAAAAATAACTATTTACAGCAGGTAAGCTGGGAGAACTCAGCAGACCTGTTGCATCTGATTTAAATTTTAATTTGTTCAGACAGATGAAATTAAACACAGCCAAAATTTGCGCCCTACTATTGATTTCGGTCATGTTGATGTCATGTCGGGGTCAAAAATCTGAGAAACCCCCTATTCATCCACAGTTGAATATGGATTTTCAGGAAAGATTTAACGCTCAGCAAGAGAATCGCTTCTTTGCTGACGGTCGGTCCATGCGCATGCCGGTTGAAGGAACCGTTGCACGCGGACAGCTGCGTCACGATACCGCTCTCTATGAGGGAGTTGACGAAACTGGTGAGTATACAAACGAAATTCCATTCGATATTACGGAGTCATTCCTCTACAGGGGCCAAGATATGTATCAAGTATACTGCCAGATGTGTCACGGCGGAACAGGTAACGGTCAGGGAATTATTATGACGGGCGGATATGGATATGTGCCGGCTCCAACCTTCCACAGAGAAGCCAGCTATGATATGCCGGACGGAGAAATTTACTCTGCGATTGCATACGGTATTCGAAACATGCCCGGATACGCATCTCAAATCAAAGTTGAAGACAGATGGGCAATTGTTGCTTATGTGAGAGCTCTTCAGCGCAGCCAGAATGTACCTGAATCTGAAATGGAACAGTATGATGTAGATTTGGCACAACTGTTACAGGAAGATGAGGCTCGCAGAGCCAGAGAAGCTGAACTGGCAGAACAACGAGCTGCCGCCAGAGGTGAAGAAGAGATATCTGCTGAGCGTGGAGAACAGCTTGTGGTGAGAAACGCCTGTAATGCATGTCACTCTGATGACGGTACCCGATTGGTCGGCCCTACTTTCAAAGATCTATACGGCGCTGAAAGGAACTTTACAGACGGAACTTCTGCAATTGCCGATGAAGAGTATTTGATTGAGTCTATCGTAGAGCCCGGTGCTAAAATCGTTGAAGGTTATGACAACGTAATGGCCCCTTACGATTACCTGTCTGACGGGGAACTTCAATCTATTGTAGAGTACATTAAAACACTTTCTGATAATTAACACAGAGCGATAAAAAGAAATAAATTCATGGCTTCAAACAGTCCAAAATTAGCTGATTCCGTTCAATTTCCGGCTCATAAAGATGCCACAAAAGCATTTTATGGCGTAGGTATTGCAGGTTTAATTGCAAGTGCCGTTGGCTATTTTCTCAATGCGGATCAGTTTTTCTTCTCTTATCTGACTAGCTTCACCTTTTTCACAAGTTTTGCCCTGGCGGGTTTAATACTGGTGATGATACATCACATAACAAAATCTTCCTGGGGAGCTGTTATCAGAAGGATTCCCGAATCGCTCTTTTCAAAACTATGGATTTGGGCACTCTTCTTTATACCAGTGCTTTTAGGGCTGTCAAACCTTTACAGCTGGACAAATACAGAGTATGTAGCCGCCGATCCAATTATGTTAGGAAAAGTTCCCTATTTGAATGAACCGTTCTTCTTGATTCGACAGGTACTCTATTTTGCAATCTGGGGATTTTTCGGCTATAAACTGCACCAGGTTTCTATCAAAATGGACAGAACCCGCGACTGGGGCCTTACCGCTCTGCTTAGAAAATTAAGCGCACCGGGAATACTTATCTTTTCTTTTACCGTTGCGTTTGCCAGTTTCGACTGGTTGATGTCTCTTGATGCGCATTGGTTCTCTACTATGTTTCCGGTTTACTTCTTTTCTATGAGTATCCAGGCTCTGTTTCCTTTTATCATTTTGTTCATCTTCTGGATGCACAAAAATGACATGCTGAAAAACACCATTGAAAAAGCTCACATTTACGATTTAGGAGCTTGGTTTTTCGGTTTTACAGTATTTTATGCATACATCGCATTTAGCCAGTTCCTGCTTCAGTATTACGCAAACATCCCTGAAGAGACTCTATGGTTCTACTTTAGAATGGAAGGCAGCTGGGCAGTAATCACATACATGCTGCTGTTTGGCCGTTTTGTGATTCCATTTTTCCTGTTATTGAACAGAGATACGAAACACAACAAGACATTACTTATCATCACATCGGTTCTGGTTCTGGTAATGCACTACATTGAATTTAACTGGATTGTAATGCCGGTTCTGCATGGAGAAGGCTTCACATTTAGCTGGCTGGACGTTACTACATTGGTAGGTTTAGGTGGTATTTTTATGGGAATGTTCTTTCAGACGTTTAAAAACAATAACATGGTGCCGGTGAACGATCCCAATCTCCCGGATTCATTACACAAAGAGTATCATCAATAAATTTTCTTTAACTGTATTTAGCTATGAGTAACAGCTCAAAAAATTTCACTAAAGAAGAAAAAGCAGCAATAGCTTTAAAAGCTGCATCGGGCGAAGAAAGTACGCTCCATGAACTTGCGGAGAAACACAATGTTTCTGTTGAAGAAATACGTGAATGGATGCGCGAAACCGGAGTTACTGTCGTTAACGAGGATGATGATAGCGTAACGATCAAAACGACCGAAAGCTATGCATCCTCGGTTGAATACGGCGTAGCATTTGACGCGCCAGACTACAAAAAAATTGTCTTTTGGAGCGCATTTGGTTCTGCTGTTGTGCTTCTTATCATTGTTTCTGTTTTCTATGTTCATAGTTATACAACTTCAACTGTAGCTGACAGGACCTCTGAAGAGAGTCAGTTTTATGATATACAACAATTACAACAGCAAGACAGTGAAACGCTGAACAGCTATGGAGTTGTTGATCCCGAGGAAGGCATTTATCGTATCCCGATAGATCAGGCTATCTCAGAAATAGCGAATGAACGTAATTAATGTAACTTTATGAAGTACGCACTGAGAATCGGAACATTGATTTCAGTGTTTTTCATTTTTACTGCCGTTTCGGTATCTGCTCAGCTAAATCAGTCTAAACCGCAAATACTTGAAGATATTGGTGTTGATGAAAAACTTGGGGATACAATTCCCCTTGATCTGAAATTTGCAAATGCTGAAGGTGATTCAGTAAGGCTTGGAGATCTGTTCATCGACGGCAAACCTGTTCTTTTAAATCCATTATACTACGACTGCCCTACTCTATGCAGCCTGGTACTTGATGCGGTTTATAAAGTTGTTGAACAACTGGTTTGGTCTCCCGGTGAAGATTATACAATTATCTCTTTTAGTATCGATCCGGAAGAGGGCCCTGAGCTGGCCGCTCAAAATAAAAGATCTTATTTAGAGTCTCTCGACAGACCTAAAGCTGATGAAGGGTGGCACTTTTTAACCGGTAACGAGCAGGAAATTGAAGCACTGACAGAATCGATTGGATTCCGATATAAATATGATGAACGCACCGGCGAGTATGTACATCTGGCCAGCATAATGATGCTGAGCCCGGAGGGTAAAATTACCCGTTATCTTTACGGTGCCACTTTTAGAGAACTTGATCTGCGAAATGCACTATTTGAAGCTGCTGATGGTAAAATTGGATCAGCGCTGGACCAAGTCATCCTATACTGTTTTACATACGATCCATCATCGCAAAGTTATGTACCGGTTGCGATGAATATTATGAAGCTCGGTGGCTTGGCTACCGTGATTATTCTAGGTATATTTCTTGGAATTTTTTGGAGGCGCGAGCGCCAATCTTCACAATCCTAAAAACTACTACTGAACATGAATAGACTTATTGAATATATGCTTCCACCGGCCAAAAGTACCATTGCCGGTGAGACAGATGCATTGTTCTACTTCATCAACGTAACCAGCTTTATTCTCCTCTTTGGAATTACTGTTGCTATTATCTATTTCGCCTGGAAATACAAAAGAAAGTCGGAAGATGATGTAACACCGGTTATATCCCACAACAACAAACTTGAGATTACCTGGTCTGTGATTCCACTTATTTTGGTAATCATTGTTTTTGGATGGGGATATAATACATATATGAAAAAAATCACCCCTCCCTCCGATGCTTACGAAATTCGAGTAGTTGGTAAAAGCTGGCTTTGGGAATTTCACTATGCAAATGGAAATGTAAGCGTAAATGAACTTCATGTTCCCGTCAACAGACCGGTCAAATTGATCATGAGTTCTGACGATGTGATACACTCACTCTACATCCCTGATTTCAGAGTTAAAATGGATGTTCTTCCAAATCGATATACACAACTGTGGTTTGAAGCAACAGAAGTAGGTGAATCTATTATTTACTGTACTGAGTATTGCGGTACAGCTCACTCAAACATGCTGGCTACAACCTTTGTTCACACACAGGAAGATTTTGAAACATGGCTCGAAACATCCGCAGGAGACGGTGAAGATATGGAACCCGCCGAGCGCGGTGAAATGCTTGTTCAGCGCAATGCGTGTATGACATGCCACTCCGATGACGGCACAAGACTGGTGGGTCCTACTTTCCAGGGTGCCTGGGGATCTGACGTTCCTTTAGAGAGCGGTGAAACGGTTGTTTATGATGAAAACTACGTTCGTGAAAGTATCCTGGAGCCGGGCGCAAAAATTCATGAAGGATTCCAAAACGTAATGCCTTCCTACGCGGGAACACTCGACGACAGACAGATTGATGCAATCATTGAGTATATAAAAACCTTACAATAGACCATGGCAACATCAGAAGCATCTAATACCACTTACAAAAAAGTTCAGGTTCGGCGCTACAAGCCCGAAGAGAATCCTGAGAAACACTATCTCAACGAAGAGAAAGGTCTTTGGGCCTGGTTAACAACCGTTGACCATAAGAAAATCGGCCTGATGTACCTTGGATCGATCGCTCTTTTCTTCCTGGTTGGAGGAATTCTTGCGTTAGTTCTCAGAACAGAATTATGGACTCCGGCACGATCTTTCCTTGATGCAGACCTATACAACCAGGTATTTACTCTGCACGGGGCTATAATGATCTTCTTCTTTCTGGTTCCTTCTGTTCCAACCGTTTTGGGTAACTTTGTGCTGCCACTGCAGCTTGGAGCCAAAGATGTGGCGTTTCCACGCTTGAACCTCGCCAGTTATTATATCTATGTAATTGGTGCCCTGTTTACACTAACGGCCATATTAACCGGCGGTGTGGATACCGGCTGGACATTCTACACTCCTTACAGTGCCACCACAGGAGGTAGTGTAATGATGATGACACTAGGTATCTTCATACTCGGGTTCTCATCCATATTAACGGGTGTGAACTTCATTGTTACAATACATAAGATGCGTTCACCGGGATTAACCTGGTCAAAATTACCACTCAACTTGTGGGCACTTTACGCAACATCCATCATCCAGATTTTGGCTACTCCTGTCCTGGCCATCACGGTTCTTCTTTTAACTATGGAGCGTGCATTGGGAATTGGAATTTTTGATCCCAACCTTGGCGGTGATCCTGTCCTTTATCAACACTTTTTCTGGTTCTACTCCCACCCTGCTGTTTACATTATGATTGTTCCGGGTTTTGGAATTGTATCAGAAATCATCTCAACGTTCTCTAAGAAAATTATATTTGGCTACTGGGCGATTGCACTCTCCTCTCTAGCGATTGCTTTTATCGGTTTCTTGGTTTGGGGACACCACATGTTTACTGCCGGACAATCATCGCTGGCAAACATGGTATTCTCCTTCCTCACCTTTATGGTAGGTATACCAACCGGTATTAAGATTTTTAACTGGCTGGCAACCATGTATAAGGGATCAATTGATCTTAAAGCACCGATGCTATATATCATGATTTTCCTATTCCTCTTCACGATCGGTGGTTTTACCGGAATTATGCTGGGTGCCCTTTCTGTAGATATTCACCTTCACGACACATACTACGTAGTTGCACACTTCCACTACGTGATGGTGGGCGGTATGGTAATGGCTTTCCTTGGCGGTATTCACTATTGGTGGCCAAAAATGTTCGGTAAGATGTACAGCGAACTCTGGGCAAGAATTGCAGCAGTATTTATCTTTATCGGATTCAACATGACCTTTTTACCGCAGTTCATCATGGGGTCTCAGGGAATGCCGAGAAGATACTTCAACTATATTGAGCAGTTTCAGGCATTCCATCAAACATCTACTGTTGGAGCTTACATAATGGGAGTCGGCTTTCTGATTATTGCCTTCTATCTGATTCACTCTCTGATGAAGGGTAAACGTGCCGGTTCAAACCCATGGGGCAGCCGTGCACTCGAATGGCAAACAGCTTCTCCACCGCCGCTGCATAACTTTGAACATGTACCGGTAATCATTAACGGGCCGTACGACTATCATAAACCAATGTCTGAATTCCAGTTGGGAATTGCGTCCAAGCATAACGGTCACCATGCAGAAGAGACGGTGAACGTACCCGAATCAGCACAAGAAAAAGCATAAATCAAACAGAATAGAAATCATGTCATCAACTTCTGCTACTGAAGAAAAACGGCTGGATCACGTTCAACACCATTTTGTTGACGGTGAACAGCAATTCGAATCTGCCAAAATGGGTATGTGGGTCTTTATCGTGACTGAGGTACTTATGTTTGGCGGCCTTTTCCTTGCTTACATCGCTTACCGTTCGTGGTATCCTGAACTCTTTTTAGAAGCCTCTACTGAGTTAGATGCTTTTTGGGGCATGGTTAACACATTTGTTCTGATCGGTAGTTCACTTACTGTTGCCATGGCGATCCGTTCGGCTCAGTTAAATCAGATCAAAGGATTGATCATCAATTTGTATATCACAATTGGTCTGGCTATCACCTTTATGGTGATTAAGTATTTTGAATACTCTGAAAAGATAGCAAAAGGAATCGCGCCCGGTAATTACTATACGTACGACGGTCTGGAGCATGAAAAAGCGAACATTTTCTTCAGCATCTATTATATGATGACCGGCCTTCACGGTATTCACGTTATTATCGGTATCGGATTGATGATATGGCTTGTTGTAAAAGCGAAGAAAAAAGTATTTCACAGCGGATACTATACTCCGGTTGAAATCACCGGACTCTACTGGCACCTTGTGGATGTTATCTGGATTTTCCTTTTCCCACTACTCTACCTGATCGACTAACTGAAAAAAATTATTACACACTATTATGAGTGGACATCATATTTCATCAGCCAAATTTCTATGGGGAATCGCAATCACCCTGTTTTTCCTAACTTTTGTAACAGTAGCCGTTACATGGATTCAAATTCCTGAGCCATGGAATGTTGTGGTAGCTATTGGAATCGCTGTTGTAAAGGCTTTACTGGTAATACTCTTCTTCATGAACCTTTACTGGGACAGTAAATTTAACTCACTGTTATTTATTTTTTCAATCATATTCTTCCTTCTGCTGGTTGGAATAACGCTCCTGGATACACTATTCAGAGTTGATCCAACTCCATCGTTCTAAAGCAGATTTAACTCTTTTGCAAAGGCCGATTTCTTACGAGATCGGCCTTTTTTTATTTACATTTCAGACAGCTGAAACTCAAAATACAATTTGCAGAAAATGAACCGTTTAGAGCTAGGAAATTTAGAACTCTATCCCATCGAAACCGGCAGATTCAGGCTGGATGGTGGCGCAATGTTTGGTGTAGTACCCAAAACACTCTGGAGCAGAATGATTCCTACTGACGATAAAAACCGTATTCCAATGGCAATGCGATGTATGGTCGTAAAGTCTAAATCAACGAACAGAGTTTATCTTATCGATAATGGGTGCGGTAATAAGTTTGACGAAAAGATGGAGAAGATCTATTCGCTGGATTACGATCACAGCAATCTTATTGATTCTCTGAAAGATATTAATATCAAGCCTGAAGAGATCACCGACATGGTGTTCACTCATCTGCACTTTGACCACTCGGGCGGTACTACAGACTACGACGGTGATGGAAATCTCTATGAAGTTTTCCCTAACGCAACCTACCATGTAAACAAAAGGCATTGGGAAACAGCTACAAATCCCAATGATCGAGAAAAGGCGAGTTTTTTTCCTGAAAATATTGATCCAATTAGAAATAGCGGGAGATTAAATCTTACGGAAGATGGAGTATCATTTGAAGAAGGATTTAAAACGGTGGTGATGAATGGCCATACTGAAGGCCAGCAGCTTCCACTCTTTTCTGACGGAGAGAAAACAATTATTTATGCGGCAGATCTTTTCCCAACCTATGCTCATATCCCTCTTCCATGGATTATGGGTTATGATATGAAACCGCTGCAAACTCTGGATGAGAAGAAAGAGTTTTTAAAAAAGGCAGTAGACAATTCATGGTACCTGTTCATGGAACATGATGCCGATCATGAAATGATTACACTTAAAAAAGATAACGGTAAATATTCTATGGATCAGTCTATGAAGATATCTGACATCGAATAATTGCCTGTTCATTTCGTTGGTTTATGTATCAACTTACCCAACTTTAATATTCAATCTCTGAATGCCTCACAACCCCAATAATATACCAGACACCAAACTGGAGGAGCTCCTCAAACTTTTGAGGGATCAACATGCTCGTTTGGGGCGATTCAGAAGAAGAACAATCCTCTTCTCGATTGCAGCCGTACTCTTAAGCGGATTATCTCTTTTCTTCCTATTTGAAAATATTTTATATAGTGAACCTTCAGTAAAAATAAGTTTTCTGCTGGCGTTGGTAATTGCAGCTACCATTACTGCGTGGAAGGTTAGAGAAAAATTTTATCATCCTGCATTTCAAGAGTTCTATACAGCTTTTTTCTCAGATACGGGGAAAGAAAAACTCCTGAGTGCCGTCGATCTCCATCTCTATCCGGATCAGAAGAGCTCTGTTTTTTACGAAGCTGCTGTTTCCGAAAACCTGTCTAACATCCATTTCACAGAGGTCCTAACAAGGCTCGGCAACTATATTCGCCAAAAGAGTGAATATAAAATATACAAGCAGTCAGCAATATCTTTCATAACCTCAGTGGTACTTTTTGGCTTTCTTTCTGTTTCTCTGTCGGAGCCGGCGTCCCGAACATTTCAGTTCTGGGAAACTTTTACCAAACCCAATCCCTATCAATACACTATTTCTCCGGGGGACGCAATTGTAGAGCACGGAACTTCTTTTCTCCCAATAATTGAGTTCACTGATGGAAATCACCCCGATCAGATACTTCTCTCATTCAAGACAGACGTTGAGGAGACCTACAGGACAAGACCGGTACAAAGTGTTGGTGAGAATAGTTACAGCCCCGCTGAGATAGAGCTTACAAATACGATATCCTACAGGTTTAAAATGGATGAATTTGTAAGTGAAGAATTCCTGGCAGAAATCCGTCTGCAGCCCAGATTCGATGAGCTTCTTGCTGAAGTTACTCCACCTGATTACACTCAGCTTTCAAAAACAGAGTCCTCCTACCCTTTTACTGAAATCTCCTTCTATCCCGGTTCTGAAATTTCATTTTACGGAACGACCAACAAAGAGCTCACCTCAATCTCAGTAAATCAATCAGAAGGGAGCGGAACGCCTGCCACTGAAACCTATAATGGAAAAACAGAAATTTCTTACACCCTCTCCCCAGAAAAAAGTGATACGTTATTCTTTTTGATGAAAGACGAGGACAATTTAGAGAATAGTATTCGATACAGAACCATTTTGAAAATGGCTGAAGATCGCCCCCCTGTTGTAACCATCCTTGAACCTACAGGGACTATTCAGAGTTCTAATCCAGAATTTTTGAACATAAGGTATAGGGCAACGGATGACTTCGGGCTGGTTAGGGCACAGCTTATTTGGGAACTGCGTCGTGCATTTGTGGATAATCCCATAGAAGGGAGTGAATCACTTTCCAGGCCGGGTAACGGTTATACTGAAAACTATCAATGGAAATTAACCAATCTGGATTTAAGACCGCGTGACGAGCTGCAATTCAGAGTTCGTGTTTGGGATAACGACGAAATATCAGGACCTAAATTCAGTGATTCCAATATCGTTACTCTTATTATTCCATCCCTGGCCGAAAGTTTTGAAGAACTTGACCGCCGCGAGCGGGATGTGCAGGGAGAACTGGATGAAATTTCTGATAATTTCAGAAATATGGAACGTGAATACCAAGAGTTTCTGGAGAGACTTCGCCAAAATCCTGAGGGTGGATTTGAGGAAGAACAGATTCTGGAGGAGATCAGGGAACAACAATCGGATATTGATGATGCCATTAGGCAGATGAATGAGCAGTTTGAGCAGCTTCAGTCCGAAATCATGCAAAACGAGAACGTATCTGAAGAGACTCAAAGAGCATACAGAGAACTTCAGCAGCTGATGCGTGAACTTGACGATCCTGCACTCCGTGAGGCCATGGAAGAGCTACAGCGAGCACTGCAGAACATGTCGCCCGACGAAATCGAACGTGCACTCGAAAACGTTAATTTTAACGAAAACCTCTACAGAGAGAGGCTTGAGCGCACTGTTGAGCTTTTTAAGCAGCTGAAAATGAATAGCGACCTCGACAAGCTGGCCCGGCAATATGAGGATCTGGCTGAAAGAGTCAGGCCACAAGAAGATCAGTCTCTGCAGGAATTACAGAACGAGCTGGAAAATAGCGGAGATGATATTGAATCGATTTCTGAACAGCTCGAAAATCTGGATCAAAATCCTCCGCGAAGGTCTGAACAGCAGATCCGGCAACTGAAGGAAGAATCACAATCCCAGCTGAATGAAATTACAGAACAGTTAGATGATCTGAACAGACAAACTGAGGAGGAAAGAAGCAGTGGAAATGATCAGGCTGATGAAAACATCCAAAATGAACAACAAAATATCAGCAACCGGCTTGAACAGCAGGCAGAGAAAATAAGGTCGGAAAGAAGCGAAATGAGCGGACAACAAATTCAGGTGAACATTCTCGCTCTTCAGCAATCTCTCTACACACTGCTCGAACTTTCAGATCTGCAAGAGTATATCACCAAAACAGCCGCCGAAACCCGAAGCAGAAGCCAGGGATATGTTGATCTTGCCCGAAATCAAAAGAGTGTTGCTGATCAGTTTTCAATAACTGCCGATACCCTTTTTCAAGTCTCAGCCGAATTGCCGGGTGTGCCAAATCAGATCAATAGAAAAAAGGCAGAAGTAGAACGCAGTTTATCACAGTCTCTCGATGAAATGGTTGAAAGAAATCAACGTAATGCATCTGTAACATCACGCGAGGCTTTCGCCGGTATTAATGATCTGGCTTCTATGCTGGCATCCCTAATTGATCAGCTTATGGATCAGCAAAACGGCAGCGGTGGCGGAATGAGTATGCAACAGATGATTGAACAGATGCAGCAGATGTCAGGCGACCAGCAGCAGCTCAATCAACAACTCCAGGAGCTGATCAACGACATGCAGGGTGATCGACTCAGCCAGGAACAATCAGAAAGACTGGATCAGCTGGCCCGGCAGCAAAACGAGATCAGAAGGCAGCTTCGTGATCTGCAGCAGCGAGGTGCATTTGAATCCGGCGATCGGGTTTTAAGTGAACTTCAACGCATGATGGATGAAATGGAGGATTCCATAAACGACATGCGCGGAGGCTTAACGGATCCGATCATGACGGAAAGGCAACAAAATATCTTATCCAGAATGCTAGATGCAGAGCAGGCTCTGCAGCAAAGAGGGGAAATGGATGAACGTGAAGGGACGGCATCTTCCGAATATGACCAAACTCTACCTCCCGATATGACTCTTCAGGAACTTGAACAGGAGATTCGCAGCCGACTGCAGGATCCCAGCTACACCCGTTTTTCTGAAGCTTTTCAGCAGCTGATAGAGAGATATTTTGAGCAACTTCGAAGATTCGAAGAACAGCCTGGAAGACAATAAGTTGTAATAACATCTTTTTACACCAATCGTCTCAATACATTTAGCCCCTCTTTATTTTTTTAATAAAAAGTTGGCATATTGGTCTCATAACACTAAAAAAAACCAAAATTCTATGAAAAAGTATCTGATACTTACCTTTCTATTTATTTTTACTGTTCCTCAACTGCTATCCTCCCAATCGATCTCTTCACCTTCGGTTGATATAGAGATTGTAGATAAAATTATTGAGGAAGGAATAGAGCGATCTCAGGTAATGGAAATTGCAAGCTGGCTCACCGATGTCTACGGACCGCGTCTCACCAATTCCCCGCAAATGAGAAACGCTAATGAATACACCAAACGGGCACTTGAAGAGATGGGTCTCGAAAATGCTCACCTGCACCAGTGGGGTCCATTCGGAAAAGGATGGGAATTAAATCGATTTGCCATGCACGCAAATACTCCATACACATATTTCCCAATTACCGCCTATCCTAAAGCGTGGTCACCCGGACATGAAGGGCCGGTACAAGGGGAAGTTATCTTTTTGAGTATTGAAAGCGTTGATGAGCTGGAGCAGTATCGGGGGCAGCTTGGCAATAAATTTGTTATGCTCGATTTACCGCAGGAACCGGAGCCCAGCTGGGATCCTATTGCAAGCAGAGTCAGTGACTCCAGGCTACTGGACCTTGCAAACGCCTCAGAAGAGGTACGCCCTCGCGAACAAAATCAGCGAAGCCCCAACCCGGGTGCCGCGGAGCGAGCTCAGCTTCAGTATGAACTGATGAAATTTATCTGGGAAGAGAAACCGCTGGCCATACTGGATTATGGCTACAGAGGATGGTATGGACAAATTGCAGTTGGTGCTGCATCTGTACCTTCAGAGCCGGGTACACCGTGGGGAGAACGACCACGAGTTTGGGATGTTGACGTAGATGATGTTGTTCCTCAAATCTCACTTAAACGTGAGCACTATGGACGAATCTTCAGACTTCTTGAAAAAGATCTTTCTGTTGAGATCGAACTCGACATGCAGGTTACCTTTCACGAAGATGATCTCTACGGTTACAACACAATTGCTGAAATTCCCGGTACAGATCCTGAATTAAAAGACGAAGTGGTGATGCTGGGTGCTCATCTCGATTCATGGCATGCGGCAACCGGCGGATCTGATAATGCATCCGGGTCGGCTGTAATGATGGAAGCTGTTCGTATCCTTAAAGAACTTGGAGTAGAACCTCGAAGAACTATTCGCATCGCACTGTGGGATGGCGAAGAACAAGGGCTTCACGGATCACGAGAATATGTGGCCGATCATTTTGCATCTGCAGCAGGTGGCTGGAATCAGAGTGGTGAAATGGAGAAAAAAGAAAATTATGACAACTTCTCCGCATACTACAATTTCGATAACGGAACAGGCCAAATACGCGGAATCTACCTTCAGCAAAACGAAGATTTAAGACTGCTCTTCAGAACCTGGCTGAAACCATTCGAAGATTGGAGTGCCAACACTGTTTCTTACAATAATACAGGGTCAACAGATCATATAGCATTCGACAGAGTTGGATTGCCCGGTTTCCAGTTCATTCAGGATCCGATCGAATATTTTACAATGACTCACCACTCCAACATGGACTACTACGAACGTCTTGTAGAACAGGACCTGCAGCGATCTGCAGTGATCATTGCTACAATGGTTTATCATACAGCTATGCTGGATGAAAAACTACCTCGCAAATAATTCACTTTTCTTATCAGTTTCTAAATCCCCTGTTTAACCGCAGGGGATTTTTTTATCCGAAAAACTTTGCCCATCTCCCGTCACTTTTGCATTTTCACTTCATCAAACCGCGAACAATACAACTACTCTATGATCCGACTAAAAGTATTTATTACAGCAATCATACTTACCACATTCATTTCCCTTCCTGTACATGCACAGCAGGTTATACCTGATCAATTTGACGATTGGGTTCAGGCGGGTATGGAACAGTGGGAAATACCCGGAATGGCTATAGCTATTGTAAAAGATGGAGAAGTTGTACTGGCAAAAGGTTACGGTATACAAAAGCTTGGAGAAGCTGAGACGGTTAACGAGCACACACAATTTGGCATTGCTTCTGTAAGTAAACATATGACGGCTTCATCTCTGGCTGTTTTGGTTGATGAAGGCGTTATTGCATGGGACGACCCGGTTACTAAACATATTCCGTGGTTTAAACTCAGCGATCCCTGGGCAACCGAGAACGTAACGATTCGAGATCTCCTTACGCATCAGGTTGGAGTAGGCCGCATGCTGGGTAATCGTCTGCAGTTTATGACAAACCGATCCAGAGAGGAGCTACTATACAGAATGCGGTATCACGATTTTGAACAGCCATTTCGATCCTCTTATGTGTACAGCAATGTAATGTACACACTGGCCGGTGAGATCGTAAATGCGGTCACAGATTCTACCTGGGATGAATTTATGCATGAACGGTTTTTTACTCCACTGGGTATGGATCGAACCAATACCAGTATCACCCGGCTCCATTCTGATGGCAACGCTGCCTGGCCACACCAATACATCAGAGGTGAAGTTGTTACGATTCCCCGAAGGAACTGGGATAATGCAGCCCCTGCCGGTGGAGTCAACTCTACCGCAACTGACATGGCGGAGTGGATGAAATTACAGCTTGATACCGCCGGAACTCATGATGATACAGAGTACATCACTTCACAAACCATGCGGGCTTTACAAACACCACAGGTATCTCTCGGTTCAAACTCTGTCGAAGCTCCTCAAAGAAGCTATGGATTTGGATTCACCATCACAGATTACAACGGAACTCGCACACTTTCACACGGCGGTGCCACGGATGGAATGAATACATCGTTTTTACTCGCCCCCGAACACAATTTTGGTATCATCGTTATGACCAATGTGTTCAACTCATTCCGGGAAGCTGTAGTATATACCGTTTTAGACCAAATGCTTGGTATTGAAGGAAACGACTGGAATCGTATTTACTATGATGGCTATCAAAATCGATTTGAGGCTGTTTCATTGATCCGGGAAGAGTTTGAATCGACCAGAATTTCCGGAACATCACCCACACACTCACTTGATGCTTACACAGGTTCTTACCGGCATCACCTCTATGATAATGCTGACCTCATCCAAAAAGACGGGAAACTGTATATTACCCTCTGGGATGATGAAGAGTTAAGCGGTGAGCTTGAGCATTGGCACCATAACACCTTCAGAATTCACTGGAAAAATCCGGGCCAACGGGAGGATTTCGTAAAGTTTGATATGAATCTGGAGGGCGAAATTGATGAGATGACGCTAAGGTTTACTCTGCGCCCAATGGTTCTTCAGGTTGGCTCATACCCGACCAACTACTACAGAGATGTGGTATACTCAAAAATGATGGAAGAGAACTAATGCAAAAAAGCGATGATAATATTGTTGAGGAAATTATACGCTTCTTAAAAACGGAAGAAGAAGTATTCGGACCATTTTCGGTTACCCCTTCTGAAAATCGGAGTTCAGAACCGGACATGGAAGAACCGGTTGCACCCTCAATGGATTCGGAGAAAATTTCCGATACCACCAAAGAAAAGAGTCCTTCCACTGCTGAGAAACTTGCTGCTTGCTCTACATTAGACGAGTTAAAAACTCTCTGTTTGGAAGCGGATGAACTTCACACGGATCTTGAGGGTACAAATCTTGTATTTAGTGTGGGTAATCCGGAAGCCGACCTCATGCTGATTGGCGAAGCGCCGGGCGAACAGGAAGATCAACTGGGGGAGCCATTTGTTGGAGCCGCCGGTCAGCTTTTGAATAAAATTTTAGCTGCAATTGATTTTAAACGCGAAGACGTCTATATCGCAAATATCTTAAAACATCGACCTCCCGGTAACCGGAATCCAAAACCGGAAGAAGCTGTCCGGAGTCTGCCCTATCTGAAAAAGCAGATAGAGCTGATTAATCCAAAAATCATACTCTGTCTGGGTAAAGTTTCAGGTCAAACCATGTTAAACAGTGATGATACACTTGGCAATATGAGAGGTTCATTCCATTCATTCGGCAATCGTGAGCTCTATGTTACCTATCACCCCGCTGCCCTTCTTAGAAATGCACAGTGGAAACGGCCTACATGGGAGGATGTGCAAAAGGTGCGGAACCGGTATGATGAATTAAACGGAAAACCGTAAAAAATACTGTAATGAAAGGCGATTTTAATCTGCATACTTGGTGCACTTTTTTGTAGCTTACAAGGCCGGCCAAAGAGTGAAAATATCCCCTCTAAGGGCCGCTGTTTAATTATTTAAAATTATTGGTTTAGCAATCTATGCCCAGTCAAAACGGCTCAAATTATCAGGACAATAAAAAGAATTCATCGGCCCCGCACGACGGCGGAAGAGTTCCTCCTCAGGCTGTAGAAATTGAAGAAGCTGTACTGGGTGCCATGCTGATTGAACATGAAGCAGCAACAATCGCCCTTCAGCTGCTGAGTCCCAATGATTTTTACAAACCTGCTCACAAGCATATTTTTGAAACACTTTTTGAACTCTATGAGCGAGACAATCCCCTCGATCTGATCACCGTCGAAAATGAGCTTCGAGATAAATCCCTTCTGGATAGCGTAGGCGGAGCCGGATACCTGGCTGACCTGACCCGTTCAGTAAGTTCTGCCGCCAGTGTTGATTACCACGCTCAGATTATTTCAGAGAAAGCGGTTAAGCGAAATCTGATCCTCAACTGCAACGAGATCATCAAAGCCGCTTACGACTCCACTACAGACGCTTATGATGTACTGGACCATGCAGAACAGAGTATATTTGACATCGCCAATACAAAGAGCCGTGCAAACGCTACTAAGATTGGTGATGTATTGAAGGATACCCTGGCTCATCTTGAGGATTTGAGAGGCAAACCTGCAGGAGTTACCGGCGTGCCAACAGGACTTGATGTTGACAACTACACATCGGGCTGGCAAAAAGGCGATCTCGTAATTATTGCTGCCCGGCCTTCTATGGGTAAAACAGCGTTTACTCTTACTTGTGCCAGAAATGCGGCACTCCATCCTGATGAGAACCTGCAGGCCAATGTTGCGCTCTTCAGTCTTGAGATGTCGGCACAGCAGCTCGTACAGCGTTTTCTCACAATGGAGGCCCGAATTGACGCACAGGCAGCCCGTACCGGCCGTTTGAAAGATGAGGACTTTAAACGTCTCATTGATGCAGCCAGCCGGCTTTTTACAGCAAATATTTTTATTGATGATACACCCAGTTTAAGTGTGATGGAGATGCGTACCAAGTGCCGTCGACTGAAAAGCGAGCACGATATTGGGATGATTGTAGTTGACTACCTCCAGCTTATGACTGCCACATCAAAAGATGTTGGAAACCGTGAACAGGAGATCGCAACAATTTCCCGAGGGTTAAAGGCATTGGCGAAAGAACTGGATGTACCTGTTATTGCACTTTCCCAGTTGAGCCGTCAGGTTGAGCAGCGCGGCGGTGATAAGCGTCCGCAATTGAGTGACCTTCGTGAATCGGGATCGATTGAGCAGGATGCCGATGTTGTCTGCTTTCTCTACCGCCCCGAATATTATGGAATTACCACAACTCCTGAGGGTGAATCTACAAACGGATTGGCCGAACTGATTATTGGGAAACAGCGTAATGGTCCGGTAGGATCTACCCGCATGGCATTTGTTAAAGAGTATGCCCGTTTCGAAAAACTGGCCCGTGCAGAAAATAATCCTTTCCAGGACGCTAATGATCAAAGTTCACTCCCTCCCCCATCAGAAGGTGGTGGAGATACAGGCGGAGCTCCTCCGCCATTTAGCCCCGGCGGTGATGATGAGGCTCCGTTTTAACAAACTACGTTTTTTCGTCTCTCCACTGACCTAAATCTACACTTAATGAGAAGTGAGAAAAGTGGATCTCTAAAAAAGAGTTAAAATGAAGCTACACTCTCGGTTCGGGCCAATTCATCAAACAGATCATCATATTTTCCGATCATCCGGCTCCAGTCCAGATGGCTGTTTATATTTTGAAGCGATGACTTTGGCAGTGGCTGAGTCTCTCCGGTAAGAAGATCCTTAAGATACCTGAAAAGTTCATCTTCAGACTCATAGAGAACAGAAGAGTGTAAAAGCGGCTTGTGCAGACTTTCAGGTATCAATTCAGGATAGTGAAGTTGATTCGGTACAAGCGGGTGGCAGCCGCAATAGACGGCTTCCATGATGGCCACGCAGAAAAACTCATAGGTTGCGGTAGAAACTACAATATCCCCGGAGTGCAGCAACTGGCTGTAGCGTTCCGGATCATCCACATAGCCGAAGTGGGTAATTTGATCTCCAAATCGTTTCCACGCACGCTCAAACTCTTCCGGTTTTTTATGTCTGGTATCTCCCGCCAAAATCAGGTCGAACTCAAGATCAATATCGTTCAGACGATTCAGTACTTTAAAAAACATGGCTGGATTTCGATCAAACTGCCACCTTTGATTCCATACAATAACCGGACGCTTATTTTCGCTCCGGGTATCAGGGTGCTGATCAAAAAATTTCAGATCCAGCCCGGGATACATCACCATACTTTTATCCCTGATCTGCTGAATCGTGTTGTATGTTTTATCATCAGGAAAATTATTCAAAAACTCAGGCAGTGCCTCGAAAAGATCCTTCATGTGGAATTCCGATGAGAAGAGAAGCTTATCTGCCGAAAGCATGCTCAGATAGTTAATGTGGCAGTAGGTCAAATCCCGCTCCTCTCCTTCCGGCATCGGCTGGGTAAGCTGATTCTCGTGCATCACCATAATTTTTGGAGTATGCGCAAAACGGGGATTTGTAAGTGCCAGGAAAGCCGGCAAATTGGTCATGCTGCTTACAAGCAGCAGATCGATATCCTCTTTAATATGACTCGCCATTTCAGCCAGCTTCACCGAATCTCCGTGCATTCTCCATTTCCATCCTTTATAGTTCAGCTTGATCGAATTGATATGGTGACGGGAGTTTTCCTGCAATCCCTTCAAAAATGCTTTATGCGATCCGCTGTAAAATGGTTCTACGGCTAAAATATTCAATATCCCTGTGGTTTAGATTTAACCTGTTCCTTTAAGCTGAGAATATAAAATAAAAAGATGGGATTATTGAGAAGGGTATAAAAAAGGAAACCTGTCCGGATCTTTTATTAGAACCGAACAGGTTTAATCGTTTTGTGATTGGATAAATGGCGGATTCAGAAATTGCTACTTCACAAACAGCATTTCCCGGTAGATTGGAAGCGGCCAGTAGTCATCTGCTGTGTATCGCTCCAGGTAATCTACAGAATCACGAATCTTGCCCATTGCCGGAATAATCTTTGCCCGATACTCCTTGCAAAGCTCAATGATTTCTTCACTTTCCAGATCTTTCTGAACTTTTTTGAGCTCAATCATCGCTTTTCCAAGATCGTTTAAAGCACCGTTTACGGTTTCCAGCATCTCTTTTGAACCATAGTTATCCAAACCAAGTTCTGCTGTATCTTTTACCGTTGCAGTCAATTCGTTGATATATCGAATTGCTGCCGGATAAACCATCGTTCTGGCGATCGCTTCCGTGGTATCCACTTCAATGTTCAGATTCGTCACATACTGCTCGGCCCAAATTTCAAGTCGAGAATGAATTTCCCGCGACGTCATCACCTCATATTTTTCGAACAGATTTATGTTCTTCTCATTGGTTAAATACGGCAATGCATCGGCAGTAGACTTGAGATTTAGCAGTCCGCGCTTTTCAGCCTCTTTCTGCCAGTCGTCAGAGTATCCGTCACCATTAAAAATAATGCTTCGGGCTTCACTCATTGTTTCTACCAAAACTTCTTTCAGAGAACTTTCAAGATCTTTTTCTTCCATCTTTTTCTCCAGGCTGGTACACATCGTATCAATCGATTCAGCTACTGCTGTATTCAGTACAACAATAGGGAATGAAACAGACTGACTTGAACCAACCGCTCTGAATTCAAACTTATTTCCGGTAAATGCAAATGGTGATGTTCGGTTTCTGTCTCCTGCGTGCTTTGGAATAGTAGGCAGTACCGGAGAACCCAATCCCATCAATCCGGATTTCATCGACTTCTTCAACCCGCCGTTCAACAGCTGCTTGATAATATCTTCCAGCTGTTCACCGATGTAAGCAGATATAATTGCAGGCGGCGCTTCATTTGCTCCAAGCCTGTGATCGTTGCTTGCACTGGCAATAGAGATTCTCAACAGATCCTGATGCTTATAGACTGCACTTAGCACAGCTGAGAAGAAAAACAGGAACTGCATGTTTTCATGCGGACTTTCACCCGGTTCAAGCAGATTCATCCCTTCTGCTGTACTTAACGACCAGTTTAGATGTTTACCGCTGCCATTTAGTCCGTCAAATGGTTTTTCATGCAGCAGACACTCAAACCCATATTTTTTGGCAATCTTTTTCAGAACAATCATCATTAACTGCTGATGATCTGCCGCAATATTACAGTTTTCAAAAATCGGAGCTACCTCGAACTGCCCTGGAGCAACTTCGTTGTGACGGGTTTTTACCGGAATTCCAAGCTTATAGAGTTCGCGTTCAGCTTCGAGCATAAACGAAAGTACCCTGTCCGGAATTGACCCAAAATAGTGATCATCCAGCTCCTGTCCGCGAGGTGGCTTAGCACCGACCAGCGTTCGGCCGGATGTCATTAAATCCGGTCTGCGATAGAAGAACTCCTGATCAATCAGGAAATACTCCTGCTCGCAACCTACTGTAGAGGTAACTCTTTTTGATTCAACCCCAAACAGCGCAAGAGCGCGCTTGGTCTGTTCATCCAGAGTTTCTACAGAACGCAGAAGCGGTGTTTTATGATCAAGCGCTTCACCTGTCCATGATGCAAATGCCGTTGGAATACAAAGGTACTTCCCATTTTGATTTTCAATTAAAAAAACCGGGGATGTTGGGTCCCAGGCTGTATAACCTCTTGCTTCGAATGTAGCCCTCAGGCCGCCACTTGGAAAACTGGATGCATCAGGTTCACCCTGTATCAAATCCTTTCCGGAAAACTCTGATACAGCTCCGCCTCCCTGGTTCGGTGTAATAAAACTATCGTGTTTTTCTGCCGTTGCTCCGGTTAACGGTTGGAACCAGTGAGTAAAATGAGTAGCTCCCATTTCTGTGGCCCACTCCTTCATAGCTAAAGCCACCGCATCTGCTACTGATAAATTCAGCTGTTGACCTTCTTCAATCGTCATTTTCAATTCCTGCCAGGCTAGTTTGGGCAGCCTCTCCCTGAGATCTTCAAGTGTGAGAGTGTACTCACCAAAAACCTCTGTGATGTGCATCTGTTTAAAATCACCGTTAGCTTGCGGGTTCCAGTTTCTGGCTGCGGCTAAGGTATCGTAGCGACGTATTGTCTGTGTCATTATTTTTTTAAAGTTTGGTTCGGGGTTTTGAACAGCGGAAATATATCAGTGTTTGAAAATAATTAAAATTATTTCTTAGTAATTTTAAAAATCATTACTTATTTAAGTTTCAGTATCTATTTTAGTTAAATTTTTAATTAAAAGCGCTTTCAGTTTTCCCGTTAACAAAATTTATTTATCCATACCCTGCTTCTGTCGAATTTTTTAAGGGAGTTGTTCATTCTGTATCTTTACACATTCATTTTTAAACCTTGTAACAGAGAACTTCCTTTGAAATCATCTACATTTAAGGTTTGGCTGTCAGCCGCAAGACCTCAAACACTGGCAGCTGCATTCATCCCTGTACTGATTGGTGCATCCATCGCATTCTGGCAGGACTCATTAATGTGGGACGCTACACTTGTTGCCTTGTTTTGTGCTTTTGCCATTCAGATCGGCACTAATTTCGCTAACGACTATTTTGATTTTGTAAAAGGTGCCGACACCGATCAGAGAATTGGTTTTGAACGCGCTACTGCTTCCGGGGCCGTTGCTCCAAAAACGATGCTAAGAGCAACTACCGTTACAATGTTTATCGCCTTTCTGGCCGGTTTGTATCTCGTCTGGATCGGTGGATGGGTTATATTATGGATCGGCTTGCTATCCCTCCTCTTTGGAATACTTTATACAGGCGGCCCTTTTCCGCTCGGCTACAATGGGCTTGGCGACCTATTTGTTTTTATCTTTTTTGGATTTGTTGCCGTGATGGGCACAACGTATGTAAACACTCTGGAGTGGAGCATGTACGCCTTCTGGGCATCGATTCCCGTGGGCGCACTCTGCGTAAATATCTTGGTGGTCAACAACCTGAGAGATGTTGAACAGGATAAAGTTTCAGGTAAACGGACTTTGGGAGTCCTGTTTGGAGAAAATGCTCTTAAAATTGAATATGTAGTGATGATAGCACTGGCTTATCTGACACCCGTCTTTTTCTATCATATTTTAGACTATTCGATTTTTATCATGCTTCCCTATCTGTCTCTTTTCTTTGCATGGAATTTAAACAAAGAGGTATGGTATCATGAGGACAAAAGAACACTTAACAACACACTCGAAAGAACGGCTAAATTAATGGTTGTTTACGGCTTTTTATTTGCAGCCGGCCTTATCCTTTAAAATATTGATTGAGCTAATTACATATCGGCTTCCATTTTCAAAACCCTTTGTAACCGGATCTGCTTCGTTTAGGCACAGAGAAGGCTTACTTATTCGATATTCTGATGACGCAACCGAGGTTCTTACCGAAGCATCACCGCTTCCGGGATTCTCTTCCGAAACACTTGATCAGGTAATATCTGCAGCCGGAAATAAAAAAGATGCGATCGACTTATTCTTTACAAAATCGTACTCGCTCCGGGAGTTAAAGGAATTTTTAAAAGAGCTCCCAAATCTTCCATCCCTTCAATTTGCTCTTAGCTTTATGGGGATTCAGATTTTGTCGGGAAGAAACCGGCAATCGCTTTATGACCTTTTTGATGTTGATAAACCTTCTGACGTCCGGGTAAATGATGTGCTGCCCATTCAGAGTCTGGATGAAACAATCCGTCATTTTAAAAAAAGTTATCAGAATGGATTCAGAACCTTCAAAGTAAAGTCTTCTTTTCCAACAGACCAACTAATCAGAAGTTTAAATGCACTTAACCAAATTTCAGGTAAAGACTCAGTATTCCGAATCGATGCAAATCGATCGTGGCCGGCTGATAAATCCTCCGGGATCATAAAAGAGCTGGAAAGATTCAGCATTGAGTATATTGAAGAGCCATTTACCGGCACTGATCTTTACTCTTTCACTGAATTCTGTAAAAGATCCAAAATCCCGATTGCACTCGATGAATCCATTCAAAATGTTTCTCATCTAAAAGAGTTGTTAAATAATTTGCCTGAAGCAGTATTTATTATCAAACCGACGGTTCTTGGAAATCTATTCGATTTATTTGAAACATTATCTCAGTTGAGAACTCATTTTAACAGAGTTATTGTTACAACAGCACTGGAATCGTCCATCGGCAGAAAATCTGTTTGCTCCATAGCGTCACTTATTGGAGATCGAACCATGGCTCACGGACTGAATACAGGCCGGTTTTTCAAATCTGATTTAATGGTCGATAAGCAGATTTCAGATGGCAGATTAGAACTTCCAACATCCGGCTTTTACTCTGCCGGAATTGCTGATTTAAATAACAACTACATTCAATCCGTTGAATGATTTAACCCGTAATATTTAGTTCAACTGAATCATGAGTTCGGGTCAATTCAAAATACCAACCTTCAGTACACCTGAAAAAGAGCTGACTTTTTTGACTTCGGAGAAAGGAAGTTATACCTACGAAAATCTGTTTGGGTTTACAGGCTGGCTGGCAAAGGAGACAAAAGATATTTCCGTCTCCGTCGAAAAACCACTTCTAATCTGCAGTTCTTCATCAGATGAAATCATTTTTCTGATATCAGCCTGCTACCTTCTAAAAATTCCTTTTCTATCTCTTCATGAGGATTTTTCAGCAGCAGACGCTAAGACCCTGAAATCGCAAATTGATCCCTCACTCATTTTCACAGATGATCCCGAAAAGTTTAAAGCGATATTTAACGCCCGATTAATCAACATAGGCACAGAACAGTTGAGGCTATCCGGCGGTTTTGATGAATCTGCATTTTCAATATCTGATCCCGAACTTGTTGCTGGTCTTTTTTTAACATCCGGTTCCACAGGAACTCCCAAAATTGTACCGATTAAAAGAAGACAGGTTCTGTTTGCGGCTGAAGCCTCCGCTAATAACTTCAAACCGGGGGAAAATAGATATTGGCTGCTTTGCCTGCCTTTAAATCACGTTGGCGGGATATCCATCATCCTGCGCTCTATTCTTTACAATTCAGCTATTTACAGATTGGATTCATTCGATACCGAAATAATCCATCAACTCTTGTCAGAGAACCGGGAGTTTGAAGTTGCCTCCATGGTTCCAACAATGCTGATCAATCTGATGGATGATACCGGTTTTCAAACTCATCCTAAATTCAAGGCAATTTTGCTGGGCGGAGGCCCGATCACACCGGAGCTGATCGAGTGGTCTGTAACCAGAGGGATTCCTATTGTTACCAGTTACGGGATGACGGAAACATTTGCGCAGATTGCAGCCAACCCTATTCTGAATCCAAGTGGAATGTACACCCCAAAGAACAGTGTCGGCCACCTGTTTCCACCTAATTCGATTGAAATCCGGGACGATAACCACAAGCCTCTTCCAAACAGAGAGTCCGGGCAAATCTGGCTGAAAGGGCCACAAATTTGTGATGGCTATCTCGCCGAGGAACTTAACCGGGACGTTTTTGATGATAATGGCTGGTTCAATACCGGAGACTTTGGCTATCTGAATTATCGTAAACAGCTTTATATAGAAAGCAGACGAACAGATCTTATCATCACCGGTGGCGAAAATGTCAATCCGGCCGATGTAGAGCAGGCCATTGAAACATATCCCGGCATCAGCCGTTCTGCTGTAGTGGGCGTTCATGATAAAAAGTGGGGACAGCGTATTGTCGCTTTTTATACTACAGAGTCGGAACAAATTGATGAAGCGAAGTTAAAAAATTATCTCAAGGATAAGCTTCGTGCGTTCCAGGTTCCCAAAGAGTTTATTTTCAAAAAAGAACTTCCTGTTACATCTCTCGGGAAAATCAAAAAAAATGAATTATTACGCTTTTACAGAGATTAAAAAGCCGTTTTTAGATTCCCTTAATTAAAAAAGACTAACTCGCTAAACCGTACTTAAGTTGGGATCTTTGAAGTAGAAAATAATTTATCATGATTTATAAAAAACTTTCAGGACTGTTCATTGCAGCACTACTTCCGATGCTTGCTCTTGCTCAATCTCAACAAAACGTAAGCATCACAGTTTCGGCTACTGTTGCAGGTACCGTTGAGATGATCACAATAAATACCGTTGATTTCGAAAATATTGAACAGGAAGGTTCAGTCATTCGGGTCGATCCGGTTTTTGGTGAACGTTCAGGCAAGATGGTTGCCCGTGGCACACCGCAGGCTGAGTTCAGGGTTGACTACATCCGTGAGCGGGAACTTGCCAATCTGGACGGAGACGGGTTCATCTTTTTTAGCTATGAAGTGGCCGGCAATTCAATTGATGATCAGCAGACAGCTGAATTGCTGGATCAGGACATCCGCGATCTTCAGTTTAACGATGAAGGAGAATTTTATTTTTGGATTGGCGGCACGGTTGACCTGAGTGACGTTGATCCCGGAAGCTATCAAGGTGAATTTACGATAGAAATTGAATATATCTGATTGAGTTGAAATTATTTTTCAAACATATCAAAACCACTTTCTTTGCACTCCTTGTGTCCGGAATGTCTGTGAATATTGCTTATTCCCAGGATATTGAGTTTGGTCAGTACGGTACTTATACGATTGAGCTGGATAATATCGGTCTTGAGGATTTGGTTTTCGACGGCCCCATTAACAGCAACAGCGGCATCCATCAGGTTGAACTGATCGATTCGAAAGTTCTTGCCATAATTGGTGTAAAGTACCTTGATGTGGATGTGGATATTTCTGCCGAAGGTAAGCTTCTACTCGATGGAAACACAGCTTATATGAATGACAATGAGCGATCAATTCCATTTACTTTACAAGCAGCTTATGCTAACAACGGAGAAAATAATATCTCTTCTGCGAAGCCTATTGGTATAGCAAACACTCCAACTCTTAGCAGTGGCAGTGCCAGATTTCCAATTTTATCTCGAAGACAGCGTCCACCGGGACCTCCGCCCACACCACCGACCGGGGATTTTGACCAGTCTTTAGTGAATGAAACGGCCTACCTCTATTTTTACGGGCAGATTGATGTCGGTAATGTTGTAGCCGGTCAGTATAGAGGTACAATTACGGTTACAGTTGAATACAGGTGATGTAATGAAACCAAATCATTTAGAACGCCTGAAAAAATTCTCTGCTATCTTTCTACCGTTGACCTTGATTGGTTTTTTGCTATTGCCATTGTCCGGGTTCAGCCAATCTCTCAATATCCAGATTGATGTAGACCCTGAAGTTCAGACTTCCGTGGAGCGAGATTTAGATTTTGGGCAGGTAATCGTCGGGATGGGACTCCAATCCATTCCGCCCGGCTCGAACAGTATGGGGATTTTCAGAGTTCGGGCTCTCCGCACACAGAGAGTGATCCTGCAAATGGACGCTGATGAAGAGTTACTGCATGAGAATCCGGATATCCTGGACACCATTCCTATCGAATTACAGGCTGCATACACCAATTTTGGAATGGAGG
This sequence comes from Chitinophagaceae bacterium T5-Br10_B2g13, assembly GCA_001564065.1. GTDB lineage: Bacteria > Bacteroidota > Rhodothermia > Balneolales > Balneolaceae > Rhodohalobacter. Next base: position 56,538 of record LKNA01000011.1, read on the forward strand.
ACTTTGAATTGAGCTCCCCACTGAATAGTATTGGGGAAAGCATTGTCATGGAGACCTCTTTAAATAATCCATCATCGGCATGGAGCTCGCTTTATATCTATGTATTTGGAAATGTGGATATTGGCAACGTTCGGGAAGGTGTTTACACCGGAGAAGTTGTACTTACTGTTATCTATGAATAGTTCCTTAAATGGCTCAATTAGCCCGTTCTAACACTGTAGAGCCGGGGGTTAAAGCCCTTTAATTAAAGCTCTCTAACTTGGGGTGTGAAGTGCAACCTCTTATCTTGGTTGTAGAAACAAAAAGGAAATCACTCTAACGACTATTACAATTAACAACAAATCAAATAATACAATGAAAAAATTAAGCTCACTCATTATTGCTCTGTTTGTTCTCTCAGCGGGTACAGTTTTTGCTCAATC
>LKNA01000053.1 GCA_001564065.1 Chitinophagaceae bacterium T5-Br10_B2g13
CTATACAACCCGGTAAAAAAGTCTGTTTTAAGTATCAAAGAATGTATCTCACCCCGCCGGTTAACACAAATTGGCTTCCACCGAATAGTGTTGCTTTTGATTCTCCGAAAACCATAAGATTTCCAAAACGAAGATCCAGTCCAATACCGGCATTCAGACCAAGTTTCCGGGTGTTAGGGTCACCTATATCCCGTTCTACACGCCACCGCTCATCACTGCCCGACGTGTTTGATATATTAATTCCTCCAAGCCCATAAAAAACTAAGTTCCCTCTGTTACGAATTAAATAGTGTGCATTAAAATTTAGTTCATTTGCGCTTAAATCACGTTCTCCTATTGAATAATAGGTAAAATCCGTTCCGGCTCTGATTATTTCGGTTATGGTAAAGTAGAGTTGTGCGGTTAAACCAAACTCAGCATTTCCCAATAATCCGGTGCTGGTGCCCTGAGTTAGCCCTAAACCAAATGTTATGTCACCGGGATCAGTAACCAGCTGAGAATCTTCCAGATACTGTGCCTGCGCACGCTCAGTGACACTAAATAGCAAAAACAATGAAAATACACTTGTGAAAATGATTGTGAATATTTTGTTCATATCGAATAGCTATTCGTTAAGGTTGGGTGAATCTCAGATATATAATTGATATAATCAAGATATACATATCCTGATCAATTCATTCCAAATGATCATATATATTTATTCATATTTGTTATATAATTTAAAGATATATTTTAAATTACGTTGTAGGTCACCATGTATCATAATGATGGGCGTATAGTCATCTTCTGACAGGCTTAGTATATCATGTATCTCAAAACCTCCTATAACCTCTTTGGTTACCGGTGGATTATCCTCCTCAAATACCTGATGACCCTTTTTGGAAAAGGTCACTCAGGCATTGAAAACAGATACGAGAAATAGCAGTGCTTTGGATGGTAGAGTCAAGTAAGGTTCATTAAAAACGTCAACCTTAGAAGTTAAAACCTTGCCACAGGTTCTCATTCTAACGGTCTAAATGAAGTAAGCCTAAAGATTCTAAATGCACTCCATTAAATTGCATATTACAACTTAAAAATCAAGGAGCTGTATACTCAATTCATTTTTCGCGAAGATTACCTGGATTGCCACACTAGATGTTAGTTTTTAGGCACCCAGTTATTTGGATTTACATTATTTCCACTTGTAACCGGACAACACTCGCCGGCTTCCCTGCAATCTCCCGGAAAACGAAAGCAGCGGGTACTGTCTCCACATGTATATGGAAAGTCACTGGGGCAGTGGGGGCTGACAGAGTTGCAAAGTACTGCTTCAGGGCTATAAGCACTGCTATTAGGGTCACATGAATTAAAACTGTCTACCTCTTCAGTTTCATCACTATCCACTGTATTATCGCAAGATGTCAACAAAAAACTAAAAATGCCTATCGTAATGAATAAGCAAAGCACTAATTTAATATTATGATTAATTATTGAATTGATATTGAAATGTATATTTATGTTAATCCTTTTGGGAAACACCGTTTTGCCGGTCTGCTAATGTTAGTTTTGGTTTGTCGCTATAATTATACTTCTGGACCGCAGGTGTAAGGATTGTTTGTAGATCATCTGCATTCCATTCGATACTTTTGAAAATCAGACCGGCAAAAATCAATGTTTTACCGTCAACTATGGGGTTAATTACTGAATCATTTCAATCTGAAGTCACTGATCCCGATACCGATATTAAATCGAGATCCGCCATCTCCTGAGAGAGCAGCATCCCATGCAGCGTTAAATGAGAGGCCTTTGAACCAGCCGCTTGAATCGATAAAGGGTGCCCAGGAACTCTGCAGTCGCAAATAAGCGGCATCGGTTACAAACCACTGAGTTTGACTATCCGACTCAAAGGAACCGGCAGTAGAGGTGGTCCACGAATATATAATTAGGGGAAGATTTATGGTTGCCGCTGTAAGGATTTTATTACCAAAAACTGCGCCATAGCCAAGGCCAAGGTCAAAATTCATCGAATTGAAAGAAAAAGGTCCTTCATCAAGCATGTAAATTGCAGTGTTCATATCGACAGCGTAAGCGTGAAAGATGGAAGAGTTGTCTAATCTGTGCTCTTTTAGATTGTACCCATAACTTCCAAGATTAATCATGGACGTGCTAAATCCAGTACCCGGATCTGTTTCATAAAGCATAACAGCCATGCTGCCATAAACCGTATTTTTTTGTGTCCTATTTTCAGTTTCGGTCTGCTGTGTATCTGTTGAAGTATTGATTGCTGTTGTTACGGTTTCTGTTGTAGCCGGCGAATTATCTCGTCTTAGTTCACCTTCTGTACCATATTCAAACTGAACCGTAGATCCATTCAGCCAGATTGTCAAAGCTGCGTTGCTTCGCTCATCAATAAGAAGGAAACTATCAGCCGAGTAACTGTTTTGCGGCGTTTCAATTTTTATGACTAATGCATCGTCAATTGGCAGGGAGATAACTCTTTCACCACCGGCCTGCATCGGAAAGGAATTTTCTCCAATATGGATGAGTACGGTTCGATTGTCATCCCATGTGAGGGTTACGTCATTATTTTGGGCAAATAGGTTGCCTGATATGAAAGATGTCAGAAGAAAAAGAAATAAAAATTTGAAATAATTCATGACAATCATGTTTTAGGGTTGTAATCTTTTGTTAAAGAGGCGTTTAAACTTCTATAGAATGACAGGTTTCCGGTGTGTAACTAATTCCTCCACGACCATCAGAACTTACCATTCGAGTACAGAAAGAAAATGAAACGGGCGGGCTTGCCGGCACATTTATTCTCTCAGTTTGAATACGGTTACCCTGTTCATCAATTTCGCCGGAACCGGTAACGTCACAGGTTATTCCAAGCTGATCGAGTACACCGCTCACCTCAAACTCATTATTTCCCAGCCATATCTCCCACAGATAGTCAAATTCTGAGAGGAATAGATCAGAATCTGATCCCCCGATCAAGTTATCGTTGCTTGCCTGTGAACAGGCAGCTGCAAATGTCTGCTGGACAAATTCAGTTTGTGTGATACCGCTTCCCTCAACCAGGTGCTCTGCACCCCGGCAGTCCTGGAAGATGGTGGAGAGTGTAATACATCGATCCGTACAGGTTACACCTGTGTACTGCTGGCTCATTTCACAAAAGTCGAAAGAGATCGCTTCCAGTCCGTCAAATTGTGTAGGATAGACATAATGTTCTTCTGCTCCGGTCTCATAGAAAATGACCTGAGTAATTGGGACTCTTGTCTTTGCAGAAAAAAGTAGCTCCGTTCCTACCAGTCTTACATCACTATCGAAGGGAAGATTAGGACTATTACTGGCGGATGGGGGCGGACCGTCAACTTTGTAGACATTTTCCAGAAACAGTCCGTCGGCTACTTCATAAGTGCCAAGTTCAGGTTCTGAATCGCCATCAGAGCCAAATATGCCACAGGATGAGAAAAGAGTTAAACATAAAATCAGGAACAGTGAGTAGCGTATTAATTTCATAGTATTGAATTTATCAGCAGGTTAAGGTGTAAAGTGTGGTTTGCTGTGAGTTGAACATTGAGAGTAAGAGATAGGATATCATTCCGGTTTAGAAATCCTCCATCATTCCCTGCTCTGAATTGGAATGATGGAGGTGCCCCCTTAATAAGATTAGTCTGACTGAGCTTATCGATAATGGTTCACTTTCTTTTATAACACCGGTATTCAGGTTTGAATGAGCCATTCAATAGGGGTTTAAATCCGGACTGAATTTTGATGTTCTTTTATCTAATCCTTCTGATTAGTTTAAAATCCACAACAGAAAAGCCTTGCTGCCAGAAGTACTTGGCATCATCCGAAGTCATGCAGTTTTCCCGGTTACCATCTCTGTCAAACCCACAAATCAATTGGTTCCACTGCGGAGAGCCTGAGACGTTATAGGGGTATCCTTCGCCTGCACGCGGGGTAGATCCCGGAGATATGGAAATCCATCCCCACCAATCTCGCTGTACATTAGACCGGACTTGAACTATGATAAAATCATTATAACTCATACAACTTTCATCACCTCCCCAGGGGGCTTCCCATTTGAAGTTTCCACCGATAACGGGCTCACCCATAAGAGTTCGCAGATTCCAGGTAGCTGTAATGTTATCAACCTCACAACCGAAATGTGTGATGTTATACTTTGTCATTTCTCCGCTAACTTGAGAAACGGCTTCAGTAGTCCATGTTAATGTGAACAGTAAAACCATTGATAGTATGATTGTTTTCATAGTATTGTAATTAATGAGAGGTTTGAGTGAAGACTATTCAGATTTTGGTTTGAGTTAGTGATACGTGTTAAGAGATAATTACTTTTCGGCAAGCCTCCATCATTCCCTGCACTAAATTGGAACGATGGAAGAGCATGTGCTTAGTTAGAACAATCTGTCTGCACTTAGCCCGATTGTGAAACTGGATCCTTCGGAAAGACCAATATTCAATTTTGCAGAAAAACCAAGCTGGTTTAACCAGTCAGATCTGTTCTGGAATGGTTCCCAAACATTCGCAAATCTTATAAAACCTGAGTTGGATGGGAAAAAATCGAAGTTGTTTTCATCATCCATAAACTCTGCCAGTTGGGAATTGTAAACTCTGATAGCTGAAAACATTCCAACTACGACGTTCATGGTTGCGGAAGAACTAAAATCGCCTATTGTAAAGCCATAGCCGGCCCCAATATCAAAGGGTATACTTATAATTCCGATCTCACCGCCTGTATAGGCCATACGGAAGCCACCGTTAAAAACGATGCCATGGCTGACTTCACTGTTTCCAATATCAGATATATTTCTGAGGCGCATTTGCCGGTAAGAGTAGTCCAATGCCCAGCTCTCTCCGCTTATCTTTTCTGAAACCAGAAGTGTGAACAGGTAGTTATGCTTATTGATGGAGATATCACCGGTAGGATCTGATAGTCCATCGGTGGCTGTTGCCTCGTCACTTTTATTGCTTGCTGATGAGTTCAGTGGTTCATCTGAAATAACCTTTAACTGATCATCATAAGCGATTTTTACAGTGCCGTTTTCGATATATAGCTGAACGATGTTGGTTTCTGAATCGTCAAGAATCAAAAACTCTTCAGCCTCGAACGTGGATCCGGGTGTGACGATCTGCACGTTCAGAGCTTCTGAATGGGGCAGTTGAACAACACGCTGCTGATTGGCTCGCATTGTAAAGGAGTGATCCCCGATTTGGACAATTACCCCCTGGTTGTTATTCCAGATCAGGTTTACTTCAACCGTTTCTGAGCTGTTATAGGCGGATACGGTTTCAAATTGCAGGCATAGTATGATCAACAAGAGAGAGACTGAATATTTCATAAGCAGAGAGTAATAGGTATTAAGACACTGTTTTTCTGTCTGTAGATGTAATTCTGTAGCGAGTCTTATGGTGATATTTAATTGAAAGACAAGATGGGCGCGAGTCAGAAAACCCTCAATACTGAAAATTCAGTATTTTTTCCGTACAGAAATTTTTACTCATTAAGGACGTCTGCTTACCGGAATTGACGAATTGAGGTTTTTGAGGCAGGTTTTTGAACTTAAAACCGCATTCGCTATCATAAGCCGTGAAAAAAAATTAATCTATCTTAGCTCACTTTTTTAAAAAATGAAGAACTATTCTATAAGCCTGAATAACGGTATAGAAGCCTCATGCATGGAGTCCGGAACATCGGATGAAACCATACTAATGATCCATGGCAACTCTCTCAGTAAAGAGACATTTACGGAGCAATTTGACTCACCTTTGATCGATCAATTCAGATTGATCGCTGTTGATCTGCCCGGTCATGGAAAAACAGGCAATTCATCAGGTAATGAAGGGTACAGTATGGAGGGGCTTACCGGATTTATGAAAAATTTGATTTCTGAGCTGGAGTTAAAGTCGGTAGTTTTATTGGGGCACTCTTTGGGCGGTCACCTGGCAATTCAGGCGGCATCTGAAATTCCTGTACTGAAAGGAATATTTGCAGCGGGTACACCGCCTTTAACCCCGAAGGAGAAAGAGTTATCTCCATTTCTGAATCATCCTCATCTACCGCTGGCATTTACTGATGATCTCAGCGAAGATGATGTTCGTAACCTGTCTGCTTCCTACTGGAAATCGGATGCTTCCGTTTCAGCTGTGATTGGAGAGAGTATCAAAAAAAGTGATCCAAAATTCCGATCAGATATGGGCGCCGATGTAGCACAGGGAAATCTGAAAGATGAAACCGAAGAGATTGCTAAACTGACCGTTCCGGTTGGGTTGGCCGTAGGTGAGTTTGACCAGCTCATCAACCGTACGTATATGGATAAAGTTTTAGACGGTGATCAATTGTGGAGGGGAGGTGTTCAGATTATTAAGGATTCCGGTCATACTCCCCAAATGGAGGCTAAGGAGAGATTCAATCAGTTGATCGCCGAATATGCGAATGATATTTTTGCTTGATGTTTAATATCCGTTTTTAAACATGTAGCTCATTAGTTCAGGAGTATTTTTAACCCCGGCCTTTTTTAAAATATTTTGCCGGTGTGTGTAAACGGTTTTTTCGGAGATAAATAGTTTAGCACCTATTTCGTCACTACTTAATCCGTTTGCCAGCAGATCTATCACTTCCTGTTCTCTCTTTGTAAAGGATACTTTTGGTGTTGCGTTAGGATCTAAAAAATGATATCCCTTAATTTTTGGTCCCGTCATAAAACTTTGAATCTCTTCCGATCTGTTTAAATGGGTTACATCAGTGAATATTCCAAATGAAGTGAGCAGATTGCGGTCGCTGTCCCGGGTTAAAACACCGGTTTGCCGTTGAATTTTTCGGTAAGTACCGTCTTTTCTTCTCATTCTATAGATGATATGAAAGACTTGATTTGGCTTTAAGTTGTATCGACCTGCGCCTGCCTTTAGTGCATGCACGGTAATATCCTTTACACGCTGCACATCGTCGGGATGAATCAGATCGTAGAAAAAGTCCACCTTTTTAACGGATTCGGGTTTATAGCCAAAAATTGACTTAAAGGACTCTGACAGATAGAGAATTTTTTCATTAAAATAGCTCAATGCATATATACACTGATTGCCTATTGGACGGTAGTTATTAATTAAATCAATCGCTTTCTGTTCTTCCTCTTTCGGCTTGGTTACATCCGGTTCTATTTCATTCAGGTATTTAATGTTATCCTTAATCCATTTCATGGAAATAGCCATTTCTGATTTAGAAAAATTCCTTTACAATACGCGGTAAAATATAAAAATAAAGAGAAACGCTAGTATTTTACGGTAAGCTACTGTTATGCAATGTGATAGATTGGGTAAAATCTAAATCTGCTAACTGGATATTCCGGGATTATAGTAAGAGTAATTGCCGGTTATAGAGTAATCCTTAGTTGTGTGATCACAACGGTCTCTGTTGCAAACTCATAAGAGTTCATATCTATTCCGTTCTGAGAATATTTAACCGTGAATTGATAGACTCGGTTGTTTCTGGCGCAGATTTTAACATCAGAAAAATTTCATCTGGTACATTCGGTTCAGAATTCAGAAATTCATTTAAATTACTTCTCTGATATTCCGAATTACGATATAGAGCCACAATTTCAAATAACTCAGCTAAATTTTCGCCAGAAGTATACTCTGAACTAAAATTTCTATTACTGAAGATCTCGATATTCGTAATCATTTCTTCTGAAACCGCAATAGGAGGAGAGCACGCATATGCTGATGGTATGAGCGAAAATGAATTAAGCCGTTCCGAATTCAACGAATAATATTCACTAATTGGAAACATCGTAATGCTGAATCTATCGAATCCAATAGTGTCTGATTCTAATGTGTTATACTGAACATCTAAACCTGAAATTTCTGAAATAAAAATATTTTTCAAATCCGTGCTGAACTCAACGGTTTTAAATTTGTCATCGAAAGGCCCACAATCATCCCCGGTGACATTACAAGAAATGGCAGTCACCATAAAAAGGCTTACCAGAGTAAGAAATACTATGACTGTTTTTTTAACATTTGCGCTTCTCAATTTTTTAATTGCTCAAATATACGAATTTAGCCCTATAACGGTTTGGTGTTTCTGCGGCGTGGCAATCAATATTGAAGTCGAGAAAAAAACGCTTGCAAGTCCGCAGGAAATGCTTGTTATACCTAAATATATAGGTTATTTAACATTTTTTAGTTCTTCGTGAAAAAAATCTAAATCTAGATAATTCCGTGTATCAGTAGGTTTCCTGTACAGACTCATTGATTCTTCAGTTAATGAATCAACTCCCATTGATCTTCTAATACTATTCAGAAATTGATAGTAAGTTTTGATTAAGTCTTCTTGCGTCACTTTAACTGAGTTGGGACCATTGGTATTGCAGATACTACCAAGTAAACCAGTAAAGTCTCCATAAGCAAGATAAACTCCCGTTGGTGCTATAGCACCAATGTGTGAAGTCTCAACAGTAAACTCTAAATAGTCTCTTTGAAAGTCTTCTTGAACATCTTTTTTATCCTCAACAGTAGCATTTATATATCTGAGGGCAAAATAGTATATCTCATCAGCCTTACGTAGTACATTTGTATATACTTCAGATTGTTTAGAATAGAGTATTTGTCTTTGAGGGGACACTCTATTTCTGTACGAAATCCAAGTTCCTAAAATTCCAACTATAATCCCAAGAAGTGCACTGATTAAGTCCATAATGTTTTATTAGGTATAACATCTATTTATCCGCCCCAATCTTAGGGCTTAAATAGGTTACATAATAGTTGAATGCACTCAGTTCGGCAAAAGGAATGTCGTTTTGGTTAAATAAAATTGTCAAAAGTTAAATAAAAGGGTCAATTAATCGGCTAAGATAAAATGCTAGAAGAGAAAGGAATTTGCTGTTGCAAAGCCGAAAAGTTAACCCGAACCGAATCTTGAAAAAAAAAGTGGCTTTTACATAAACAAGTAGGTTCACATTATAAAACCATCGTACCCAATGCCTGCCCCGATACTTCGGGATGGTTAAATGCATTGGATTGTGGGAAATGAGATATTAACAGTTTCGATTAGCGGAGTGCATTGTGGAAACCGTCAATCGTAAACCGTATACCGCAAGCTACACTATTCCACCTCTTTAATCGACTCCACCAACACTTCAATCACACGATCGATCTCTTCTTTGGTAATGATAAGGGGAGGGACAATTCGAATGACGACTTCGGATGCGCAGTTTGAAAGTACTCCGCGTTTCAGCATCTCATCAACAACAACACGTCCCGGGAAATTGAGCTCAACGCCGATCATCAGTCCGAGTCCTCGAACCTCCTTGATGGCGTTCCAGTTTTGAGAAAGATCACGCAATCGCTGCATCATGTAATCACCCCGTACACGCGCTTTTTCGCAGATCTCTTCATCCTCGATGGTTTTCAGCGTCTCCAGGGCCGCAGCACAAGCCAGGGGATTCCCACCGTATGTAGTGCCATGGTTTCCGGGTGAGAACGCCTTTGCAAACTTCTCTTTGGCGATAACTGCGCCAATCGGGAAACCGGAGCCCAGCGCCTTGGCGGAAGCCACAATATCGGGTTCAATGCCGTAGTGTTGATATGCAAACATCTTACCGGTCCGTGCAATGCCGGTCTGTACTTCATCCAGTATGAGAGGAATGTCGTGCTTGTCGCAGAGATCTCGTGCTGTTTCCAGAAACTCCTCTGTTACAGGTGTTACGCCGCCTTCTCCCTGAATCGGCTCAAGGATAATTGCTACGATATGCTCATTTACGGACTCTTTTAAAGCCTTCACGTCATTAAACGGAATGCGTGTAAACCCGGAGGGTAGGGGATCGTACCCTTCGCGATATTTGTCTTTACCCATCGTAATAGTGGCGAGCGTACGTCCGTGAAATGCCTGCTCCATCGAGAGAACAGTACCGGTTTTCCCTTTCAGATAGGAGTAGCGTCTGGCGAGTTTTATGGCTCCCTCAACCGCCTCTGCACCACTGTTGCAGAAAAATGCACGATCCATTCCGGACACTTTCACCAGCTTTTCGGCCAGGTCACTCTGCGGTTCGTTGTAGTAGAAGTTGGAGATGTGCATCAGTTTGGCCGACTGCTTTTGAATCGCCTTTACAATCCGTGGGTGACTATGTCCTAAACTGTTCACGGCAATACCTGCCAGGGCATCGATATATTCGTTCCGCTCATCATCCCAGACCTTTGAGCCTTTACCCTTAACAAGGGTGATGGGGTAGCGGTTGTAGAGGTTGAAGTGATATTTGTCTGCCTTCTTTTTAGCAGGCTGTTTTCCCATCAGGGATTTTACGGTTTTAAGGACTTTACCGGGAATATTGGCAGACATAATCAATTTTATTGTTGTTGATAGATCGTTTCTTCTAATGTATAAAAGAGGCGTTTGAATCGCTAAAACAAACAGGAAAACTTTACAGCAAGTTCGATGATATGAAGCGGTGTTTTAAAAGTCTGAATCCACATTCGGATCGCAGATTGAGAAAATATTTGCAGAAAAATGAGAGTCTTTGATTTTTTCTGCGCTATTGCTGGTATACATATAATCTTAAATTAAAATGATCTGCAGAATGAGAAGAGTAACATATTTAATAGCAATAACATGGATTGCCGGGCTACTGTCGCTGGGCTGTTCTGAATCATCGGTTGGAAATGATGATTTGGGCCTTGGAAATGCAACCTTTAGCGTATCGGGAGATGTTGAGGGCAGCAAATCAGGAATGGCTGATTTTAGCGGTTTTAACATGAACAATTTGTATTCCTGGGATATCTCCATCCACGATTTTGATCCGCAAACCTTTTCATTGCAGTTTATGATCGTTTCAGATAGTGAAATTGAGCAGCCTTCAACAGGAACATACAGCATCGGAAACGATCCGGACTCTGATTTTACAGCCATTTTCACCGATACTGAAGATGGGTTTGCCAATTCCGTAGAGTATAGCACACTATTTGGAGAGTACTCCGGAACATTGACGATTACAGAATCGGGCAGCGATGTTATAAAGGGAACGTTTAGTTTTACAGCCGGTGAGGAGAACTTTGACCCGGAAGTGCCGAACCGTGAGGTTTCTGTGACAAATGGTGAATTTGAAGCCCGTCCCAGAATGCAGTAAATCTATTCAGGTACAGACTTGGTGTTGAAAACCGTCTGTACCTGAAATTTTCAAAAAATATGTAAGCCGATCAGCAACTCTGCGGTTTTTTGAATTAAACCAACGCCAGTCCAATTCGGCCTCTTTCCACATCAATATTTGTGATCTCCACATTGATGATATCACCCACAGAAACCACATCGTGCGGATCTTCCACGCGTTCGCGACCCTTGCTCATATTGGAGATGTGTAGAAGACCGTCCTGTTTTACGCCGATATCAACGAACGCTCCAAAATCGACGACATTTCTGACGGTGCCTTCAAGCTTCATGCCGGTGGAGAGATCCTCCATCTTCATTACATCCTGACGAAGCAGCGGTTTCGGCAGAGATTCACGCGGGTCGCGTCCCGGCTTCTGAAGGTTTTCGATGATCAGTTCAAGCGTAGGAACACCAATTCCAACCTGCTCAGCCACCTCTTTTTTGTTGATGCCTGCAAATGTTGATTCAATTTTCTTCTGTTCGGAAGAGAGTTTATCGATGTTAATTCCAAAGAGATTGCAAAGTTTTTCGGTGGCCTCATAGCTTTCCGGGTGGATGGCGGTGTTGTCGAGCGGATGCTCACCGTCGGGAATACGCATAAATCCGGCTGCTTGCTGGAACCTGAAATCACCCACGCCTGAGATCTCCTTAATCTGTTCGCGGTTCTTGAATTTTCCTTCCTTTTCTCTGAAATCTACAATTCGCTTGGCAACGGCACGGCTCAGGCCGGAAATGTGCGTCAGGAGCGGAGCACTGGCCGTATTCAGATTCACGCCCACCTCGTTTACACAGCTTTCAACAACGTCATCCAGTTTTTTCGCCAGCTCGGTTTGATTCACGTCATGCTGATACAGCCCAACTCCAATCGATTTCGGGTCAATTTTTACCAGCTCAGCCAATGGATCCTGTGCACGACGGGCAATCGATATGTTACCTCTCTGCGGTGCATCCAACTCGGGAAACTCCTCACGTGCTACGGTAGAAGCCGAGTAAACAGAAGCACCCGCCTCACTGATAATCAGGTAGTTCAGGGTTTCATCTTTATTGGACTCTTTTCGTTTCTGAATCACATCGGCGATAAACTGCTCTGTCTCCCGGCTTGCTGTACCGTTTCCGATAGCAATCAGGGTCACGCCATATTTGTCGATCAGCTGATTCACCACTTTGGCTCCCTGCTCCACTTTATTCTGTGGCGGGGTGGGGTAGATGGTGGTTCCTTCCTTGTACTTGCCCAACTCGTCAATCACTGCCACTTTGCATCCGGTGCGGAAAGCGGGATCTACCCCCATTACCACCTGGTTTTTCAGGGGCGGCTGCAGCAGTAGATTTTTCAGGTTGGTTGCGAAGGTCTGGATGGCGTGTTCGTCGGCCTGATCGGTCAACTCATTACGAAGCTCTCGTTCAAGTGACGGCATCAGAAGCCGTTTGTAGGAGTCTTCAACGGCATCCTGTAAGTATGGAGTAAAAATGGAGAGATCGTTACTGATCACCACATCGTCTATATTATCGAGTGTACGGCTGTCGTTCAGCTCCAGATTCACAAATAGCACGTTTTCCCGCTCTCCACGATTGAGCGCCAGAATCTGGTGCGGTTTCAAATATTGAACCCGGTTTTGATAGTCGTAGTAATCCTCAAAATTGGTTCGTCCGTCAACCACCGGATTTTTCTCCGATTTGATAATTCCGTGCTTTCGGATAATGGTTCGCAGTTCATCCCGAACCTCTACCGATTCATTAATCCATTCCGCAACAATATCGAGAGAGGTTTTGAGTGCGGTTTCGGCATCGGGAAGTTCATACTCCTCGCTGACATACTCTTTGGCGTACTTAAGCGGATCGCCCTCGGTGATCTCCTGCTCCCAGATAAGTCTGGCCAGCGGTTCCAGACCTTTCTCCTTGGCCATATCGCCGCGCGTTTTCTTCTTCCGTTTATATGGAAGGTAGAGGTCCTCGAGCGTTTTCAAATCCTTACAAGCTACGATCTTCTCTTTTAACTCATCGGTGAGTTTGTCCTGTTCATCAATCGCTTTCAGTATGGTCTTTTTCCGATCCTCCAGCGTGCGGTGAAAATCAATGGCATCGCGCACAGTTCGGAGCTGCTCTTCATCCAGTCCGCCGGTAGCCTCCTGCCGATAGCGGGCCAGAAATGGGATGGTAGCTCCATCATCAATAAAATCGGCAACGGTTTTCACCTGTTTTGATGAAAAGTTGTGAGCGGATGCAATGTGGCTAAAAATCTGAGAATCGGTCATGATGGTGTACTTCTGAAATTTTATGTCGAAAAATGAGAGTTGATAATACGGTATTGTACAGGTTCAAATCAAAAAAGTTCGACTGTTTTCCGTTAAGAAAGATTTCGGATTCATATTCGCTTCTTCCCTATCCATATCAAAATGCGGCCTCTTTTAAATTGATAGAGAAAAAGTCCTGAAAAATAAATGAAAGTTTTTTCCCGGAGCTTACGCTTACTTAATAAATAGCAATAAAAATCTACGGGAAGTGCCTCAAAAACTATTAATCGGTTTATTGTTTCTGCTATTCTCGCTCAGCAGCGTTCAGGACGCTGCCGGCCAGTTTAGTCAATTTCTTGAAGATTCTGATATTGACAGAGTAACAGCGGGTGGGTCTATCGGTGTTACCGCCAGCGCTTATGCTGTAGACGGGATCGAAAATCGACGTGCCCCGGGAATGATACAGACGAACGCCAATATGAATTTCAATCTTTTTGGTTTCAGTTCAGGAATTAATCTGAACTACTCCACGGATGATTCCCAGTTTCGTCAAAACATGAACAACATCAGTTTTAATGCCAACTGGAGATGGCTGAACGTTCAGGCCGGTGATGTAAATGCCCGCTTCTCTGAATATGGATTAAGCGGCGCAACGATTCGCGGTGGATACATCAGAGCAACTCCGGGTGACTTTTTGGTGGAATTAACAGGCGGGCGTTCAAAAAGAGCAGTCAGACCCAGTTTGGAGTCCGGTTTTAGAAGACCGGCTTTTGAACAGTGGGCGGGAGCCGCAAAAATTGGTTACGGCAGAACCTCTTCCACATATTTTCATCTGAGTACATTTTACGCCAGGGATGAACGGGAATCCATAACCGGTACCAACATAGAGATAGCTCCAAGAGAGAATCTTACGCTTACACCCGACTTTCAGGTTCAGCTGTTTGACGGGCGTTTTACAATTGGCAGTGAAGTGACGGCCTCTCTTTACACTCGTGATCTAAACAGTTCGGTCGTTTCGATGGATGAGGTTGATATACCTGCCTTTTTCACAACTATATTTACCCCGAGAACCAGCAGCAGGATCAACTACGCCGGTATAGCAGATGCTCAGCTCAATCTGGATCTGTTTAATCTTGGTTTGGGCTATGAGCGCATTCAGCCGGGTTTTGAATCATTAGGACGTGGAAATGTGCGGGATGACCAGGAGAGAATAAGAATCAACCCTACACTGCGGCTCATGAATAACAGACTGAACATCAGTTCAAATATTTCTCTGGGCAGGGATAATCTACTGGGCAACAGAGTACAGACTCAAACCAATACCAATATAAATTCGAATGTACAGTACATCTTTTCGGAAGTTTTGACTCTGAGTACTACATATGGATTGATGCTCAATAACATATCAGCAGAAGAGATAGATGGACAGACTACAGGCGGAAGTCAGTCGCAGATATCACACAATTTGATGCTTCAGCCAAGTGTTACACTCCGCGGAGAAGACTTTACGCACAATATCTCTTTAACAGGAGGGTATATGAGCATTGAAAGCAAGTTTGATAATCAGGGCGGAGCAGGGGCGTCAAATTACAGTTCTGAGTCGATTACAACCGGGTTAAATTATGCAATTACTCTTCCTGCAGGAGTTACAATTAACTCTTCTGTGAATTATATGACAAACAGCTCTGATGGAATTGAGATTCAAAACCTTGGTTTTAATCTGGGCAGCAGCTACGCTTTTTTCAATCGCCGGCTTAACGTCAGCGCCAATGCCGGAATCAATCGCAATATGAGTGAAAGAGAGAGTCCGGGGGGCGTTGTGAACGAAACAGACTTACAACAGATTACCGGCAGCCTGAACTCTTCCTATAATTTGACGGATAAAGACTCCTTTACCTTAACGCTGAGAACAAGAAGCAATAGCGTATTAACCGGAATGGGAAGAGAGTTTACTGAGCTCGAAGGGAGCTTCAGGTATCAAAGAAGATTTTAATCTACAGATTTGAAGATGAGTATAAACGCTACAATTGATTACTTTAAGATGGGAATTCAGAAGTTTTTTAAACTATCTCTACTGGTTGCTGTATGCATTGGATTTTTCTCAGTTCACTCTTATGCGCAGAGTTCCACACAGGTTAATATTGTGGGTATACCACCGGTACTGTCATCTCCTCTTGCCGACAATATTGAGACCAATTTCAAAACCGGTCAATATCAGGTCATCTTCAACTACTCCAGCTTCAGCAGTCAGCCGGTAGACTTTGTATTTGAGTTTACTCTGACCCGAAATAATCGTACGGTTATAGAGTTTGAATCTCTCCCAAGAGCTTTTACACCCGGTAGCTATGTTTTTACGAATTTTTTTGAAGAGGTGGACTTTCCCGTTACTCCCCAGGACGTACTTAATCAAATTGATGGAGAATTAAGGAATCAGGTTGTGCAGTCGGGATCTATTCCAGAAGGTAACTACTCGATAGAGATAACGGCCCGACCTAACGTTCAGCAATCGGGAATCAACACCATGCCGGGAACATCAATTTTTACGGTACGATACCCTCCTCCGCCAATCTTGGTTTCCGTTCCCGACGGGGCTAATCTGACGTTAGAAACTCCGACATTTTCCTGGACACCTGTTGCCAGTTCAATAGGCGGTCTTTTTGAGTATGAGTTCCTTCTTGTAGAAGTTTTTAGAGGGCAAACACCGCTCCAGGCGATCAACAGTAACAGGGAACATGCTTTTGAAACGCTTACAGGACAAACCACACTTCCATACACTCTGCAGTACTTGCCGCTGGAAGAGGGGGCAACTTATGCCTGGCAGGTAACAGCAAGGGATGCCAATGGACAGATTCCGCTTCAGAACGATGGCGAAAGTGAGATCTATACGTTTACGTATCGGGATAAGAGTGTAAGTGATGAAGTAATTGCAAAGTTGGATGAACTGGTTGAGATTAATCTTGTACCGGGTTTTGCAGCATTGAATAACTTTCAGAGGCTGGAGGTTGAAGAGACTGCAAATTCTTATATCATCAGTGGTTTTGCAGATTTGAATCTTGAATTTTTAACCATCAACCCGGTCACGCTCCAGGCTGAACTTGACAGGGTGGAAATTCAGAAATCGGCTTCACTGGAAACACCCATTTTGATGGGCGGTAATGTTACTGCAAGGGCTAGAGGCATGGAAGATTTGACCCTTACACTTTCTGATTATGTATCTATACCCTCGGTATCATGGAATTTTGCGCAGGGTTTAACTGCAGATTTGAATATTACAACTCCGGATGGTTCTGACATGTACGCAGGCGGTGAGATGAATCTAAGCCGTTCCGGATTAAGAGGGAGAGCAACGGTAAGTGGGTCGCCTCTAATGGAAATTGGACAGGGGCCACTTGCAGTAAAAGTGAATCAAATTTCGGTACAGTACCCCGAAGGACAAATCCGGGCGAAAACTGAGGCGAGCTTTTTGGGCGAGGAAATCTGTGAAGTACCGGAATTCTCTCTTCTGAACGGTGATTTCAGAGTGAATTTAAATTGTACGGTCAATAAATCCATACCTATGGTTGATCAGTCCGACCGCCTTATGCTGAATATTGAGGAGGTGAACGGACAAATAACCGGAGCACTGGATAGTGATGATTTTGATTTTAATGTAGTAATGAACAGCAGCGTTGATCTGCTGATGACGGAAGATCGATATTGTGGCGGATCAACAGTGATTGAATACTCCTCGGCTGATGGATTAAGTTCCGGACAGTTTACTCCTACCTGCAGTATGCCTAGACCAAAAATCGATTTGGGATTCCTTCACGCTACTGTGAAAAATATTGAACTGGATCAACTTCAAGTAAGTGAAGATGGTGCCGGCTTAGACTTTAATGTACGATTTGATTCTCAGCTCTCATTTCCTACAAATCCAAACCTTGCACTGCCTCAGCTTGACGGTGTGGAGATTTCAAATAGTGGGATCACATTTCCGGAAGCATTATTCCAGAGCAGCGAATTACCGGTTAATAACTCTTTCGAACTGGGGAATTTTAATCTTCTGCTTGAGAGATTCGAACTTGATGCATTTACTTTTCCCTGGTTCGACTGGAATGGAGAAGGTGTTGGGCCATGGAGTTTTAATTTTGATGCCGGGATGGAGTTGCCATTTTCTGCAGATCTACCCGGTTGTCTGTCTGCCACTTCACTCATGGTTGAAAATGCTTCAATCGCATCAGACGGTGATGGAGAATTGGCCGTGATGGGTTCATTCAACGCTGATGATATAGCATCCTGCAGCTGGGATATCGGGCCGGGTTTCAGCCTGGATATTCACAACATCGGCGGTGATGCCGTGATGAAACGTTCAGACGATCAGTTTAGCGTAAGAAGTGATATCAACTTTGATGCTGACCTTAATGTAGATGAACCGTTTGCATGCAGTGATGCATCTCAGATAGAATTGAATGATTTATCGGTAAGCCTGGATGAAGGTTTGAACGGAGATGTATCCATACAGGATCCGGATTGTCCGCTCCAGATTGGTCCGTATACGGCAGATATTGATAATGCTTCTCTTCAGTTCAACTATAGCGAACAAGACGGACAGGAAGTTGCTTTAAGCGGAGCTGCAACGTTAAATGTCGGTGAAGACCAAACTGCAACGGGGACCTTTACTCTTGATCTTCGTACAGGACTGTTTTCAGATATTAGCTTTGAAATTGACGGGCCTTTTGAGTGGGGAATTCCAAGAGAGGACCCTGTACTTGTATTCACTATTGATGAAGCATCAATATCCAACGCCGGATTGATGATATATGGCCGACAGTCTCTGAATCTTGGAGAATCTTCGATAGGAACCACTTTTGATGGATTATTGATTGACTGGGATACCTATGAAATATTGGGTGGGCGTATCATTTTTGACGAATCGTTTAATTTGGCCGCAGGTGTAGATCTTGATACCAATAGCCTTCAGTTTGAATCATCAACAACAGATAGTGTTACAGCAATTACCCCCGGATTATTGATGAGTACTGCCGGAACAGTGCAGATCGATTCGCTCGGTGTGCGATCAACCGGAACAGGGTCTGCTTCTATCAATATAGACGGACTGGATATCGGTGATCTGGAAATTGAGTATAGTGATGATTTCGCCTTTGGATTGAGTCCGTTTGGTGTAAGGCAGGGACAGGTTGATTTCAATTGGAATCAACAACGCGTAGCTTATGCTGATGAAAATGGATTTTTCCCAAGTCTCTCATTCTTTACAAGTGAATTTTTGCCCGATCGAATTCCGCTTCCTCACGTTGATGTGGCATATCTACAGATTCGCGATGAGGAAACGGGGGATCTGTTAATTACTACTGATCGTCTCGATAACGGTACATTTCAAATCGATACACTCGAAGATGAGGAGCTGATGCTGACTCTGCCCGTTCTTCAAAGAGGGGACGAGCCAGTTGTACCGGCAGTATCCGTGCAACTATCACAGCTGGTGATTAATCCCGCTAACGGAACCTATGTAAGCGGATCTGTCCATGCTGATGTGGCGGAAGGAAGTAATTTAGGTAACCGGCCAAACTTACCGTTTGAGCTACAGGAAATCACTTATACGAATGGAGTAAATGAAGAAGGGCAGGAGGTTGAGGCTCTTTTCCTTTCAGGATCACTTCGGCTTTTTGATCAAGTATTGGGAGACAGCCAGGATGTTACGCTTTACGCACAATCGGATGGTTTTATTAGAGGGGGAGTAGTTCTGCCCGACTTAAATCTGGAAGTTCCCCTGGATGGACCCGGAAGCAGAGTAGTACTGAAAGGTGATTCGCTATCAGGGCACTTTGACTGGAACCCTCAGAATATTCAGGCTTCACAATTTGATCTGGATATCAAAGGTGGATTTGAGATTTTAGATTTTGACGGTAATACGCTTGCCGCTTCTGATGTAAACTTTACATACGATCAATTTGGAGTTAGTGTAAAAGATTTTTCCTTGGGAGATCCTTTTGAAGGTCGTGCATTTGATTTTGGCTTTTTGGATATAGAAATACCTTCAATTGATGCTCTTAACCTGTCGTACAGCGAACAAACTGGGTTTGATTACAGCGCAGAAGTCGACTTCAATCTGAATTTTGATATTAATGGCAGCCAGATTCCATTTCCTCTTAAAAATGTAGAGATTCGAAAAGGCCTTGGCTTTGTTCTGCCGGAACAGGATATCCATGAGGGGAGTGTGCCGGGCTTGAGCCTTCCGTCTGTAGAGTTTGGTGCTTTTAAGCTTGAACCACTTGCGTTGAGAATGGATCGCGATACGATAGACGTGAATAATCTTTCTGCAGGCGCTCTGCTGGATTTAATGCCTGATATTGATTTCAATTTCTCAATGCCCGGTTTTGAGGAGTCTGTACCTTCGTTGGCGCAGCTCAATCTTACCGTTCAGGATGCAAACTTCAGTGAAGGACTATTTAATGGTGATATATTGCCGCTCGATTTTGATGATGTGCCACTTTTTCTACCGCTGGGATCCGGTGCAGGAATAAATCTCAGTGAAATTGGCGGTTCACTCTTTGAGCAGGATGATAGCCAGGGCTTTTCAATAGATCTGGATGGAGAATTTGTGTTACCGGATTTCTTTGCAGGCAGTGATGACTCCTGTACTCCTACAGATGTACAGCTAAACGTTACGAGAGATGGATACTTTTCCGGTCAACTCTCAGATTTTGAACCTTGTGGCGAAATTGATCTAGGCGCTCTTTCCCTTCAGTTTGGCGAATCTATGCTGATATTTTCACACGAAGAGGATGAGCAGATAGCTACGATCGAGGGTGGAGTAACTGTATCGATTGAGAATACAGACGGAGACCTTGTAGAGACCAGCGGGTTTTTAAAGTACGATCTGATAAATGGCGGTATTTTGGATGGCAGTGTAACCATCGATTCTGAATTTCCGTGGAACTACCCCAACGACGACTCAATCTTCAATTTTTACGTCAGTTCTGCAACTCTCAATTCCGACGGTTTGGTAATGGATGCCGGTGGGGGTCTATATTTTGATGATGACACATCCATCGATGCTACTTTCAACAATCTTACTCTTAGCCTCTCCACTTTTGAACTGACGGATGGGAGTGTTGAGTTCAGTAATTCATTTGCGCTTGATGTAGGTTTTGGTCCCAGAACATGGGGTATAAACAATCCAAGCTTAGACCCGGAGTTCTCGAATGGTGTTCGGATGACGATACCTGAAAATATTGAGCTCTCTTACGACGGACTCTTTGTTAACGGCCAAGCAAGTTCAGCCCTCTACTTTGGTGATGAGCAATTTGATGCGATTAGCGTCGATTTTGTAGATACCAGGTTTATGTTTTCACCTACACCGATGATAACAGAAGGAAGAGCGGATTTTCTGCATCAGGAAGAACAGGGTGAAGAACCGGTGCGCCTGGCGTGGTTCGACAGTGATGGATTTCACCCGGATAATCTGTCCGGGGCCGTTACCCTGCCGGATACACTTGGATTACCCAATAAAGATATAGCCTATATTGTACTGCGTGATGAGCAGGGACAAAATCTTGTTCAAAGTGAAAACGTGGAGGGGGGACTCAGTATTTTTACGACTGACCCGATCGATCTGGTTATTCAGTCATTTACAAATGAAGCGGATGAACCCTACACGGTAGCCGTTGAATTTGAGGATGTGGTTGTAAATTCAGCACTGGAAGTAACAAGCGGTGCGATTGTGGCAGATCTATCCGGTACGCCGCTCAGCCTGCAGGAAGATACTTCCATGCCGGTGGGAATAGAGAAACTGGAATTCAGAAGCGAAAGTGGAATGCATCAACTCTTTGCAGATGTAAAAGTTGATCTGCCGGGAGAGTTGTCTGAACTGGCGATGTTGGTGCAGGACCTTTTGCTAACTCCGGATGGATTTGAAGATGTTACCGTAGAGCTGGGTGAGTATAGCGAAACTTACGATTCTGATATAGATTCAGAGATTACGCACAGGTCATTTGCTGATGATAATTTTGAGATTACGATTCGGGGAGCTGAATTTGGCTTTGGTTCTGATCGTTTTTACAGATTTTCAGGAGATCTGAAGAGTAATCTGTTTAGAAATGACGACGGTGATTCTGCGATTGTTCATCTGGCCGCCGGCTATCAGGATTCGGATTGGGAATTTTCTGTTGATACAGCACACCTTGTGCCGCAGAGACTCCCGGTAGGAATGGCTGAACTCATTCTTGAACAGGTTGATTTTGAACAGGACGACGAGCACTTTGCATTAATTATAGACAGCCGGCTTATCATTCCGGAAATTTTGGGAGATGAGACTGAAATTGGTATTACAGGCCTGAGTGTGGGTACAAACGGAGTTAGTTTGGAGGAAGTAGATACCGATGCATTTTCCGATCAGACGCTTACTCTTTTCGGGCAGCAAGATATTCTTACCATCTCTTCCCTCGGCATAGAAATTACCGACGATATGCATTTGATTGCGGCACTCGATGGATCGATGGACTTTTTGAATCGTACTTTTGAAGTTGATGATTTAAGAATTGGTACAGACGGTACATTTTCCGTGGGAGAGGGTGGAGTAAACCTGATAGCGGATGGCCCGGTAAATCTGCTCGGAGATAACCTGATTCTTACCACTCTTGAAATAGGTGTAGATAATAATGTAGCTACTTTGACAGCTCTCGCAGATTTAGAGCTGCCTGAGCCGGTTGAAACCAGTTCTACAGTCGGGTTTACCGTGAACCAGTTAGGACAAGTAACTGTACAGCAGCCTGATATAAATTTCTCAGGTGTATCAAAAGAGATACCCGGTTTTGCGACTGTTTCTTTAGACGATGCCGGTTTTGAATTGAACAGTCTCGAAGAGCTGGACTTTGGTTTCTATGCCATGGCCAGTGTGGAAGCCGGCGGAGAAACGATTGAATTCGGACAGGCCGGTAACCGGGAAAACTGGGGAATCCGCTATGCATATGGAGGGAGTTTGGAGTGGAGAATTACCAACAGCCCGTCGTTTGAGTTCGAAAATGAGATGTTCACATTCAGTGTAGATGGTGTACAGGCAGAAACACAGGAATCCTTTGTTCTGCAAATGAATGTAGGTGCAGAGTTAAGACTTGCTGGTGTATCCGGTTCCATTGCATTTGACGGTATGGAAATAGATGCTGCAGGTTCATTTGATTTAGGCACATTCAGTGAATCAGACCTGGATATTGGCCCGGTTGCTATAAGTGTAACGTCATTCGAATACCTGCCTGATGGCGGTACAATCACCATAGAGCAGGAAGCTTCAGGTTCTACAGAAGAAGATCCAAACATTGAAGAGGTAAGTATGAACGTGAGTGAATACTTATCATTTGGCGGAAGTATGACGATTCCCGGCTTCAGCGGAAGTGTGGAAGAGGTTCTGTACTACCGTCAGGGTTCTGATGTCTTTTTCAGTGTGAGAAACTTTCATGCTGAATTGAGTGATATGGCTAAAATTACGGCCTCTCTGGAGTATCAATCCGTAGGCAGCGAATTTGAGTTGATGGTTGCCGGTTCGGCAGAGTTCACTCCGCCTGAGGGAGATGCTATTGGCTTGGCCGCGATGGGTGCTATGGGTAATATTGGAGGTGAATTCAGCTTTGGAATTTTTGTCAAAGCCAATGTTACGGTGCCAATCTTTCCCGGGGCACTAACCATGACCTCTTTTGGTGCTGGCTTTTTCTACAATCCAAAAGCTAAACATTACGATACGGTTCTACAGGTAGCCGATCACTCCATTCCGTCCGACGCTTCACCGCCATGGGAAAAAGAGGGCGGAAGCGGTGATTTCGCAATCATTGCGTATGCAGGAGTGGGTATTGTTGGTGAAGCCGGCACGTATGCCATTGAAGGATCTGCAATACTCATGATAACAGACAGCTGGCTGGTATTGGATGTAGATGGCCAGATATTTGATGGGAGCGCTGCCGTGGATGTAGGCATGTACTTAAGTGTACAGTGGAGCCCTAGTTTCCAACTGGAAGGATTGGCGTCAGCAGAATTAGATTATTCACCGCTGGCTGAAGCTTCTTTTGATCTCTCTGTTACTGTAATTAAAAATCAGGATGATATAATTTGGGGAG
>LKNA01000012.1 GCA_001564065.1 Chitinophagaceae bacterium T5-Br10_B2g13
TACCTGATACCTGATACCTGAAAAATATGAGTACATTCGACACAATACCGAAAACCCAACAGGAAGCACTGGTAGAAACGCTTCTTCGTCTGGCAGATGATCGACTGATTTTAGGTCACCGAATTTCTGAGTGGGCCGGTCACGGACCCGAACTGGAAGAAGATCTTGCACTGGCCAATATCGCTCTTGATATGATAGGACATGCATCCGCTCTATATTCCTATGCAGCGGAACTGGAAGGCAAAGAGGATGAAGATCATTACGCCTACTTTCGTGATGACATCGATTTTAAAAATATTGCACTTTGTGAGCTTCCAAGAGGAGATTTTGCATTTACCATAGCCCGAATATTTTTATTCAGCGCCTTTAGCTATTTCCTCTATCAAAAGTTGATTGAAACCGTTGAGGATGAACAGTTCAATGGAATGCTTCAAAAACACTTTAAAGAAATAAAATACCATCTGCGCCACAGCCGTGAGTGGGTGCTGAGGCTGGGAGATGGTACAGAAGAGAGTCATCAAAAAATTCAGGAAGCTTTCGACGAAATCTGGATGTACTCAGGTGAAATGTTTGACCTGGATGAGGCTGATCAGGTGGCCATTGAAAAAAATCTTTTTGTTGATACCACCGATTTCAGAAAAGATTGGGAGAAGCTGGTCGTTGAAACTTTAGAAGAGGCGACTATAAACGTGCCGGATATGGAGCAGTACATGTTCTCAGGATCACGGCAGGGACGACACACCGAACATCTTGGAAGACTATTAGCCGAAATGCAGTTTTTGAGGCGATCCTACCCGGATGCGGAGTGGAAGTAGATACTGAGTAGTAAGTATTGGGTATTAAGTATCAGGTTCCAATTTTTTACTTGATACTTTTTATGAGTTTGTAGAGCATCTTTTGAATTTCTACAATTTTTTCATTGAGAATTTCAAACTTTGCTTGATCACAATAGCCTAGATTATTTGATATGATGAGCTGAGTTTCTAGTTCAAAGGATAATCCATAAGCAATATTCAAAAAATGTCTGAATTCTTTTTTACCCGATCTGCCGGCACCTTCGGCGATATTTGAACTTATTGAAACTGAACATCTGCGGATCTGTGATGTGAGGCCATATATCTCATTTTTAGGATAGGTAGTAGTTAGCTGATAAATTTCAGTTGCCAATTCAACTGATCTTTGCCAAACGTGAAGCTCTTTAAAATTATGCATATTTATCTCATTTATATTAAGGTTTCATCTATAGGAACCTAAATCGAGAAAGCCCTTACAAAATTTCCAACATGAATCACTACCTAATACTCAATACTTAATACCAAGACATTGAAAACAGATCAAGCCATATCGAAAGAAGAGATCTGGTCGTACCTCGAAGAGGTGATCGATCCGGAAATACCTGTACTCAATGTGGTTGAAATGGGTATTGTACGTAATGTAGAGTTTGATGCAGGTCAGATTATTGTAAAAATTACCCCAACCTACTCCGGCTGCCCGGCAATGAATGCTATAGAGAATGCGATACATGAAAAATTGACTGAGAAAGGTATTGAGTCATTTAAAGTAGTTACAGATTTCAAAGAGAGCTGGACCACAGACTGGATGACCGAGCACGCCAAAAAGAAGCTCAAAGAGTACGGTATTGCACCGCCCGAAAAAACCGGTGATGATTCAGACTTCCTCACCTCGTTAAAAAGTTCACAAAAAATAGTACCTTGCCCCTACTGCGACTCAATGGATACCAAACTGCAGAGTGAATTTGGATCTACAGCATGTAAATCGCAGTACTACTGCAATGAGTGCCATCAGCCATTTGAACACTTTAAATGCATCTGATCATGAGAACTTTAAGCCTTACAATCGTTTTTACTCTATTTCTTGCTATCGGTACTGCTTTTGGACAGCTCAAAAGCTTGATAAATGCACCTGAAGATACCTCCATTCAGAGTTCCACAATGCTGACACCTGAGATGTTTTTGGATTCATCACCGCAATTTAAGTTTTCCCCTCTTTCAACTGCCGATAGAACCAACCGGCAACTACTTCCAGTTTTTGATAATAAAATCACTAAATTTTCTCTCGTGTTAAGCAGATCTTTTATAGCAAATAAAAACGATCTGGAAAGTACTCACACCTTCACGCCTTTTACTGTTTCTGAGTATAACCGGCAAGTCAGCCAGCAGTTTTTCATGGCTGAGCCAACAAATCAGCAACGAAGATCACTACCGTTTTATAACTGGTAATTTATACCCCTTCTACTGCTTGAACCGATTTTAACAATACACAAACCACTCCAGATTATATGGGATACATTTTAACATCACTCGATCAAGGAATTCTTACAATAACCCTGAACCGCCCTGAGAAGTATAACAGCTTCACCGAACCGATGGCGCTGGAACTTCAAGAAGCTCTGCAAAAAGCAGAATCGGAGGATGTAAGATGTGTAATCCTGAAAGCGAACGGTAAAGCATTCTGTGCAGGACAAGACCTGACGGAAGTGGTTGAGAGAGCCAAAGACTCAAACTATGAATTGGCCGACACAGTTCGAACAACATATAACCCAATCATCCGTGCTATTCGAAAACTGGAAAAGCCGGTGGTTTGTGCAGTCCAGGGAACAGCAGCCGGTGCAGGTGCAAATATTGCGTTTGCGTGTGATATCGTCATTGCGGCAAAAAGTGCACAGTTTGTGCAGGCATTCAGTAAAATTGGCTTGATCCCCGACAGCGGTGGAACCTGGTTCCTGCCTAGATTGGTTGGCTTTGCACGAACCAATGCGATGTACATGCTGGATGATAAAATATCTGCCAAACAAGCTGTTGATTTGGGATTGATTTACAAGTCTGTAGAGGATGAAAATCTTGAAGATGAAATCAACTCTATCGCTCTAAAACTTTCCAAAATGCCAACTATGGGTTTTGGCATCTACAAACAGGCCATGAATGAAACATTCAGCAATAATCTCGATCAGCAGCTGGAGCTGGAGGCCAATCTCCAAACCGAAGCCGGTAACACAGAAGATTACAAAGAGGGAGTTGAAGCTTTTTTGGAGAAGAGAAAACCGGAGTATAAGGGGAAGTAGATTCCTGCAGTGATCAATTATTATAATCGAGTTATTTTAGTGGGTTTATAACATAATCTGAAAAAATTGTGGTTTTCAAACCTCTTACTAAACGATCATCTGCAGTCCACATTTCAGTTTTCTTTTCAACTGCTAAGGCAAGATATAAAGCATCGTAAATTGTAACCGGCAGTGAGATCGAAATATCGAAAGCAAGATCTGATAAAATATGGAGATACACCACATCTACAGATAGTTCTCTGACAAATTCTCTCTTTTGATGTACTTCTTCACCGCTTAATTCTTTCTTTCTGTATTTTTTCCCAATTATTGCATCCATTTCCAGATAGAACAAATCCGGAACCGTGAAGTGATCCTGATCATTCAATACCTTCTCAGCTTCTTCAGATCCGGATTCAAGAAAAATCCATTTTGCCGCAATTGAGGCGTCCAATACTACGGTTTTCATCGGTTCCTTAGCTCACGAATATCATCAACGCTATCAGAAAACTGCTTCCCCTCCGCACGATACTCTTCCAAAACTTCCTTTACTCTGCTTCTTGTTTCTTTTATATCAGCCTTTCCATAAGCTTCCAAAATCATCTTCAACTCTGCCTGAAGCGACCTTTTATTCTCAGCAGCTCTCTTCTTTAAGCTTTCTAGTGTTTTCTCGTCAATGTTTCTAATTAGTACGTCGGGCATATTTCCTCCGGTTAAATTGATATCATTATGATATCATATATCCATTAAATCTACAACGCTTGGTTTTGATGGCTGATTGCTTATTTTTGATTCAAAATTCAGAGTATAGTAACCAGATAAATCAATTCATGAATTTAGACAAACATTCTACCGTAGCTGTTATCGGAGCTGGAACCATGGGAACCGGTATTGCACAAATTGCCTCCACTTTTGGGCATCACGTTTACCTTTTTGATATCAGTACCGAACAGCTCAAGCAGTCAGAAGAAGGGCTCGTCAAAATCCTGAACCGACAAGTTGAAAAAGAGCGTATGACGCAGGATGAAGTGGATGGAATACTGAGCCGAATCACATTTACGAATAACCTCGATTCAATTGAAGGCTCTAATTTAGTCATTGAAGCCATTGTCGAAAACCTCGACATCAAGCAGGGAACATTCCAAAAAATTGAGAAGCTGGTTGATGAAAATGCCATTCTTGCCTCAAACACCTCTTCCCTGTCTATTGCTTCTATCTCATCTTCATTGAACCATCCTGAGCGATTTTTAGGAATCCATTTTTTCAACCCTGCTCCGCTGATGAAACTGGTTGAGATTATTCCCGGAATTTCCACATCACCCGAATCAACAAAATCTGCACGCAGCCTTATCGACGCGTGGGGCAAAACAACGGTTCAGGCCAAAGATACTCCTGGATTTATTGTCAATCGGGTGGCCCGCCCCTTTTATGGAGAAGCCCTTCGAATTTATGAAGAGGGAGTTGCCGATCATGCTACCATCGATTGGGCCATGAAAGAGCTTGGCGGTTTTAAAATGGGTCCGTTTGAACTGATGGATCTGATTGGTCACGATGTTAACTATAAAGTAACAGAGTCTGTATTCAAGGAGTTTTACTACGATCCTCGATTCAAGCCCTCTTTTGCCCAAAAACGGTTAGTAGAAGCAGGACGACTGGGAAGAAAAACAGGAGTTGGTTTTTACGACTATCGGGAAGACGCTCAAAAATCTGAACCCAATAAAGACAGAAAGCTTGGAGAAAATGTTCTGAACCGGATTCTGGCTATGCTCATCAACGAAGCTGCCGATGCGGTTTTTATGAATGTGGCTTCTGTCGAGGATGTAGATCTTGCGATGACCAACGGTGTAAATTATCCCAGGGGATTATTGAAATGGGCGGATGAGATCGGAATTGAAACGGTGTACCACTGGATGAACACCCTGCAGGTTGAATACCGTGAGGACCGTTACAGGCCAAACCCACTATTGAAGCGAAAATATAAGAATGAAGAGACATTTTATGGAAACATTTGATCGAACCCGTGCTGAAAAGATTGTTGCCCACATGATGGAGAAAGACGAGTTCAGCCGGTGGATGGGTGTTGAAATACTGGAAGTGAATGAAGGATACTGCAAAATTTCCTGCCCCATCAAGCAGGAAATGTTGAATGGATTTTCGGTAACTCACGGAGGTATCGCTTTTTCACTGGCCGACAGTGCGCTGGCTTTCTCTGCAGCAACCTACGGCAGGGTTTCACTCGCAATTGAAAACTCTATCTCATTTACCAGGAAAACAGTAACTGGAAATAAAATTACGGCTGAATCAAACTGCCTGAATTTGACGCACAAAACCGGTCTGTTTGAAGTTAAAGTTCTGGACCAGGATAATAACCTTGTCGCACTTATGAAGGCTACTGTATACCGAACATCAGATGAATTCCCTGTTTAGATATTCTGATAACTTTTCCGGCAATTTTCCGTAAAGTAAATAAATAGATTTAACATAACAGCTTGATGGGATTAAAAAACGAAACTCAATCCAAGTACGACACCAAGACCTTCTATAAAGAGTACGTAAGCGGTATGAACTCCCGGCAGCTTGGCAAAGAGTTTCAATCCGACTCGGAGCGGCTCAAATCGCTCTATTTTGATGCGCTAAGGGAAAACAATCCAGATATCCCGCCTCAGAAAATTCCATTTATGCAGAAATTTCTGAGTCTACTTTCTGCGCTCACAAAACGGCTCAATCCCGTAAGAAGATTGGTTTTTGGTATATCCGTAGTCAGTTTCGTTCTCCATTTTCTGTTGAGCTTTCTCGGCTTCTATATCTTCCCGATTCAACCGCTTCTGCTTCCGGTCGCCTTCCTTGGAATTCTCTTCATTCTACTGATTGAGCTTCTTGAAAAGTCTGATGTTCAAAAAGAGCTAGATTTTGCACGGGATATTCAGCTCAGTCTCCTGCCTCCCTCTTCTATAAAGTGGGACCAGCTGGAAGCACACTCATTTGCTGCAACAGCAAGTGAAGTTGGCGGTGACTATGTTGATATCATTCATACTGAAATCGGCACCTATGTAATCATTGCAGACGTTTCGGGTAAGGGCATAAGCGCCGCTCTCTATATGGTTCGCATGCAGGCGCTTGTACATTTATTAATCAAAAAATTAAACCCCGGGCCTAAAGAACTTTTTCTGGAGTTAAACGACTATGTAAAGTCAAACAAAATGGATAAAACATTTGTAACTGCATGTGCTGCGTTTTTCCCAAAGAATGAAGATCACTTTATTTTTGCACGGGCCGGACACAACACCCCCATCATTTTTAACAAAGAACATGATAGTACGTTCAGGTTAAAAACAGATGGTTTTGCGCTTGGTATGACCTCGACAAAACTACTTCGGAAAAATATGGAAGAGAAAAAATTTCAGTTTGAACCCGGCGATAGCATTCTATTCTATACCGATGGGTTAGTAGAAGCACGCAACCGAGATGAAGAAGAGTATGGAGAGGAAAGGCTGGATGGACTCATGTCTATATATGGATCACTTCACGCTAAATCTATTACTCAAAAAATCCAGTCATCCATTGAGCTCTTTATTGGTGACGAAAATCCTTTGGATGATATTACGTTCACAACCATACACAAGAACGATCCGCCAAAACACTTGCAAGAATAGAAAAACCCGATCAAAACTAAATTTGAACGGGTTTTCCTGTAACCTTTTCTTTTAACTATCTACTATTGAAGTAAGCTGTTCGCATTTTCCACGATTTTCTCAACGGTAAGCCCCAGATGTTCATAAACCTGTTCAAATGGAGCAGATTCGCCGTAACGATCAATCCCCATCGCTATGCCTTCTGTGCCAACCCACTTGTGCCAGCCAAATGTCGCACCCGCTTCAATAGAAATTCGTTTGATTACTTCTTTTGGAAATACTTCATCGCGATACTCTTTAGGCTGTTCTTCAAATAACTCCCAGCACGGCATACTTACTACACGAACTGATTGCCCCTCAGCTTCCAGCTTTTCAGCTGCATCCAGTGCCAGCTGCACTTCCGAACCGCTAGCCATTAATATGAGATCAGGAAGATCACCAGCCTCTTTCTTGAGAATATACGCTCCCTTTTCAGCGTTAGATGCTGAAGCGTACTTATTTCGATCAACTGTCGGTAAATTCTGACGCGTGAGTACCAAAAGTGATGGACCATTATCTTTCTGAATAGCACTCTTCCAGGCATACGCAGTTTCGTTGGCGTCTGCTGGACGAATCACATTTACATTTGGTGTTGCACGCAGAGAAGCCAGATGCTCAATCGGCTGATGTGTAGGCCCATCCTCACCTAACCCGATGCTGTCGTGGGTAAACACAAATATGGATGGGATTTTTGAAAGCCCCGCTATTCGAATGGCCGGTTTGTTATAGTCGGAAAAAACCAGGAATGTGCCCCCAAAAGGAATCACACCTCCGTGAAGTGCCATACCGTTCATTGCCGCTCCCATAGCATGCTCCCGAACACCATAGTGAATATTTCTTCCACCGTAATTACCTGGTTGAAAAATTCCCTTATCATCCATGTCTGTTTTATTACTGCCGGTAAGATCTGCAGATCCGCCAACCATATTGAATACGTGATCGGCAAGTGCGTTAATCACTAGACCGGATGCTTTTCTGGTAGCCATCCCCTTTTCGTCAGTCTCAAATACAGGTAAAATTTCATCCCAGTCCTCAGGCAGAGCTCTGGAGATATGGTTTTTAAAACCCACACCATCAACAGGATATACTTTTTCATATTCGTTGAGCCGCTCACTCCACTCGCTCTCGAGTTGATCCCCCTTCTCAACTGCTCTTCGAAATTCTTTAAGTACATCTTCATCGATATGAAATTTCTGATCCGGATCCATTCCAAGTGTCTCCTTAGTAAGACGAATCTCCTCCTCACCCAGCGGTGCACCGTGTGAATCGGCCGTTCCCTCTTTATTCGGGCTGCCAAAGCCAATCTTTGTTTTACACTCAATCAGTGAAGGAGTATCCGTTTTCTGTGCAGCCAGAATCGCTTTTTCAATCTCATCATGATTGTGTCCGTCTATGGTTTGTACGTCCCAGCCGTATGCCTCAAACCGTTTAACCGTATCATCTGTAAAAGCAAGATCTGTAGAACCATCAATCGATATCTTATTTGAGTCATATAAATAGATCAACTTATTCAGTTTTAGATGACCGGCCAGTGATGCAGATTCGTGTGATATTCCTTCCATCAAATCACCGTCGCTGACTATGGCATAAGTAAAATGGTCTACAATTTTATGATCATCTTTGTTGAAAGTCTGAGCCAGATAGGCTTCTGCCATCGCCATACCTACTCCGGTACCAAATCCCTGGCCCAGAGGACCAGTTGTGGTTTCCACACCGGGTGTCATTCCATATTCCGGATGTCCCGGTGTGATGCTTCCCAATTGTCTGAAATTTTTAATCTCATCGAGCGACAATTCGTAACCGGTTAAATGAAGAAGTGAATAGAGAAGCATTGATCCGTGACCCGCTGAAAGTATAAAGCGATCTCGATTTGCCCATACCGGATTTTTTGGATTATGCTTTAAAAATTTTGCCCACAAAACATATGCGGCATCCGCCATACCCATTGGCATTCCGGGGTGGCCTGAATTTGCAGCCTGAACGGCATCGATGGATAAGGTTCTTAATGTATTAACACAACGCTGAGCAAGTAGGTCAGACATGATTTAATTTTAAAAAAGTTTTAGAGTAGTTGTTATGGGCTCAAAAGATACCCAAGTTCATAACAAGGAAAAAAGAAATCTTGGTTCTGATTTATCCCTAATATTTTGAGTAAGTATAGATGACGAGCAAATCATCTGATTCTTCGATTTTGAATTAGCAAAACAGATAATAGAATAGATATCATGCCGATAATCTGTAATAGAGACAAAAGATCACCAAAAATGAATATGCCAATCAAAGTGGCTGCCAACGGTTCGGTCATAGCCGTAATCGATGCCTTACCGGCTTCTATATTTTTCAGTCCCTCTGTATAGAGCAGATAAGCTAAAACTGTGGGAAAGATTGCCAGCCCTAAAACGGTGAGCACAGTTACAGAGTTTGATAAATTATCCAGTGTTTCTACAGTGAACAACTGTGAAAAAGGAATTACGAATATAGACGCCGTTAAAAATGTGTAGAATAAAATTGTAAGCGGACGATATTTTTTAAGCGCCAATTTGCTGAATATACTGTAAAGGGCGTATCCAAAACCGGCCCCAATCCCAACCATTAAACCATATACAGATAAGTTTCCACTTTCAGAATATATCTCTGAAACCAACACAATTCCGACAAACGTTAGCAGCAGTGCAAGCTGCTTGTTTTTAGTAATCTTCTCCTTAAAAAATATGCGAGACATGATTACAACAAACGTTGGGCCTGTATAGAGAAAAACCACGGCAATTGACAGTGACGTCTCTCTGATTGCCGTAAAGTAGCTCCAGTTAAAAAAGAGGATACTTAGCACTCCTGTTCCAAAAAACAGATAGAGGTCACTCAAAGAGATTTTTAAAAGTGACGGATATTTGACTTTTAGAAAACCGAAAAGGAGAACTGCAGATACTGAAACCCTGAATGCAACTATATCGACTATTGAAAATCCCTCTGTAGCAAGATAGTCTACGAAAAGGCCAATTGTACCCCACAAAGCAGCAGCAACTGCTACCATTATGTAGGGAACGGCATGGGTATTTCAATCAGTCAAATCTTCACTTTATTTAATGATATAAAAAAAGCCCTCGGAGTGAGGGCTTTTATTTTTGAAATCAATTTAAATCAAGTTGAATTATCGTCCGGTAGGGGTATGTCCTTCGCACTTCAATTCAAACTGTAACTCGTGGTTTGCCGGCTCGGTGAACTCACCATATCGTGCATTTTCGAAAGCATCACAAGCGTTCTCCACCTGACCCTGGCCTTTATAAGCTGTTCCAAGTTCGAAGTAGATTTTAGCGCGATCTGTTACACCGCCGGTTTCAAATTCAAGGGCTCTGCTTGCGTGTTGCAGCGCCTGATCCCACCGGCCTCTTTCGTTATAAATTTCTGCCATTCTGTAGTGAGCATCAGCAGACTGCGGATCGTACTGCTCCACTTTTCGGAGAAGTTCAAGTGCACGATCAAATCTTCGTTCTTCGGCAAGATTTACTGCTCGATAGATTAATTCATCGCGAGCACTGTTCAGCGTGTTCTGCAGTGTGCGTTCATCATTTACTCTCCGAGCAACTTCTACTGCTTCATCATATAGACCTAACCAATAATCGACTTCAGCCGGTTGCTGATTCTTAGTGACCAGTGCTTTCTGATAATAGGCAACTGCATAGTTCTCATTCAAACCAATTGCTGTGTCAAGATCTTCCAGTGCTGCATCAAAGTTGTCAGCACGGAATTGAAGCACTGATCGAATGTAATAAAGCTGTGGAATGGCACCTTGTGCTTGCTGTAGAACCTGCTCGTTATTGAACTCTTCAGCTATATCTCGAGCCTCTTTAAATGCATCCAGGGCTCTATTTGCTGATTCAATAGTTCTTTCATTCTGATACCCACGATACGCATTGGAAGCCCTGCTGGAAGCTACTCTGGGAATTCGTTCTACGATAAGTTCAGTTATATCGTTTAAATCATTGGCTCGGGTAATCTCAAGTGCCTCTCTGTAAAGATCAATAGAGTTTGTAAAGTCACCTGAACCGGCTAACTCCTGAGCCTGATTATAAAGCTGGATTGCCTCATTTCTGGCATCCTGTGCATTCGATTGGTCAACTGCAAACAGCGTAATAGAAAAAGCTGCAGCTAAAATGAGTATTGATTTCAATGATTTCATGGTATCTGTTTATTTATGATTCTGTCCGATTAAACGGGCTTAACTTAATGAAATTTCATAAAGAAAGTCACTAAACCTCACTATTTCAAACCCAAAGCAGTAAAAAAAGTTTCTTAGTAGTCAAAATTTGGTTCCGGTTTCTGTTTCTTATAGAAGTCGCAAACAAAACTAACAGCATCTTCGTGATCGTCGGTAAGGTAAAAAAGGTCCATGTCATTCTCACCGATCAACCCGTTACCCACAAGTTGATTTTTAATCCAATCAACTAATCCACCCCAATATTCTGTACCTACAAGTACAATAGGAATTTTTTTAATCTTTTCAGTCTGAATTAGCGTAAGTGTTTCAAAAAGCTCATCTAATGTCCCAAAGCCACCTGGGAAAACGATAAATGCCTGTGCATATTTCACAAACATCACTTTCCGAACAAAAAAGTACTTAAAATTGATTTCATATTTTGAGTGTACATAGTTATTTACACCCTGTTCGAATGGAAGCTCAATACCTAAACCAACAGATTTTCCATTTTTATTATGCGCCCCTCTGTTACCGGCCTCCATAATTCCGGGACCACCACCGGTAATCACTCCAAAACCACTCTCCGTGATTAATTCAGCGGTCTTGACTGCCATCTCATAATACTTACTGCCTGGCTTTAATCTTGCTGAGCCATAAACCGAAATACAGGGGCCTACACGGAATAGTTTATCATAACCATCCACAAATTCTCCCATAATTTTAAAAATACTCCACAAATCTTTATTACTGTCTCCCTCAAACTCTTCTGTTTGATGTTTGAATTTGAAAAAATTTGAAGCTTCCATAAGCAATGTCTATCGATTGTGAAGGGTTATTGTAAAAGAAAGACCTGGACTCCGGTCTGCTATAAGTGCCGGCTGAATCACCGTGCGTGCTGAAAGATCGTCTGAGACATCAAAACTGCGCATATGGGCAAATACATAGGCATCCAGTACATTCAAACCGTATGCGAGGCCCATTACAACAAACATAAAATCACGCTGATTTCGTAAACTGTTTCTTGTTGACTGGAGCTGATTCGCATTCACTCCTTCCAGGTAATCAGGTGTTGGTCCAAATCTAAAATCATCATTATCCGGGAAACTGTTGTAATAAGCAGCTTTATAATCTTTATAGTCGCTATGAAGTGTGTGCGTGTAGTACCCAATTCCGGCAAACAAACCGTATATAATAGGAACTTTCCAAACCTGCCTGTTTTCTATCTGCCCCCAGCCGGGAATCATGAGCGATTTCAGCAGTACCGATTTAGGCTCGGGATACTCTTCTCTATCTGAAGAATCATCTGCTTCTAAACTATTGTACCCGTCACTCGCAACTCTGTTTTCTAACAAAAAATAGTTTCGCTGAAGTATGTCAGAATTTGATTGAGCAAATACAATCTGACTACTAAAAAGCAGAGTAAATAGTATGAGACTAGCCAACTTCATCAAACAGCTGCATCAATCTTTCTAAATCATCATCAGAGTAGTACTCAATTCGAATTTCTCCGCCTTTGCCCTTCTGTTTAATATTCACTTTAGTACTCAGACTATTTCGCAGGCGCTTTGAAAAATCTTGCAGAAATGGGTTCGACGGTTTCGTGTCAGTTTTAGTCGATTTTTGCTCACTTTTCTTATCAAGCGAACGCACCAAATCTTCAGTCTGCCTAACCGACAGCGAATTTTTTACAATCTTACTTAGAGCTTTTTTCTGATCACTTTCACTTTTTAAGTTAATCAGCGCCCTGGCGTGTCCGGTTGAAATAGATTCATCCCGAAGTGCTGCCTGAATAAAGTCGGGCAGTTGCAATAACCGAAGCATATTGGTAACTGTTGTCCGGTTTTTCCCAACCCGTTCGGCAACTTCACTTTGGGTGTAATTACACTCATCAATCAACCTTTTGTACCCCATAGAGATTTCAAGAGGATTTAA
Organism: Chitinophagaceae bacterium T5-Br10_B2g13; assembly: GCA_001564065.1. Classification (GTDB taxonomy): domain Bacteria; phylum Bacteroidota; class Rhodothermia; order Balneolales; family Balneolaceae; genus Rhodohalobacter. The sequence goes on from LKNA01000012.1 coordinate 12,860, forward strand.
CTGCTCACGCTGAATGTTCTCTATCAGGGCAAATGCGATCAGCTGTTCATCATTAGCTTCCCGAATGTAGGCAGGAATTTCAGCAATACCTGCCAGCTTCGTAGCTCTGAGGCGACGCTCTCCGCTTATCAGCTCAAACCGTTTTTCCCCCAGATATCTAACTGTAATGGGCTGAATAAGACCATGCTTCTTAATTGATGATGAGAGTTCATCAAGTGCCTCTTCATTAAAATCCTTTCTGGGCTGATGCGGATTCGGACGAATGTGGTCAACGGGAATATTTAAAACAACATTTATACGCTCGGCCGGCTCAATTGGGACAGCAGTTTTTGTTTTAGTCTGCTTTGCTGATTCATTCTCTTTTGATCCCTCCTTTCCCTCCTCATCATATTCAGGAAAAAATGCTCCCAGACCTCTGCCTAAAACTTTTTTCGACATAACACTCTTTATTTAGATAGAACCGGACTATTTTTGAATAACTTCTTGTTTCGCTGAATAATCTCTCTTGCTAATGCGAGATAATTTTTTGAACCGACACTGGTTGCATCATACAAAATTGCAGGTTTTCCAAAACTTGGGGCTTCAGCCAACCGAACATTTCTCGAAATAACAGAGGAGAAAACTTTTTCGTCAAAATATCGCTTCACCTCATCTGCAACCTGGTTCGAAAGCCTTGTTCGGGTATCATACATGGTAAGTAAAACACCTTCTATTTCCAGATCGGTATTTAGATGTTGACGTACAATTTTTATGGTATTTAACAGCTGGCCGAGACCTTCAAGGGCAAAGTATTCGCACTGAACAGGAATTAATACAGAATCTGAGGCGGTTAGTGCGTTAATCGTCAATAATCCCAGCGAAGGCGGACAGTCAATAATGATAAAGTCGTATTTATCATCCACTCCCTCAATGGCTTTTGAAAGAATTCTTTCCCGCTCATTTCGATCCACCATTTCAATTTCTGCACCAACCAGGTTAATATGTGATGGAATCAGTTCCAGGTAAGGCAACTCCGTTTCACGAATCGAATCATTCACATCTACACCGCCTACCATGACTTCATAGATAGAGTTCGAAACAGTTTTTGATTCAATTCCCAATCCGCTTGTTGAATTGCTCTGCGGATCGATGTCAATTATCAAAGTAGGATGTTCTATAGCGGCTAAACTTGCAGCCAAATTTACCGCAGTCGTTGTTTTTCCAACACCGCCTTTCTGGTTTGCAATAGATATAATTTTACCCATTCGAAATAGAGGTAACTTAGGATGAATTTTGTAAATGAATATAACTCACAGGCGGTACCTAACCAAACTAAGTTATGCACATGAAATCGTGGATAACTTATTGGAGAATCACATCAAAACATTGTTATTGAGTAACTTAACGCGATTTTTCGTCACATCATTTTACTGGCGGCTCCCTGTAAGATGTAAGTTCCTCTGAATAGAATTGCTTTGTGAAGGATTGGTTATGGGAGTGAGTCTTTGATAACTATTCTCTAAAAGAGAGTCTGAACGATCCGATTCAATTCCATTGAAATGTATCACATCATTTTCATCAACCCAGGGTGTAATTTCACGAGCAGACGGGTTATTTGCAGTTGTAGCTTGTATGGATCCAACAGAACCTATTGCAGCAGTGCCGGCAGTTCCGCCGGAAACATCATCTGATTCCATCATCAGCGCACCGGCCATAAAGCCAATCGATATCACGGCCGCCGTTGCAAAATAGAACGGCTTCGAACGGGAAATTTTAGCAGACCTGTTTCTTTCTGAAGCCTGTTCACATACCGATTGGATAACGGTATCAGGAGCAGAAATAGATGGCAACTCTTCTAACTTATTACTGACATTGCGAAGGGATTCAACTTCAATCAGTAAATTTTCGTTTTTGCTGAGCAAGCGTTCAAATTCAACTTTCTCAGAAGGATCCATCTCCTTGTACAAATATGCTATAGTGTCAGTTTTTTTGGTACTCATATATTATTTGATTCCTTCTCATGTTCCTCATCAAACATTTTACGAAGATTAATCAAAGCATATCTCATTCGGCCCAGGGCGGTATTGATCGAAACATCAGTCAATTCAGCGATTTCCTTAAATGGCATTTCGTAATAGTGCCGGAGCATTACCACCGTTCGCTGTTCTTCGGGCAGATTTCCAATATGCTTTAGTAGCCGCGATGTAGACTCGTTCAGCTCTAGTTGATCGTGCTGTCCGGGTGTGTCTTCATCAGGCAATCTTTCATAAAAATCTGTTTTCGACTCTTCGTCGTACGAACTGCTAACGTCGACAAACCGCTTTTGTTTTCTGATATGATCAATTGTTGCATTATGTGCAATTCGCATCACCCAGGCGATCCATTTTCCCTGCTCATTGTAGGTATCATCCATCTTGGTGATAACCTTTGTAAAGGTCTCCTGAAAGATGTCATTGGCCGTTTCTCTATTCTGAATCATACTATAGATGTATGAATATATTTTAGCCTGATGACGATTCATCAGCTCCTGAAAAGCCAGCTGATCATCTTTTTTACGAAACAGATGTACTAATTGCCTGTCTTCCATCTGCTCGTATCGGCGCGGTATGTGGTCTGATTTATTGAGTCTCATAACAGTGCTAATTTAGAATGTTGCATCACACTTTCAAAAACAGATTTTTAAATCTATCCATTCAGTCATTTCTGTCTATTTGTTTATATCTACTGCACAGACGATGCCAATGTTTCAATACTGACGTAATTACAGATAAAAATCTTATGATCTTACCTGCTCTAATGAAGTATTCTAATTATTCGATGTTAAATCAATCGCATTTTCATGTGAAGCGCTACGACTCATTGAAATAAATATAAACCCTCTCTCCCAGTTTTTCCCCCAACTCTTTCTGTAATTCTTCAATCGTCGTTTTTTTGATCTGATCCACTGACCCAAACGTTTTTAGCAGTTTTTGGGCAGTTTTCTCCCCCACTCCCTCAATTTCCGTCAACCCTGTTTTAACTGTTCTTTTTGATCGCTTTTGCCGATGGTAGGTAATGGCAAATCGATGAGCTTCATCTCTTGCACGCTGCAGCAGCTTAAGTGCAGACGAGGTTTTGGGAATCATGACAGGATCCGCCTTTTGAGGTAAAAAGACCTCCTCGAGGCGCTTCGCAAGGCCGGCCACATCACTCGCATCTCTGAACTCAATCTCGTCCAAAGCATCCAAGGCTGCATTAAGCTGACCTTTACCTCCGTCAATCAGGATCAGATCAGGTGCCTGAAGTTTCTCTTTTTTTACCTTTGAGTAACGGCGCTTAACAATTTCTCTCATTGAAGCGTAATCATCAGCTCCGGTTACGGTTTTTATCTTAAACCGCTTGTATTCACTTTTACGCGGCTGGCCGTCAACAAAACAGACCATCGATGCCACAGGGTCTGTTCCCTGCGTGTTCGAGTTATCAAAGCACTCTATCCGCCTCGGCAGTCTATCCAGTTTTAAATATTCTTTTAGATCTTTGATTGCCTGTGGTATTCGGTCGCGTTCGGCTTTCTGCTTTTCCAGTTTTCTCTCCCCAAGATTGAGCCGGGCATTGGTAATAGCCATCTCTATCAGGTGTTTTTTTTCACCAATCTGAGGTACATGGATCGGCACTTTTTTACCACGCTGTTCCCAGAGGTACTCCAAAAGCGGGTCTTCCTCCTCCATAGAATCACTCACATAAACTTCATCCGGAATAGCTCCCACCATCTGGCCCGTATAGTAATCTTCAACAAAAGATTGCATCATCACACTTCGGGGGCGGTCTTCAATGTTTTTCAAAAACCGGTTAAACTTTCCAATCAATTTACCTTCACGTATTTTGAACAGAACTCCACAAGCCTCACCAAGCTCCTCATCCACATCAATGGCAAAGACATCCCTGTGCACCTCTTTGTTCGCCACAATCTTCATCTTCTGATTGTACTTCTCCAGGGATTTCATACTGTCGCGCAGGCGGGCCGCTTTTTCAAATTCAAGGGCCTGAGATGCAATCTCCATCTCCTCTTTTACTTCACGAATCAGATCACCTGTTTTCCCCGACAGCAAACGCTCCACTTTTTCAATCGTGGCATGATAGACTTCATCATCCCAGTCTCCCGAACAGTTTTGGAGATAATCGTCAAAACAGGAGTGCCATTTTGGAGCACCGCGAGATTTATCAACCATTTTGGGAGAAACTGCACACGTGCAGAGGCCAAACGCTTTCCGGATTGTATCCAGCATTCGCCGCATATGCCCTACATGATCGTAAGGTCCAAAATATTTACTTCCATCCCTCACCACCGTCCGTGTCGGGTAAACTCTTGGTTTTCTCCCCTTGGTGATACAGATGTAGGGGTACGATTTATCATCCCGGTACATGATATTGTATCGCGGCTGGTGCTTTTTGATCAGATTGTTCTCCAGGATCAAAGCTTCAGCCTCAGAGTCAGTTACAATCACTTCAACATCCTCAATTTTAGAAACCATCAACTTGATTCTACCATCGTGATTTCTGGAATCCTGAAAATATGACCTTACCCGATTGCGTAGCTTTTTCGCCTTTCCTACATAGAGGTAGTTTCCCCTGCTATCTTTAAATTGATAGACCCCCGGGCTTAAGGGAAGATGAGCGATTTTTTCTTCTACGGATATTGACATGTCTGTGATGAATTATGTCTGAAAATACGAAAACGGCAAGATGCATGGAAAAGTTTAAATTGGGTAATTAATACACGATTTTTAAGCATGAAAACAACTCATACCAATCCCGACATAGAAATTATTTTCGAAGATAATCATCTTCTTGTTGTTAACAAGCCTGTAGGTTTACTATCGCAAGAGGATCACACCGGCGATCAGGATCTCTTGACGCTTTGCAAGAAGTACATCAAAAATGACCAAAATAAACCCGGAAATGTTTTTTTAGGGTTGCTGCACCGGTTAGACAGACCGGTTAGCGGAGTTATGATGTTTGCTAAAACATCCAAAGCTGCCTCAAGGCTCAGTGAACAAATTCGCAAACGGAGTATTAAGAAAAAGTATCTGACAGTTGTTCAAGGTGATCCTCCTCCAAATGGCTACCTCACTCATCATCTAAAGAAAGATAACGCAACGAATAGTGTAAGCGTAGTGTCTCCCAACACAAAAGGAGCTCAGGATGCAAAACTGATGTTTCAGCTCAAAGAATCACATGGCGATTTACATTTACTTGAAGTGACTTTGATTACAGGCCGGCCTCATCAAATTCGAGTTCAATTATCTCATGAGGGCTATCCAATCTGGGGCGACAAGAAATATGGGCATTCTGCTCAGTCCACGCCTGCATTACATGCTTACTCGTTACATATTCAACATCCCACTCTCAAAAAAGAGATGTTTTTTTCTGCAAATCCTCCCATAAATTCTCCATGGGATAATTTTAAAGAGATAACTTCAACTTAAAGAGTTGTCTGCGATGATATTAAGTTATGATGTTTATCATTATCTAAACCAATCTATCCTTTGAATGATTGCACTCTTGTCGATGTTAAAATTTATGAAATGAACTTTTGAATTACCATTCCCCAACTCTGTAGTGCCGCAATGAACAGATTAACAAAATATCAAGCCAGGTTATTATTACCGGCCATCATTGATGATGAGGCTACGGAACAGGAGAAGAGTGCATTTTTCGAGTATCTGAAATATGACCCAGAGCTTGAGAGGGAGTACTATTCAACACTCCAGGTAAAGCGAATTCTATCTGAACACTTACCTAAAAAACCGGCACCCGAACATTTAAAGAAAAAAATTCTTCAAAGGCTGGAAATAGAAAAGCAGAAAGAGGATTTTGAAAAGGGAATGACAGCTGTCAATACCTCAAAAGAATCTAAAAACAAGAGAAGTGAATGGAACAGCTTAATCAAATCAGGATTCAGATACACCGCTGCAGCTGCTATCATTTTGATGATTACATTAATGACTGTTCAGCTTCTTGAAAGATCTACCGGCAGTTTTAATGAAGAAATGTTTATTATTGAAAACATCTCAGCCCAGCATTTCCAGCAATCTAACGGTGCATTTCTTGAACCTCATATCGCCACAACATCGCATCAAGAAGCGGAAAACTATCTGAGAAAACACTACGGTTTGAATGTTACTATTCCGAATTTGACAGGAACTGAGTTTGCAGGACTGCTTATGGCTGATTTTCACAGCGGAATGGAGGCGCCTCTTTTAAAATATATACAGAAAGATATCGGAGAAAACATCTACATATTTGCTTTCAATCTGGATCAATTGAACAGTTATAAACAGATGAAAAGAGAAGACAATGCAGCGAAAAGCTGTACAACACAAACCGATTACTTTGTAAACAATGTGAATGGAACTCATGTAGTATCCTGGCTTTGGGACAATAACTGGTACTCAGCCGTGTCAAATCACAATGGTCATGATCTCGCTTCCCTGGTAGAACCTTTAAATATTAATTAGTACTAGTTTCATCTTCATCCGTACCCATCAGTTCTCCGTTAAACTCCGCAGGAAGTTTTTTTGAAGCTTTAGCCCCCAACTCTCGTAACATTTCAGTCTGACGGACTAGATTTCCGCGTCCTTCACTTAGTTTACCCATCGCATTCTGATAGCTGTTCTGGGTCTGATCAATTCGATTCCCGATATCCTGCATATCTTCAACAAAGCCGACAAATTTATCATACAGAAGTCCGCCACGCTCTGCGATTTCCATAGCGTGCCGATTCTGATACTCTTGCTTCCAAACATTTTCGATTGTTGCCAGTGTTGCCAGAAGTGTTGTAGGGCTTACAATAATAATATTCTTGTCAAATGCTTCATTGTAAAGGTCAGGAGAGTGTTGCATTGCTAAGCCAAATGCCGGCTCAATGGGGATGAACATCAAAACAAAATCGGGACTCTGAAATCCGTGAATTTGCTCGTAGCTCTTGTTGCTTAATCCCTTTACATGTGCCCGCAGTGAACTAATATGCTGTTTCAACATCTTTTGCTGTTGATCGGGATCATCCGATGAAGTATATGCTTCGTAGGCAGTTAATGTAACTTTAGAGTCGATCACCAGTTTCTTTTCGTCCGGCAGCTGCACAACAACATCCGGCTGAAGGCGTCTGCCATCAGAAGTAGTTGTACTTTCCTGAACTTCATATTCCCGGCCTTTTACCAATCCTGACTTCTCTAAAATTCTTTGCAGAATCACCTCACCCCAGTTACCCTGCTGTTTATTATCTCCCTTAAGGGCTTTTGTGAGATTTTTCGCCTCTTCACTCATTTTCTGATTCAACTCCTGCAACATCGATAGATGCTGCCCCAATGCGCTTCTGCCTTTAATATCTTCTTTGTGGGTCTCTTCTACTCGTTTTTGAAATTCGGTGATTTTCTCACCCAGCGGTTTCAAAAGTGAATCCAGATTTTCCCGATTCTGCTCAGTAAACTTTTTCGATTTTTCCTCTAATATTTCGTTTGCAAGATTTTTGAACTCATTTCTGAATTTCTCTTCCATCTTTTCAAGATCAGCTTTTTGTTCCTGAAACCTCTCTTTTAAGTTCAAAAAGTTGGCCTCCATCGTAGCCAGCTCATTTTTAGCTTGGTTGGCCCGGTTCGTCTCTTCGTCGAGCTTTCTTTCCGCCTCATCTTTTGCCGCTGCCAATATTTCATTTCTCTCTTCTAATCGCGACTGTTTTGGCCGTGCCATAAACCAGGCGATTGTGAAACCAATAACTCCAAATACCAGTGCAATAATCAGCTCAGAAAGTCCCATAAAAATCTATTTTATTGATGATTTGACTGAAGATAAAAGAAAAGGGTGACAGATACTGTCACCCTCTTTCAGAATAGTTCTAGGTTTTATAAAGTCAGACGGTCAAAATCCGGCTCGATTAACTGAATACGTCTTTAATTTTGGAAAAGAACCCTTTTTCACGTTCTTCAGCGTCTGCAGGATCAAAGTGCTTTTCACCACGCAGGGCTTCTACATGTTTGCGCTCTTCCGGGGTGAGATCCTTCGGAACGTAAATATTTACTTTGATAAACTGATCTCCGGTTCCGCTGTTATTCAGTCCAACAATACCTCTGTCGCGCATTCGCAACAATTTACCCGGCTGAGTTCCGGGTTCCACTTTTACTTTCGCTTTCCCTTTCAGTGTAGGTACCTGAACTTCAGTACCTAATATTGCATCGGGAATACTTAGATGAAGGTCATAATAGATGTCATTTCCATCTCTCTCAAAATGTTCATGCTGCTTCTCCTCAATCAAAACGATTAAGTCGCCGGGTTTACCGCCGCGCACACCGGCATTTCCCTGCCTTCTTAAGGTGATGTAATTCCCTTTTGATACACCTGATGGAATATTCACCTTGATATTCTCTTCACTGCGATTACGCCCTTCACCACCGCATGATGAACACTTATTTTTGATAATTCGACCTTCTCCGCTACATGAAGGGCAAGGCTGTACATTTACAAATTGACCAAACATGGTACGAGAAACCTGCCGAACCTCACCGGTACCATTACAGGTTCCGCATGTTTCAAAATCAGATTCCGTTTCTGCACCTGTTCCCTTACAGGAGTCACACTTCACCTGTTTCTTCACTTTCAGTGTTTTCTCAACACCTTCAGCAATCTCTTCAAGGGTGAGTTCAACCCGAAGTTTCATATCACTTCCCGGGCGACCGGTACCTCTGCGGCGCCGGCTCTGTCTGCGGCCACCACCTCCAAAGGCATCTCCGCCTCCAAAGATGTCACCTCCAAAAATATCACTGAAACGGCTGAAAATATCTTCGAAATCAGCGTTGCCAAAATCTGATGCTCCGCCAAATCCACCACCGTTCATTCCGGAGTGGCCAAACTGATCGTAGCGTTGTCTTTTTTGAGGATCTCTAAGAACTTCGTAGGCTTCAGATGCTTCTTTAAACTTTCGCTCTGCATCAGCATCTCCTTTATTTCTGTCGGGATGATACTTCATTGCCAGCTTGCGATATGCTTTTTTCAGCTCCGCTTCACCGGCGTCTTTACTTACACCTAATACTTCGTAATAATCTCGTTTTGACATGAATAATGATTTACTCGCTTACAATTACCTTTGCGTGTCGAAGTGTTTTGTCTCCAATTCGATACCCGCTCTCCAAAACCTGTAAAACCGTTCCACTCTCTATGGAATCGTCTTTTGCCGGCTGGCGGAGCATCGCGTCGTGCAAGTCTACATCGAATGGGACACCCTCTTCATCAATACGCTCAACATTGTATCTGTCTAAAACGTCCTGAAATTTATCTGCAACCAAACGGACTCCATCCACAAAAGATTTATCTGCATTTGCTTTTTCCAACGCTTCAAGGGTTCGGCGAAGGTCATCATTTACAGGAAGAAATGCTTCAATAGCAGCTTCACGTGATTTTTGATACACTTGATCCCGTTCACGCTGCAAGCGTTTTTTAAAGTTCTCCATTTCTGCGGCCTTACGCAGATGATTATCCTTTACGCTCTGAATCTCTTCCTCGAGTTCATTAATTCTCTTTTGCTGTTGCTCAATCAGATCATCAATATCATCCGAACGGTTAGATTCTGCAGCTTCATTTTCGTCCATCTCTTCGTCCAGAGCTGCCTGTTCATCAGCAGACTTCATTTTTTCTTCTTTACTACTCATTTAAATTAATTCTTAATTCTTATTTCAAGCCTTTTTATAGGCAAATACATTCCTTTTTCGACTTAAACTGAGCAAATAGCATGCCATAAAGGTTCTTACTAACAGTTCGTCACCATCAACAAGAAAACCTGTCGTTTCGCCTTATTCGCCTTCGTAGAAAAACTCAATCATGTTGCCATCCGGGTCTGAAGCAAATACAAATCTTCCTTTTTTCCTATTTGCCGGCCCGCTCAGAATTGTCACCTCTTTATCGCGCAAATAAGTTGCCATTTCGTCAACTTTATCTGCAGATTCAAGATAGAATCCAATGTGATCTACTCTGAAGTCTCTAGAATTCGGGTCATAACTGGTCTCAGCTTCAACAATAACGAGGGTATCCTCTTTCCCTATTTTATAGACAGCCATGCTCTGGCCCATCTTACGTACCAATTCAAATCCTAGAATTTCACCATAAAACTCCTCGGCGCGTTCAATTTCATTTACCCTAATGGTAATATGGTTAATACCGGATGGTTTAAAATCCATAGTTTTTCACTTTCTTTTGTTAGTTTTATTGCACCCGACAAACTAATGGTTTTTCGGGTATATTTAGAACCGATTTTTAATTCAATCCCCTGTTAATTGGCAACACTTTACTTGGTAGCAACCCCAATAGGCAACTTATCCGATTTTTCTCCGCGTGCTGTAGAAACACTGCAATCTGTTGATCAAATTGCTTGCGAAGATACACGAACGTCCGGTGTACTGCTTCAACACTTTCAAATTGATAAACCCACATTTTCGTTTCACCAGCACAATGAGCATCAAAAAGTAAAACATCTGATGAACCTTCTGAACAGCGGGCTAACTATCGCATTGATAAGTGATGCAGGCATGCCCGCTATATCAGATCCAGGATTTTTAGCTACACGAGAGGCGCATCAAAACGGGCACCATGTGATTGCCATACCCGGCCCTGATGCTGTTTCTACAGCACTGGCAGTAAGTGGTTTACCGAGCGATCGTTTTGTGTTTGAAGGTTTTTTACCACCCAAAAAAGGCCGGCAAACCAGAATACAGGAAATTGCTGACAGTGAAATCACATCGGTTGTATACGAAAGCCCACGTAAACTGGTTCGTTTTTTAGAAAAATTACACGAATATGCCGGGGACGACCGTTGGGTATGCATTGCCAGAGAATTAACTAAAAAATTTGAAGAAACAGACCGGGCACAATTAGGGGATTTACTCAGCCGATGGCGTGAAAAAGAGTCTATCAAAGGTGAAATAGCCATCGTTATTGCCGGTAAAAGCTATAGTGAATAATGAAGAAAAATCGTTTTTGGAATCAACCATGGCCTCTTTCAATTACTGCTTCAATTCTACTCAGTCTCTCATTCCCCCCGTTTGATCTATCCATCCTTCAGATTCCTGCATTTGTATTTCTGTTTCGGGTAGCGATTATAAGTCGTTCAATCAGAGAGACAATTCTATACACCTACCCGGCATTTGTTCTATGGAATCTATTCGTAACCTACTGGCTGATGATGGCCACACTTGCCGGGGGGATGGCGGCAATCCTTGCAAATGCAGCGATTATGCTTATACCACTATTGATCATCCGATCATTATTCCGTTCGGATATCAATCCGATCATTGCATCCTTTTTTGCCGCTTCTACTTGGGTTTCTTATGAGTTTTTACATCATAACTGGGATCTGGCCTGGCCATGGCTCACACTGGGGAATGGATGGTCAAACCTTATTAATGTTATTCAATATATTTCAGTAACCGGAGTATTCGGCATCTCGTTTTGGGTTGTATTTACCGCTGCACTCATCTATAACTATATCGCTGAGCCGGTTAAGCCTATTCTCTATTCAGCCATCGTTATTTTTCTGGTTTTCCCGCTTTTTTCCATCTTTTCAATCATTATGCAAACGCAAGAGCAGGGTGACCCTGTGGAGGTAGCTATCATACAGCCCAACTCAGACTCTTACCAGGATTATGGCGGATTAGGTTCACTCGATGCCCTTCTTGATAAACTTCTGAGGATGTCTGGCGAAACCGTAACGGATAACACAGATGTTCTAATCTGGCCGGAAAATGCTATCGACTCTGCCCTGCAATACAATAACCGGTATTTCACAACCATTCAGGACTCTCTCGACAGCTGGAATACTACACTTATTACCGGCACCGGGTACGTGGAGTTTTACGATGAAGAGAACAGACCGGCTGTTGTTCGGGAGTCTAACCTGGGCCGAAAGTTCAATGTGTTCAATGCCGCCATTCATTTTGATGCAGATGGTTCAAAACACATATACAAAAAAGGAAAACTTGTACCCATCGTAGAGAGGTTTCCATTTGTTGAGTTTTTTCAAACCGTCGATATTTTTAACTGGGTCGACTGGGGTAGTTTAGTAGGATACGGGCTGGGAACTGAAGCGAATAATTTTAACGTAAATGGTTCATCTACCCCTGCACTGATCTGCTATGATTCTGTATTTCCGGGATGGGTTAACCAATTTGTTCAGAATGGTGCCGGATTTATAACCATTATCACAAACGACGGCTGGTGGGGCGACTCTAACGGCCACATTCAGCATTTTGCGTTCGCACGTTTACGCGCCATTGAACACCGAAAGTGGATAGCAAGGTCGGCTAACAACGGTATATCAGGCATTATTTCACCGGATGGAAAAGTTCAGGTAGCTACTGAATACTGGACAGAAGATGCCTTTACATTTACAATTTATGATCGGGAAATCCCCACATTTTATACAAAATATGGGGATTGGTTCAGCTACCTGATGATTCTTTCAGCTTTGGCGGGTATAGGCATGATCTTTTATAGAAAAAAGAGTGATTAGAAATCCAGTTCACTCTTAATCTGTTCGATCACCTCATTCATTTCGTCTGCTCTCTTTTCGTATTGAGATTTATCTGATAATTTCCCGTTTACGCTAATATAGAATTTGATTTTCGGCTCAGTGCCGGATGGCCGGGCTGAAATAATGTACCCGCCTTCTGTGATGAACTGCAGTACATTGGAAGCGGGAAAATCTATACTGTTCACACGGCCGGTTTTAACATCTTTTTCAGTAAGATGCATGTAGTCTTTTACTGTGATAACCTTTTGCCCTGCAAATGATTCCGGTGCCTTATGACGAAGTCCGTCCATTATCTTTTGAATCTCTTCTGCACCTTTCTTACCTGCTTTTTTGATAGAGATCAACTCCTCTTTATATAATCCATACGACTCATAAATATCCAGCAGAGCATCATAAAGAGATTTTCCCTGATCTTTATAATAGGCTGTCATCTCAGCGATCATTGTACAGGCCACAACAGCATCTTTATCCCGTACATGGTCGCCAACCAGATATCCATAACTCTCCTCGCCACCGGCTATAAACTTCTCCTCCCCTTCGAGCTCGGTCATTAGGGCGCCGATGTATTTGAATCCGGTTAATGTATTGTAACACTTTACACCTTTCGACTTCGCAATCTCATCTATCAGGTATGTGGTAACAATTGTTTTGACGATATATTCATTACCGCGAAACAGATCCTTATTTTCCCAGGCTGTTAAGATGTAATTAAAAAGCAGAACACCGGTTTGATTACCGTTCAACAGCTCAAATTCACCATCATGGTTTTTGATGGCTATTCCAACCCGGTCTGCATCCGGATCCGTTGCCATTACCAAATCAGCATCGGTATCCTTAGCCTTTTTCAATGCAAGTGTAAGTGCCTCTTTCTCTTCAGGATTTGGATACACTACGGTAGGAAAATTACCATCCACCGTACACTGCTCTTCAACAAGATTTACATTGGTAAAACCAACCTCTTTAAGAGCACGTGGAACAATATCAACGGCTGTACCATGAATCGGGGAGAATACAATGTTTAGATCGTTCTGTGACTTGATCACTTCCGGATAGATAGACTCCGAAGCTACTCTCTCTATATATTTTTGATCCATTTCAGGACCTATTTTTTCAACTAAACTCTCATTTCCATCAAAGTTCACCTGATCTACAGACTCAATTTTATCAACTTCAGAAATGATGTTTAAGTCATGCGGTTTAATCACCTGGCATCCATCACTCCAGTACGCTTTATACCCGCTATACTCTTTAGGATTGTGAGAAGCCGTAAGCATCACACCACTTTGGCAGCCAAGTTCCCGAATAGCAAATGAGAGCTCAGGCGTAGGCCGGAGTGATTCAAAAAAGTAAACAAATATTCCATTGGCGCTGAACACGTCCGCCACGATAGATGCAAATCTTTCAGCATTATTCCGATTATCGTGGGCAATAACAACCTTAATCTGTTCATCCGAGTAGACACTTTTCAGGTAGTTGCTTAGTCCCTGTGTTGCCATCCCAAGCGTGTACTTATTCACTCGATTGGTTCCAATCCCCATGATTCCCCGAAGGCCACCGGTACCAAATTCAAGATCTTTATAGAAAGCGTCTGTCAACTCTTCTGCTTTCCCATCATCCAGCATTTTCTGCAGTTCGGCTTTCGTCTCCTCATCATAATTTCCTTCAAGCCAGTTATTAATTTTCTGCTGAACGTTATGATCCAGTTTTTCTATGCTCATTTGATCTTCTTTTTCTTGATTACAATTGATCTTTTATTCGTTTTTAAGCGAACATCTTGCCCTGAGGAAGCAACCAGGTTTTATTCGTCCGTTATCTCTATTTCCTTAATAACATCGCCCTGTCGAATATCATCAATCACATCCAGTCCGTCTACCACTTTACCAAATACTGTATGTTTCCGATCTAAGTGAGCTGTATTTTTCCGGCTGTGACAGATAAAAAATTGAGATCCGCCCGTATTGCGTCCGGCATGTGCCATAGAAAGAACTCCGCGATCGTGATATTGATTTTCACCATCCAGCTCGCAATCTATAGTGTAGCCCGGGCCGCCGGTGCCGTCCCCTTTTGGACATCCGCCCTGGATAACAAAATCCGGAATTACACGATGAAATGTCAGTCCGTCATAAAATCCATCTTTAGAAAGTTTCACAAAATTTTCGACTGTTCCGGGTGCATCGTTTTCAAAAAATTCAACAGTCATGTCCCCTTTCTCGGTTTTAATGATAGCGTTTGGCATACTTAGCTCTGATTTTAGATTTATTATTGAAAAAATTTTGTCAGTTTGAAAATAGCAAAAAATCACCGAGATAGTGATCCGGTTATCAATTTTACATTGACAATCAATTGATCGTACCTACCGGCTATTCAAAGAAGATGATAAAGTGGGATTGGAAATAGACTCAGCAAGCTTTTCAATAACTAATTGACGGGATATCTGTGCCTTACTAAAAACGTGCTGAAAACCATCCTTTTCTCTTATTTCGAACTCAAATTCAGTGTCTGAGAGATCCAGGTTTTGTACAGAGTTTCGCAGGTCCACAATGAGTTGCTGTGAACCGAAGGGATTGTCTTGCTCCTCTTCCAGCTCTGCCCGTGCCGACTCTGCAAAGCGATCTATTTCGAACCTTAAATTGGACAGTGCTGTACGACGCGACTGTTCTCTGGCTCTTTCTTCACCTTCGGCTATGGCATAAGCGTATGCAGAAAAGCTTAA
Source organism: Chitinophagaceae bacterium T5-Br10_B2g13 (assembly GCA_001564065.1). Taxonomy (GTDB): domain Bacteria; phylum Bacteroidota; class Rhodothermia; order Balneolales; family Balneolaceae; genus Rhodohalobacter. Next base: position 28,105 of record LKNA01000012.1, read on the forward strand.
TGAATCAGTTGCTGACTCCAGATCTTTATCGTACCACTCCGGTGCAAAACGTTCCTCAATCACTTCTTCTTCAGTTTGAACTTCCCGATCTGTGGTAACGGTTTCTGTAGATGTGCAGTTAGTAATTAATAGCCCGGTTATAATCAGCAGAAATAGCGTTCTCATTCTCATCAATTAATTTGAAAGTAGCCTGTAGCCCCTTCTTCTGTCAAAATTTTAAAGGTTAAAGATCGGTTGTTTTTTATAGAATCGGTAATGATTTGTTCCACAATTTGAAGGTCAAATACAGACTCTCCATTAATATCAATAATTTCAAAGCCTTCCCTTAGGCCACGGTTCCAAGCTTCTGATCCGGGTGTAATTCGATGAATATATATGTTGAAAAGATCCGGATCTTCCGGCGTTGAGAGCGCCCTGAGAGTTAAACCTAACGATTCGAAGCGCTGCTGCTCAATTCCTTTTTCACGCCCTCCTTCCGGTATTTCGTCCCACTCATCCAACTCCGGCTCGCTGCCGCTTTCCGGATCAAAAGTATTTTGCGGCTGTTCCGGCTGTTCAATCTCATCAAGAATCACAGTCCGTTTAATGACTTCATTATTTCTCCAGATCGTAAGCTCTACTTCATCATCCGGGCGATACATTGCCACTTTCTCTTGTAACTGGTTAGATTCATTAACACGCTCACCATTCACCTCTAAAACGATGTCGTTAGAACGCAAACCACCGCGTTCCGCGGCACCATCACTTAAAACCCTCATAATCATCACGCCGGAAATTTCATCCAGTCCGGCTCTGCGAGCCATTCGGCTATCCACTGACTGAATGGTTACTCCCAGCATTCCTCTTCTAACTTCACCATATTCTATTAAATCGCGGGACACTTTCAGGGCTAAATTGCTTGGAACTGCAAAGCCGTATCCCTGGTAATTCCCACTCTGTGTGGCAATAGCGGTGTTAATCCCAATTAATTCACCGCTCGTATTAACCAATGCACCTCCGCTGTTACCTCGGTTAATTGCCGCATCGGTCTGGATAAAACTCTCAATTCGAAGGGCATCATTAATGATCTGTACGTCACGGCTGAGCGCGCTTACAATTCCTGCCGTAACCGTTGATCTAAGCCTGAAAGGATTGCCTACTGCAAGCACCCATTCTCCAACTTCCAGTCTATCCGAATTGCCTATTGTAACTGTTGGCAAATCCATTGCATCTACCTTAAGCACTGCCAGATCAGTACTGGGATCTCTCCCAACCACTCTGGCATCAAATGTTCTCTTATCTTCCAAAGTCACGGTAATACCATCTCTAACAGCATCTTCAATAACATGGTTATTGGTCAGAATATATCCATCTGAAGTGATCAGAACTCCGGATCCAACCGTTCTTACACGAGGCGGAATAAAGCGTTCCCAGAATCCATTCTCATCATCCTCCTCATTTTGCATCCTGCGGTTTCGGGTGGTCACTACCGTTTCGATATAAACCACCGTGGGCGTAACAGATTTAGCCACAGTGCGAAATAGAAACCGGTCATCTATTTTTTCAAGATCATCCGGACTCCAGAATGGTTCGGCACTCCTGTTGATGTCTGTTACCCTAACTTCTGCCAGATCCAGTGATATGGTACCGTCACGGAAAAACATTAAAATCATACCCAATAAAACCCCTATGAGTAGCAGAAGAATTCCGGTAAGATATTTGTCGCGGGTTTTCATGGGCTAAGATTCTAAGAGCTGTTCAAAAATGGCGTCTGACTTTCTGGGCCTTACACCTTCAATATGATAACGAAAATATTTATCTAAGTGATCTATTAAAGAGTTCAGTTCATTTTTTGTTAAAGGAATTTGAAAGATTGTGGACTTCATTGATTGCAACGATTCTCGTACAAATTGAAATTGCGAAGGAGTCAATCGTATAGAATCACTTTGAATCGATTCAGATGTTAACGTTCCAGACTCAACGTTTATATAACCTGTTTGATTTGATTCTTGTTCCTCAATTACATTTTGAATTCCAATTCCAAGCAGCTGAGCCAGCCTGATCTGGATATAGGGAAACATAATTTTTGAAACAGAATCCTGATCGTTCAGCCAGGGCAGCATGTTGGAAAGAAACTGAAAAAGAGGTTCATTAACCTCATTTTCATGCAAAATCTGATCGGCCAGCTCCATGGTGATGGTTACAAGTGCCATTTTTTGCAGATCAAATCGGAGATTATCCAGTTTTTTCAGGTAAGATGTATCGGAAAGTGTTTGAACCTGCCGGGTGTGTTTCATGTAGTAGACAACCTCAAGCATTTGCCCGGGTACCAGAAACGCAGAAAATTTACTTTTTGGCTTACGTGCTCCTTTGGCTATGACGGCTATTTTTCCATGCTTCAGGGTAAAAAGAGTCGCAATAATACTGGACTCCTGATACTCTACCGTTCTCAGAACAATTGCTTCAGTTTTTGTAATCGTGGAGCTCATCTGCGACCCCGTTATAAAAGTTTATTTCATCGGGTTAAATGCATATCAAACAATTAATGCATCCACCCTCTGTCTTCCAGAAACTGAACCATAGCTGGCAGGAAGGTTAGCGCTGTGAACAGAGTCATGCCAATTCCCACAACCGCCATAATTCCAATAGATTGTAACCCAGGATGATTGGTAAACAGCAGACCTGCAAAACCCATCATCGTTGTAAGGGAGCCAATGGTAATATGCTGTCCGGTACTGGAAAGTACATCCCACATGCTCTTCTGGCCTTCGTCACGGTATCTGTGTGCCAGGTGTACACCATTATCACAACCTATTCCGAGTACGGCAGGCAGAACCACCAGATTGTAAAAATTAAACTTCAAGCCAAACAGCAACATCACACCGAATAGCCATAACAGACCGATAATCAGCGGAATTAACGCAATAAGTGCCCAACGAAGATTTTTGAAACTAAACCAGATAAAGATAAATACAATGAGGAATGTGGCAGCAACCATATACGGACTTTCAGTTCTCATCAGGTCGAGCATTGTGGCTGCAACAATCGATGTACTGGCGGCGTGATAGGTTTTGCCGCTATCCAGGGTTACTTCACCTACCTCATTCTTAAAAGCGATAGATCTCAGTCCATCAGACATACCACCATCCGGATAGATAATCACAAATCTGCCTATTTCCCCATCCTGTGTCATAAAACGGTTCTTTAGAAAATCCGGTATGATCTCTTCATCCAGCGGCTCTCTTGTTTGAGAACCTCTTCTGAGCAGATCCAGATTTTCATCTTCCTGATCTCTGATAAAACTATTTTGCAGCAGCAAGCGTATTTCTGCAATATACTCCAGCTTCTCTTCCGCCATCTCGCTTGTGGGAGGGAATCTCTCCTGTAATGCTTCTACATCACGAATTTTCGTATCCGGATTCTGCTCTTTTCTCTCTCTTAAAATTTCCAGGATTTCGAACACATCATCGTCACTATCTGCGATAATGTAAGCTGGATTTCGCCGGCCATTCTCATCCACTCCCCGTATAAAATCTCTGAATTGCTCGTACTCCTCGAATGTCGGCTCCAGATTTCCAAACTGATATTCAAATCTTAAGTTTCCTGAAAAAATCAGGACAACGATAGATACCAATAATCCTACAGAAACTATCGAACGCGCATAAGGGTATCTCTGAATTCCCTTGCTAGGCACAAAATCATCGCCAATAGTATTTGTAAGAATCCAGTTCCATCGCTCAAAAATTACCAGCAGAGACGGTAGCACAAATAGCATGGCAATCAGCGCAAAGATAATACCCATACCGGCAATAAATCCAAATTCCGAGAAACCTCGAAAATCAGCAAACATCAGAACAAAAAGAGCTGATGCTGTGGTTAGTGCACTAACTACAATTGCTGACCCTGTTTTATCATAGGCCAGAACGATGCTGTTCTCTACTGAACGGCCAACAGAACGGTACTCAATGTACCTTGCGTAGTAGTGAATTCCGTAATCGATTCCCAAACCGAAAAGAATCACAAAGAGTACCGAAGTCATTGTGTTTAGCACTTCGATCTGTAAATAGGTGATACCAAAGGTCCACATCAAACTGATTAACAGCGGAATACCAATCACCAATACAGGAATTGGCATCCTAATGAAATGGGACCAGAATGAATGCCGCTGCCTGGTTTTTGCTCCCTTTTTGTAGTGGATATATTTTTTTATGAAGAAGTAGAGCATGACAAGCAGAATTACACTGCTGATCCCCAAAGAGAAGCTGTTAAATACGTCACTCATGATCGACTCAAATTCGTTGAGATGACGCTTCAATCTTCCTCCAAACTGGATTTCCATTTCGGGATGGAATGATGCGACATCAATAGAGTCGACCATGCCCTGATAGGCATCAAACATATCTTCAAGGTACCTGATGTCACTCTGTGCACCGGTTGGATAGAGCGTAACGATCACAACGGTGCTGTCGGCATTGGTTGGATAAACGGGTGGAACCAGGTCGTCATAACTATCTCGGAACCGGCCAATATCGTTCTCTTCCTCTTCTCCCTCATCCTCAAAGTCGTCCATAAAATCGACAAAAAATGGGTTGGCCTCCTCACGCGCCTTATCAATTTCATCCTGTAGGTAATTTGTAATCTCCTGAAGCTCAGAAATGGTTGCCAGATAGAGTGCATTGTCCTGCAGCACCTCTGTATCGCGGCGGAATTCGGCGCTGCTAAAGAAGTAATTATCGTGCCTTGGGTAGTAGAGTTCAAGACTTTTTTCTACCAGGTAATCAGCCATGGCTACATTGGCTTCAAAATCGGGAGATTTTATTGCCACCTGCATTTCTGTTTCACCGCCTGCGGTTTCTTTCAGCCGTTCCAGTGCCTGAACATTTGGATTTGTTTCCGGTAGAAGGTTAGCAATATCCGTATCAACAGTAAGCTTGGATGCAAAGAAGCCGGCAACAATTGCCAGTGAAATTGCGACAGCTAAAACTGTAAACGGTCGGCGGCTGTTCAGCTGCACAACCGGTATAAAAAATCGTATAAATTTAGACATCAGGTTCGTTTGCGGTCAGAAAATTTGAAAGATAGAAATTACGTAAAATTTAAAACAATTGAGTGCTATGGTTTTCAATAACCCCTACTTAGCCGAATTCCCATAGTTTTGTATCAAAACAGTTGCGATTTAAATTTATTTCTTTGCCCTACCATCTTTTACAACTCATTGCGAATAATCATTATCCACAAATCTCCAACAACATCTGCCAAAAAAAATAGCTGCAGCAGTTTGCACCGCCACAGCTACATGTGTTCTCCTCTCTTGATTAAAGTGGTACTCTGTTTTAGCAATAATGTGAAGATTCGTTCCCTTCACTTTTGATAAGTTAAAAGGAAGCTGTGACAGCACCCTGTCATGCCTGAAAATTGAGATGGAAAAAATTCAATAATTAACTCTTCCAAAATTCGAAAAGAGTTAATATACAATGAAATACAGAACGTTAAAGATTCTTCAGATGTTGAATTATTGAACTACTAACTAAAAATAATTATAGAGATGAAATATCGATTTTTGGGACGATCAGGTTTAAAAGTTTCCGCGCTGTCATTCGGCTCCTGGGTTACATTTGGCGATCAGGTTGATGAAGACATTGCTTATAACTGTATGAAAGAGGCCTACGATGCCGGTGTAAACTTTTTTGATAACGCCGAAGCTTATTCCGAGGGACAGTCGGAGAAGATGATGGGAAATATCATCAAGAAAGCCGGATGGAAACGCAGTGATTTGGTGCTATCTACAAAAATTTTCTGGGGAGGTAATGGGCCAAACGAATCCGGACTTTCATACAAACACATCATTGAGGGTACAGATGCGGCTCTTCAGCGAATGCAGACAGATTATGTTGACCTGATCTTCTGCCACAGACCGGATAAATTCACTCCTATAGAGGAAACCATATGGGCAATGAATCAAGTCATTCAACAGGGAAAAGCTTTTTACTGGGGAACCAGTGAGTGGTCTGCAGAGCAATTACGGGAGGCATACCACATTGCAAGACGAGAAAATCTCAGACCGCCGCTCATGGAACAACCACAGTACAACATGTTCCATCGCGATCGTGTAGAAAAAGAGTATGCACGTCTGTATGATGAGATCGGACTTGGAACCACCATCTGGAGTCCTCTTGCAAGCGGGCTATTGACCGGAAAGTATAATGACGGTGTGCCGGATGATAGCCGTCTTTCTCTGGAAAAATATAAGTGGCTCCGCGAAAATTTGTTAGATACCGAAAGCGGAAAGAGAAAACTCGAAAAAGTAGAGAAATTAGCCAAAGTGTCTGATGAAGCCGGACTTACCATGCCGGAAATGGCTCTTGCATGGTGCCTCAAAAATGATAATGTCAGCACAGTGATCACCGGAGCTTCCAAGCCGGAACAGGTTAAACAGAACATGAAGGCAATTGACAAGGTAGATCAGCTAACCGATGATGTTATGGAAGCAATTGAAGAGATTCTCGACAATAAGCCAAAAGAAGAAACTGATTTTCGGCCTTAGGGTTTAGCATCTTCTACGTATAAATACGTATCTTTGAAAAGGCGCAGAATTAATGTTCTGCGCCTTTTCTTTTGCCTGGTACAATTGTACATTTATAGATAAATACAATAAACACAATTCTGTATGACAGAAAATGAGTCTAAGCGCGGGATGAAGGTTATTGGTGTGATGCTGCTCGTTTTTGCAATTCTTGTAGCTCCGCATGAGGGTGAATTTTGGCCATTCAGTATATACCCGATGTTTTCTCAGGCAGGAAATCCCTGGACACGCGCTATGATTCTGGATGTTTCTGACTACGACTCCTCCGAAATTTGGGAACAGCGAACTGTAGACGATTTTATAGGAGAACCTGTAGCTGTCAGAGCTTATGGAGTCGATGAAATTGATTTTGCCAATTTTGTCTCCAAAACAGAAAACTGGACTCTTGAAAGACGAGAAGCTCTGCGCACTATGTTTGGAGTTCATGTTTTTGAAGATAACAGATGGCTTGTTGTTAAAGCTGAAGGTCATTTAGCCGGAAAAGACTCCGTGGTAGTCGATATCATTCCCTGGGTTCTTCTGACCAATGAAGGAACAGAGTTGAATCCAAATATCAACCCTTCAGAATATATGGAGGTTGATGAGCCATGAAATGGTATGAAAAAATAGGCCACCAGCTTTTTGAACCGAACCGTGAGCAAACACCGGGTGAGCTCATATTTTTTAAAATTTTTGAGCTATTTGTACTCATCTATACTGTCAAGTACGCATGGGAGTGGGGCATCTACACAGAACTCCGAAATACAGAGGTTGTATTGCCGCTTGGCATTGCAAACTACATCGATATCTCAATCTTTTTTGACTGGAATCTGGCTCTGATAAACGCCGCGGTAATTACTCTTTTGTCTTGCATCGCATATGCCAGAATGGGATACAAGTGGTTCTATATGGCCGTAATGGTGCTGCTTCATCTCCAGTATGTTGCCCGCTTTTCGCAGGGTGAAATTCCCCACAGCATGAATCTGATTGGAATGTCGGTTCTCTGTTTTGCAGTAGGAGCCATCTGGTTTTCGGATAAAAAGCATATGCCACGCTTTGTGATGGGGTCCATCATCTTTTTCATCGGACTCGGGTACACATCCGCCTTTTTCGCAAAGTTGATTGGTACGGGCATTCACTGGTTTGACGGTCGCCACTTATGGTTGTGGATCGGCGAAAAGAGCATCGACGTATATTCCACATTTGGTTATTATGAACCCAATTTTTTACAAGAACTTGCCTTGAACTATCTCACGGTAGCATCCTTGATCTTATTGATTGGCTGGCTTACTGAACTGATCGGTTTCACCATGTGGTGGGAAAAATTACGGCCTTACACCGTTACCTTATTGATTGGAATGCACATCGGGATTACATTGACCATGAATATCAGATTCGATGCATTTGTCATGCAGCTTATTTTAGTGGGATATCCCTGGTATAAAATAATTGACAACTATACAGATCACACTCCTGAACTAATCAAAAACTGGATTTAACAGGCCAATCTATTTAAAATGGCCAGATTATTGGAATGAAAATCGTGGCTAATATCCAGAAAATTATATTCAGTGCTGTACCAACTTTAAAAAAGTCTACGATTTCGTACTGCCCCGGACCATAGATCATCGTGTTGGTCTGATAGCCAAATGGTGTGATCAGACTCAGTGAAGCAGCAAAGGTAACGGCATATAGAAATGGTTCATGAGCAACTCCAACAGAAGAGGACGCCTCAATGGCAATTGGTGCAAGCAGTGCCGCCGAAGCATTGTTTGACATCACTGCTGTGAGAACCAGCGTTAGCAGAAAAAAGCCGGACATCAACACCGTGGGGCCAAATCCCGCCAAAGTATTCACCATTGAATCAGCCATCATCTGTGCCGCGCCGGTCGTATCCATTGCCGTTCCCAGCGGCAGAACTCCAGCCAGCAGCATAATCACTTTCCAGTTTACCGATTTATAAGCCTCCTCCGTTCTAAGGCAACCGGTTAATATCATCAATATCACCCCCGTAACGGCACTCACCACAATGGAGATCCAGCCGAATGCCGCCACGGCAACAACTCCGGCAAGAATACCGAGCGCAATCGGTGTTTTTTCTGATCTGTGTTCTACTGTATCAAGTCGGGAGACGACCAGAAATGAGGGATCCTGTTCAAGTTCAGAAATCCTGTCCTTGCTCATACTCAATAAAATCGAGTCGCCGCCCTTAAGCTTCACCTCATTCAGATCATCATGCTTCAAATCACCTTTTTGTCGAAGAGCCAGTGGAAGAGCGCCATGGCGATCAAAAAAAGGATAATCTCCAAGCACCATCCGGTCCAGAGATGATTCCGGTGCAATCACGGCCTCAATTACGCAGTCCTGGCCATGTTCCAGGTCGCGATCGCCCCACTCTTTGGAGGGCTTTATGGTGACGTCCTCTCTCTCAAGAAGTTTTTTAATCTCCTTTGGATTTCCGCGTATTCTCAACACATCACCCGCTTCGATCATGACTTCATTGCGCTGTGCAGATGAGTCGATGTCTTCTTTGAAAACACGTATCACATCGATGTCAAGAGCTTTAGTCAGCTCTTTGTGATCCAGTATTTCACCAACCAGACCTGACGACTGATTGATGACGATATCCGTCAGATAACTCTGCATGTCGAACTGTTCGGTCAATTCGGCCTCTTTTCTTCGTTCCGGGATCATCCGAATGCCAAATGTGAACAAGAATAGAAAACCCGCCACGACAAAAATCAGTCCCATCGGCGTGAGGTCAAACATGGCAATGGCATCCAGTCCCCGCTCTACCGCAATAGAGCTCACAAGAATATTGGTGGAAGTTCCAATCAGAGTTGTTACTCCACCGATCATTCCGGCAAATGAGAGAGGCATCAGCATTTTGGAGGGACTCACCCCGGCTTTCGAGGCAATCCCCATAATAACAGGAATAAAAATTGCAACGGCCGCGGTGTTATTTATAAATGCAGATATTACCGCAATGAAAAGCAGTAAAGCAAAGAACCAGACTTTAAAGTTCTGCTGAATTTTTTCAGAAAAGAAATCGCCGGCTTCGGAGAGAATTCCCGTGCGCCTCACTCCTTCACTGAGGATAAACATCGCCGCAACGGTTATTGTAGCCGGGTTGCTGAATCCGGAGAGTCCTTCTGCCGGACTGAGAATTCCGGATAGCATCAGACTTACCATAATGATAATTGCAGCCACATCGAACGTGACGTAATCTGTCACAAACAGAAAGACAGCCACGATTAGCAGTACAAAAACAAAAATAATCTCAAATGTCATTTAACCCAGACATTTTTATTTGTTGTGAACGTATTCGGTTACACTAAAAGAGAACCATGCTTCTCACAAAATATAAAATAGAGGATATTAGAACCTGAAAAATAGTCTGCATGAAAGGAGTGCTGAGAATAAGCTGGTTGCCAATGCAATCACAAATATATGGGTTAGTGTAAAGCCGCCATCAAGCATCCATCCCATCAGAAACGGGCTCAAAGCCGTACTAAATACCATAATGGATGCAAACAGACTTTGCACTGTACCGATCATTTTGGTGCCATATATTTCAGCCCACAGAGATGATTTTAAGGTAGAACTTAGTCCCAGCGTCATTCCCACAAGCCCCATATATAGATAAGCTGTCCAGTGGCCGGTAAAGAATATCGCAACTGCCAAACCCAACATCATAGGAACCAAGAGTAGCGGAAATAGTTTTTGGGCAGAAAAACGGTCAATTAATGGTCCGGAAAATAGCCCGGCTGCAATTCGAGCAGCGGCAAAAGCGATAAAAGCAGATGCGACGATTCCTGCAGTCCACCCCATGTCGCCGGCAGCCGATACCTGGTAGAGAAACAAGCCTGTTACCCAAAACGGTGGAATCAGGATTGCCGGTATTGTATAAAATGTTCTGGGATCTTTAAAGATCGCTGTGTAATTCTCACGTGTTGAAGCGACCTCTTCATCCTCATCCTGTACAACCTTTGTGCGTTCATTTTTGATAAGCGACCAAAGTATTGGAATAAAAACGAAAGAGATCAGTGCGGCAATTAATCCCCAGGTAGTTCGCCAATGCAGATAAACAAGAGAAAATGCGATGATTGATGGCAGAATAGCCTCTCCGATTGGATATCCAAGTGCAGATATACTGAGTGCCTTTCCACGATCCCGATCGTAAACGCGAGCCATCGTTGCCTGCGCAGTATGACTGCTGAGTCCCTGCCCGGCAAGCCTCAAGAAAATTAATGCAAAAAAAAGCATTACAACATGCCAGGAGATCGACATCAGAATTGTAGCTATCAATAAACCTGTGGCAACATACATGCTATACACCCGAAGTGGAATCCGATCAATCCACTGCCCTAAATAAGGAAGCGCAAGAGCTCCTGAAAGCGTAGCCAGTGAATAGAGCGTACCAAACGATGTGTTGGTCAATTCGAAGGAGACCAGGAAGTAAGGTACAAACAGTGAGAGCAGGAAAGTCTGTCCAAAACTTGAGAAAAAAGTAAATGAAATTGCGAAGGTAAGGAGTCGTCTCTCTTTACGGACGAACGCCAGGTAAGTCATCAGTGATTGTCTGTTTCTATGATCGTCTTGCAGATCGATGTAGTATAATTTTAATTAAGCTTTAAAAATACGTGATTTCCTGATGAAGCTACAGGTATTATTGATAGAAATAATTGATGATGGTGTAAGAGAGAGTATGGTACATTAAATGTTAGATGAGGATGATGACAGAATTGCCGGCTTTCACCTCCGGTGCAGAGCACCGGCACGAGGAGAAAGAATTGAATGTAGAATAACGACCGAATGAGGCTTGCTGCCTGCATCCTGAAGCCTGAAAACAGCATGCAGATGGGACACACCCCTCAATCCCCTCTCGAGAGGGGAAGGTTTGCCGGTTAAAACAAAGCTTTGATTTATCTTAGATTTATCTACCTACCCGGGGGGGGCAGAATGTGATTAGACCGGGGTGAAACCCCGGGAATACGGGCATCCTGAATTCCCCGCCGAACAGAGAGATTTGTTTGGAGTACTGGATTTTGTAGAGGCGGTTATCTCATGAATTGGATTTGAGAGTTCACATTCACAACGCAGGTGTTCAGCAGCAGAGCTGCTGGGTGTCGTCGTTGGAGCAGAGCTCCCGACGAGGAAGGATGAGAATTGAATAACGAACACCGAATAGCGAATGAGTGTCAATTCCCTCTCGAGAGGGGAAGGTTTTACGATTTTATTTGGGCTTAACTTCCCTAAGCCAACCTCTACTTCACACCAAATAATTTAAACGCATTATCGGTGGTAATATCCGCAATCTCTTCGAGTGAGCGATCGTGCAGCTTGGCCAGATTTTTGGCAATCAATTTGATATAAGACGGTTCATTTCGCTTTCCGCGGTGCGGTGCCGGTGTCAAGTAGGGAGCATCCGTTTCAAGAAGCATCACGTCAAGGGGTAGCTGTGCAACGGTTTTATTTACCCCCGCATTTTTAAATGTGGATACTCCGCCAATTCCGAGATGCAACCCAAGGTCGATGGCTCGCTTACCTTCATCAACCGTACCGGTAAAACAGTGCCACACTCCGGTCAGGCTTCCATCTTGTTCCTCTTCGATCATATCAAGCAGATCAGTTGTGCTATCCCGGTTGTGAAGCACAATCAGCTTGCCGGTTGCTTTGGCTACGTTGCAGTGCATCCGCAAGCTCGTTTTCTGTTGATCCACAAAATCAGTGCTCCAGTAGTAATCCAGTCCGGTTTCGCCAACAGCTACCACATCATCCCGTTCACAAAGATCAGCCAGCTTCTGTTCTTCGAACGGCCAAACGTCTTCCACGCTGCAGGGATGAATCCCCGCCATTTTGTAAAACGTGATCTCCGGATGATGCAGATCGTCCATCTTTTCAAAAGACTTCCAGTCAATGGCCGGCAGAAAAATGTGTGTAATTCCCGCGTCAACAGAGCGTTGGTACACGGCGTCTAAATCTTCTTCAAATTGGTCGAGGTATAGGTGGCAGTGGGTGTCTGTGAGTGTCAAAATTAAACTTATTATTTTTATTCGTAATTCTAACTTAAAGTGGATTGGTAAAAGAAAATGAATTCAAAAAGTCATCTCTTGAATCGGGGCATTCTTAAATAAATGCTGCTATTAAACTGATGTCACTTACCAAAATTTGATTGCACTGCATTTCACTTGTTTCAGAAAGGATTCAATAACCGGGTAGCGAACTTCTACATTTGAAAAACCGGCTTCATTCATCACTTTAACTAATCGGTTCTGATGAACTTTGGCTACTTTTCCGGTAAAGATAATCTTCTCATCTCCTTTCAAATTCAGCATGTACAGTTGCTGTGTGATGAACTTTTTGAAGGCAGTTTTAATCAAATTATTCAACTCCTCAGGCAGCGGCTCTTCCAACACTTCTCCGGCAATTGATGCCAGTTCACGGTTCGGCTTCTCAGCCTGATAAATCCGAGCCATCATCTCTCCATACGGTTCCGGGTTCAATTTCTGCTGTATGAAACCCTGAGTCTCTTCATCAAACTGATTCCTGTAGTAGCCTCTCAAAATTTTTCGCCCCAGATCGGCGGCACTTCCTTCATCACCAATGGCAAATCCCAATGCCGCAGACTTCTGAACCGGTTTACCGGATTCCACTTTTGCGCAAACAGATCCGGTTCCCAATACAGCCACAACCCCATCATTTTCACCAAAAAATGCCTGAGCTGAACCTTCCAGGTCGGTTCGGACCTGAATCTCCGCATTAGGAAAAACGGTGGTCAGAAATGCGCTCATCTTTTGGTCTGATGCCGGATTCCCAAGACCCGTTCCGTAAAATCTTACATAATCAGGCACCACCTCATTTATCTTTACTTTTAGATCTGCAGCATCCGCTTCAGGATCCAGAAAAGCGGGATGAAGCCCTTCAGTCCGGTAAAACTGATGGATCTTTCCGTCGATGTAAAGCCAATCCGTTTTGGTAGCGCCGCTGTCGGCTATCAGAATTTTTTTCATGGCTAAGTCTGCCTTTGAATCACTGAGTTACTTTTTTTGAAGATAATCGATCACATCAATTGCCGAACCCGGATTCCCCATAATGTAATAGTGGATACCTGGAGCACCGTTTTCAATCAGTTCCAGCGACTGTTTTTTCGCCCACTCCACACCGATCTGCTCTACGTTATCTGGATTTGCATCCACTTCGGAAGTCAGCTCATCCGGAAGATTTAGGTGAAAGTATCGAGGCAGTGTTTTCAGGTGACCGGGAGTGCGAAGAATTTTTAAACCGGGTACTATCGGGACGTTAATCCCATTATCCCTGCATTTCTCTACGAAAGAAAAATAGGCCTCATTGTCAAAAAACATCTGTGTAACCACATAATCCGCGCCGGCATCAACTTTTTCCTTGAGTCGCTGAATATCCCAGTCCAGATTTGGAGCCTCAAAATGTTTTTCAGGGTAACCCGCAACCCCTATGCAAAAATCCGTTTTCTGTGCATTGACGATATCTTCAAGGTAATCACCGCGATTCATATCCTGAATCTGACGCACCAGATCAATCGCATATTTATTGGATGTTCCGCTTCCGTGCATCGGTACCTGGTTTCCATTGTTATCTCCCCTAATGGCCAGCACGTTGTGAATTCCAAGGTAATTGAGCTCTATCAGCGCATCCTCACTCTCCTCTTTTGTGAAGCCTTCACAGATCAGGTGAGGGACCGGATCGATATTGTATCTGTGCAGAATCGCTGCGCAGAGTCCGATTGTGCCAGGCCGCTTTCGGCGAATCACCCGTTTCAGGGTACCGTCTTTCTGCTCCTCCACATGCGACTCGGCCGCGTGATAGGTCACGTCAATAAACGGAGGATGAACTTTCTCTACAATCTGGTCCAGTGAATCAAAAATCACTTTAACGCTTCCGCCTCTCTTGGGTGGAATGATTTCGAACGAAATGAGCGGTTCCGTTGCTTCCTCGTAGTGTTCAATTACTTTCATAAAAATTTTGCTGAAATATGTGCTTCAGTTCAATAAGCTAAACTTACGAAATCAAAACATGCTTTTAAGCTTTAAAATGCAGATTTTTAAGCGTGTTTTTCATTACATCAAATAATTCGAATACCATATGTCTCGTTCCGCTCATTCGCTCTTTTCTATCTTAAAAAACCGAATTCTCATTCTCGATGGTGCGATGGGGACCATGATTCAGGGTTACAGACTATCTGAAGAGGATTTTCGTGGTGATAAATTCAAGTCTGCCGAAAATGAACTCAAAGGGAATAATGATCTCTTGAGCGTGACTCAGCCTGATATCATTCGCGAAATCCACTCTCAGTTTCTGGATGCGGGGGCAGATATCATCGAAACTAATACGTTTAATGCGAACCCCATTTCGCAGGAAGATTATCAACTTCAGGATTATACATACGAGATCAACGTTGCCTCGGCGAAAGTTGCCCGGGAAGCAGCTGATGCTTTCACCGAGAAGAATCCTGACAAGCCAAGATTCGTAGCAGGAGCCGTTGGTCCCACAAACAAAACCCTCTCCCTCTCTCCTGATGTGGAAAACCCCGGCTATCGAGCCATTACTTTCGATACGCTTGCCGATGCCTACGAAGAGCAGATACGCGGATTGGTAGATGGCGGCGTGGACACTCTTCTCATTGAAACCGTTTTTGATACGCTGAACTGCAAAGCGGCTATCTACGCCGCGCATCGCCACATGCGAAAAATCGGAAGAGAACTTCCGATGATGATTTCCGGAACCATCGTGGACCAGAGCGGCCGAACCCTTTCAGGCCAGACAACCGAAGCGTTCTGGAATTCTGTTCAGCATGCCAATCCACTGCTAAGTATCGGCCTGAACTGCGCACTCGGCTCCAGCCAAATGCGTCCCTATATTCAGGAGCTATCGAAACACGCCAGTTGTTTTACCAGTCTCTACCCGAATGCAGGTCTCCCAAATGAGATGGGAGACTATGATGAGTCGCCCGGTTATATGGCTGAGCAGCTGAAAAACTATGCAGAAGAGGGTTTGGTGAACCTTGTGGGCGGATGCTGCGGAACCACCCCCGATCACATCCGGGCCATTGCCGAGGAGGCCGCCAATCACAAGCCGAGAAAAAAAGCTGAGCCGAAACCCTACCTGCGCCTCAGCGGTTTGGAACCACTGGTTGTCCGTCCGGACACCAATTTTGTAAATATCGGTGAACGAACAAACGTCACAGGCTCAGCCAAGTTCAAACGGCTGATTAAAAATGAGGAGTATGATGAAGCGCTCTCGGTTGCTCGCGACCAGGTTGAGGGAGGCGCACAGATTATCGATGTGAATATGGATGAAGGGCTGCTCGACTCCGAAAAAGTGATGACCGATTTCATCAACCTGATGGCGGCTGAACCCGATATCGCGCGGATTCCGTTTATGATCGACAGTTCGAAGTGGAGCGTACTCAAAGCGGGACTCAAAACCACACAGGGAAAAAGTGTGGTAAACTCCATCAGTCTCAAAGAGGGTGAAGAGGCATTCAAGCAGCAAGCACGTGAAATCCTAGACTTCGGGGCAGCCGTTGTTGTGATGGCTTTTGATGAAGATGGTCAGGCAGACAGTCTTGAGCGCCGGAAAGAGATCTGTAAGCGCGCCTATGATATCCTGGTAGATGAAGTAGGATTTGCTCCTCAGGATATCATCCTGGATCCGAATATTTTAACTGTTGCCACCGGAATTGAGGAGCATAACAACTACGCCGTCGATTTTATTGAAACGGTTCGATGGATTAAACAGAATCTACCGAAAGCGCAGACCAGCGGCGGCTTGAGCAATATCTCCTTCTCATTTCGCGGCAATAACACCGTGCGGGAAGCGATGCACTCGGCATTTCTCTATCACGCAATCCAGGCCGGTCTGGATATGGCGATTGTCAACCCCACTCAGCTCGAAGTGTATGAAGAGATCGAGCCAGAACTGAAGGAGCTTGTTGAGGATGTTCTGCTGAACCGCCGTGATGACGCTACTGAACGACTGATCGAGTATGCCGACCGCATCAAGGATCAGGGTGAAGAGAAAACGGAGAAGAAGAAAGATGAGTGGCGTAACAATTCGGTTGAAGAGCGCATCAAGCATGCGTTGGTGAAAGGAATTGTGGACTACATCGAAGATGATGTGGAAGAGGCCCGGCAGAAGTACGACCATCCCATTGAGGTTATTGAAGGTCCGATGATGGACGGTATGAACGTGGTGGGTGATCTTTTTGGTGCCGGAAAAATGTTCCTTCCCCAGGTTGTGAAAAGCGCCCGGGTTATGAAGAAAGGTGTCGCGATACTGATCCCATTTATCGAGGCGGAGAAAGATCAAAACAAAGAGAGCAAGCCAAAGGCAAAAGTTCTGCTTGCTACCGTAAAGGGTGACGTTCACGATATCGGGAAAAATATTGTCTCCGTTGTATTGAGCTGCAATAATTACGAGGTAATTGATCTTGGCGTTATGAATCCGGCTGATAAGATTCTGGCCGCGGCAAAAGAGCACAATGTGGATGTGATAGGCCTCAGCGGACTGATCACCCCATCACTCGATGAGATGGTTCACGTTGCCAAAGAGATGAAACACAGCGGATTTAAAACACCGCTGTTGATTGGGGGCGCCACCACATCACGAATGCATACAGCCGTTAAAATCGCACCCAACTATCAGGAGCCGGTCATTCACGTACTGGATGCTTCCCGGAGTGTTACCGTAGTCAACCGACTCGTATCGGAAACGCTTAAAGATGGTTTTCTGGACGAAATAAAGGTGGAGTATGAAGACTTGCGGAAACAGTATGCAAGTCGCGGAAAAAAGAAAACCTACCTTAGCATTAGCGAAGCACGAGAGAATCGAACGGAATTAGACTGGAAAAAAGCGGACATAACGCCTCCGGTAAACCCCGGAATTACGGCGTTTAAAAACTTTCCTCTCGAAAAACTTCGACGCTACATAGATTGGGGGCCCTTCTTTATTGCTTGGGAGATGAAAGGAAAATTTCCGGACATTCTTCAGGACGATAAAGCCGGAAAACAGGCTCGTAAACTCTTTGATGAAGCCAACCATCTGCTCGATAAAATCATAGATGAAAAACTCTTTACTGCTCATGGTGTTGCAGGCCTTTTCCCCGCCAACTCTGCAGGGGATGATATTGAGCTCTACAAAAATCAAGAGCGCAGCGAGGTGATAGCAACGTTTCACACGCTTCGCCAGCAGTCTAAAAAACGGTCCGGGCAGCCCAACAAGGCGTTAGCTGATTTTGTAGCGCCCAAAGATTCAGACCGGGCAGACTACATGGGAGCTTTTGCAGTCACTACCGGACACGGAGTTCGTGAGCTGGTCAAAAAATTCCAGGCCGATCATGATGATTACAATGCGATTCTGACTAAGGCACTCGCCGATAGATTGGCCGAGGCTTTTGCAGAATATCTACACCAGGAAGTACGAAAAACACTTTGGGGTTATGCACCCGCCGAAGATTTTGATAACGATGAATTGATCCGTGAAAAATATCGCGGTATTCGTCCGGCTCCCGGCTACCCGGCTCAGCCCGATCACACCGAAAAACGTACGCTGTTTGAACTGCTGGCCGTTGAAGAGATTACGGGCATTTCTCTGACCGAGCATCTGGCGATGGCACCGGCATCATCGGTAAGCGGACTCTATTTTGCCCATCCTAAAGCGAAATATTTCAATCTGGGGAATATTCAGCGGGATCAGGTAGAAGATTATGCCAAGCGGAAAGGTATGAGTGTGGAAGAGATTGAGCGTTGGCTCGGGCCGAATCTGGCTTATGAGAGCTGATATTCCTTCATTTTAATTTTAGATCACAAAAGTCTATAACTAATAAGAAGATTATAGCCCACACGACTGCTATTTCCTTTCTCGCAGAGTATCGCTGAGTTCAACGCAGATTTCTGTGATACTCAGCGTAGTGATCTGTACTCGGCATTAGGACGAGAATTCATAAAGGAGCCCCTTCCCGGTTGCCTAATTCAAAATTTTTATCGAACGCACGTTAATGAAGGTCTATAAAACACAGATTTCAGTTTCGTTTTCGACTTTTTACTACCGGATTCATTTTTTTAAACGCCAATACTTCTTTAATTAATGAGGAGATAAATCCGTAAATCTAATCCGCTTAAAATGGACAAGAAGAAAGAGTCGAAATTATCGAGACGAAATTTTATTACTCATTCGGGGGCCGGCCTGGCGTCCCTGGTGATGGGCGGCGGGCTGCTGGCAGGTAGTGCAAAAGCATCACCGACTGCATCCAATCATCATAAACGGTTTGAAGGTAAAGTTGTACTGATTACCGGTGCCACCTCAGGTATCGGTGAAGCCACTGCCAAAGCGTTTGCCGGCGAAGGAGCTTCGGTCTTTTTCTGTGGGCGCCGGGAGCACCTTGGAGAGAAAGTAGAATCTGAAATTCGCGATGCGGGCGGAGAGGCAACTTATATGAGGGCGGATGTTCGGAATGAAGATCAGGTAAAGGCTTTTGTGGAGGCGTGTGTTGAAAAATATGGGCGGCTGGATATCGCCTACAACAATGCCGGTATTGAAGGAAAGGCATCTGCGATTGATGAGATGCCGATGGATGGTGAGATGGGCTACTACGATGTATTTCAAACCAATGTAAACGGAGTTTTTTACGCCATGAAATATGAACTGCCCATTATGAAAGAGCAGCAGACGGGAGTGATCATTAACACCGGTTCTGTTCTGGCCAGCCGGGGATCAGGCTCCTATGCTCCCTATTCCGCATCAAAACATGCCGTAAAGGGCCTCACTCGTTCAGCCGCAAACAATGCCCGTCACGGAATAAGGGTGGTGACTATCTCGCCGGGCGGTACACGAACAGATATGCTTCGCAGAATTTATGGCGGAAGCCTGGAAGGTGCAGGTCAGAACAACCCGATGGGTCGGCTGGCAGAACCTGAAGAGATTGCTGCCATGGTGATGAACGTATCGATGCCCGAAGCCAGCTATTTGAACGGTGAAGAGATTCGTGTGGATGGCGGTAGTTCGGCTTAAAATTCAACGACTTTTAAGCACTGTTATCATCCAATAATCGACAACAATAGGAGAACGGTGAACTTCAGGATGGCACAATCATTCTGTTTAATATCGGTTTTTGCAGCATACTGGCCGAATGAGATAAACTATCTGGGGACCGATAAATAAAGGAAGCGGGGCTCCGCTCAGGCTTGTGGCGCATATTGCGGATTGATAACTATTCTTGTGATATAATCAAGCTTTATTGAATCCTGATGGGGATTGGTTAGGATAAAGAACCGAACTTATTTACCAGGGCAGATTAAGATTCTTTACCTCATCTTGATAGAATTGCTCAAGTTTTTGAATGAGTTCATTCGTAAGCGGATGGTTTACACTCTCCACATTGCTTTTTAGCTGTGAAATATTTTTGTTCCCCGGAATCACCGTTGCCACGGCATCATAGGCAGCGCAGAACGCGATGGCGGTTTTAGCCAGATCTCTGGTCTCCCCGATTAGATCTTTTAATTTACGCACTAATTCTGCGCGGGTTTGGATATCTTCTCTTGACCATCGCTCTCTGATATCATCAAACGTGCTCTCCTCGTCATATTTTCCCGAGAGCCAACCGGAGTCGAGAGGGATTTTGGCTATGATTTTAACCCCATTCTCCATGGCTAAGGGAAAGGCAACGGCCGTCTCTTGGTGGAGGATATTAAAAAAAGCTTCAATTACGGTACCCGAGGTGGTATTCATAAACAGCTCCATCTCTTCGGGTGTGTCTAACGATGCACCATAGGCCCTGATTTTTCCCTCATCTTTCAACGTTTCCAGGATGTCGTAGTGGTCATTTTTCTTTCCGTCCAGAATCTCATAAGGCGGGTTATGAATGATCAAGGAGTCCACGTACTCCACCTGCAACCGGCGCAAGCTTCCCTCCAGCGACTCACGGATAACGTCCGAGCTGTAGTTCAACTCTCCCGAAGCGTTGTGACCGAACTTGGTATTGATTACGATGGATTCCCTTTCGGTACCTTTCAGGGCTTTTCCCAGTCGCAATTCACTTGTTCCCAGTCCGTAGTTGGGGGCTGTATCAAAAAAGTTAACGCCCAGATCCAGGGATGATTTGACCAGGTCAATTGCCTCCTTCTCAGTCAGTGTTTTCCAGCCGGCATTTTCTCCAAGCTGCCAAGCTCCAAGGCCTATTTCTGATACGTGCGGGGAGTTGTGGATGAATGGGTTGTATTTCATGACGGAATTGTTTGAGATTGAATAACGATTTTCATAACCAGATGCCCTGAAAAAATAGAAGTCGATTTCAGTAATTTAAATCTATTCTGATATAGATAACAGGTGCATAGAGTAAAGACTTCTTAAGTAAATACTTTTGGGTTTAAAGAAGTATTTATCAAAAATTTTATGAAAGAAACGGAAGCAATATAAAAGGCTGATTTTATATAGCCGAGCCGCAAACAATGCCCGCCACGGAATAAGGGTGGTGACCATCTCGCCGGGCGGTACACGAACAGATATGATGCGCAGAATTATGGGCGGTTTCCTTGAAAATACTGGTTGAAATAATCCAATGAGGCGCCTTGCAGAACCGGAAAATATTACTACCATGGTGATGAACGTATCGATGCCCGAAGCCAGCTATTTGAACGGTGAAGAGATTCGTGTGGCGGCGGCAGTTCGGCTTAAAATTCAACGCCTTTTAAGCACTGTTATCATCCAATAATCGACAACCAAAGATACAAGCCCAACAGTGTAAAAAAGAGTGTAGGTATCGTCAATACAATTCCGACTTTAAAGTAGTATCCCCAAGTGATTTTCACTCCTTTCGTAGAGAGAACATGCAGCCAGAGCAGCGTTGCAAGTGAGCCTATAGGAGTTATTTTTGGACCCAGATCTGAACCAATCACATTGGCATAGATCAGTGCCTCCCGCATCAAACCTTCAGTTGACGTTGCCTGAATGGCTAGCGCATCGATCATTACCGTTGGCATGTTGTTCATTACCGATGAGAGAAATGCGGCCAGGAATCCCATCAGCATCGTTCCGGCAAACAGCCCCTGATCGGCACCGGCTTGTATCACTTCAGCCAGCAGATCGGTTAACCCCACATTTTGGAGTCCATAAACAACTACGTACATGCCGATGGAGAAGACAACAATTGCCCAGGGCGCATTGCGTAAAACTTTTCGTGTATCGACTGCATGGCTATTCATTCCAAGGATTGAGAATATTATGGCAATGGTTCCCGCTACAAATGATACCGGAATATGGACAAATTCGGCTACAAAATAACCGATCAGAAGTACAGTTAGAATAATCCAGGAGAGATTAAACATCCGCTCATCCCGAATCGCCTCTCTTGGCTCTTTTACATCGTCCAGTGAATAACTGGTTGGAATATCCTTTCTGTAAACTAAAAACAGAACCAGCAAACTTGAAAGAACTGCAAAGAAGTTGGGCACAATCATCCGGCTTGCATATTCGATAAATCCAATCCCGAAGAAGTCGGCAGATACGATATTTACGAGGTTACTTACAACTAAAGGTGAGGATGCTGTATCCGCAATAAACCCGCTAGCCATGATAAACGGAAGGATCATTCTATCTTTAAACTTCAAGGCACGAACCATCGCCAGTACAATCGGTGTAAGGATTAAGGCTGCTCCGTCGTTTGCAAAAAACGCGGCTACAATAGCCCCAAGAAGTGTGATATAGACAAACATCCGGAGTCCGCTGCCATTTGCAAACCGGGCCATATGGAGTGCCGACCATTCAAAAAATCCGATCTCATCTAAAATGAGAGAAATAATGATAATTGCTACGAAAGTAAGCGTGGCGTTCCATACGATTTCAGTTACCGTAATTACATCCTGAAAACTGACAACTCCGGCAATAAGTGCCAAAACAGCCCCAATTGTCGCCGACCATCCGATAGAAAGGCTTTTGGGCTGCCAGATGACCAATAGCAGAGTAAAGAGAAAAATGAGCGTGGCAATGATCGTTAATGTCATGAAATAGATCGCCTAAATTTTTTGACAGTTACTTCTTTTACTGAATAATGAGCTGTTTTTACCCGTTCTATTTTGATCTGTCGGCGGGAATAATCAAAATAGGGATATGTGCTTTCCGAATGACCTGGAGGCTTACTCCACCAAGAAACAGATCACTCACGTATCCCCTTCCCTGGCTTCCCATGATGATCATAGATGACTCATCTGATTCCGCAAGCTCGAGGATTTGCTGAACCGGCGAACCGTATCTTATACGAATATCCACCTCTGCATCCGATACCTTACTGAACTCATCCCTGAGGTATTTCAGCGTCTCGGTATCCTCTTTATCAAATCCCTTTAGTTTATCAGGATCATCAACTCCTTTCCTCCCACTTGCCTGAACGTGTAGAATATTCAACTTTTCAGTTTGATCCGTTGCCAGTTTTTTAGCCACTTCAAATGCACGATTGGCCGTTGGCGAAAAATCTGTTGGTAATAGAATACGTTGCAGGGAATCTCTGCACGATTTTACGCAGTACAGTTTTCGATCTTTGATATCAGATTCATCAGAAACAGAGAGGTTTATCAGGTAGACCGGGTAGGTGCATCGCTGAAGCAGTTCAGTTGCCGTACTGCCAAGCAAAAACTCCCTGAACTTATTGTGCCCCCGATTGGCAATGATGATATAATCTGCCTCTTGCCTTTTTACCGCTTCCAGAATCTTCACCGGAATATATGCGTTGATTCCAAACTCAACTTCGATATCCACTTCAAAATCGAACTGACTGAGCCTCTCTTTATACTCTTTCAGCTTAACTTTGTAGCTCTCATCGTCGATAGCACCCGCCCCTCCGGGGTAAGGTATGTTTATGGATGTATAGAGTGTAAATTTCCGGGTTCCGAACTTCTCAAAATGAGCCAGACAGTCAATCATAATATCGCTGGCTTCCGATTGGTCAAGGGCTACGAGGGCGTGATCAAATTTCAGGTTCATACCGTTTTTTTTGTTGGATGTTCTCGCTTAACAGTAATTCTAAAACATTGTCATCCGGAATCCAGGGAATAGCATACAGGCGTTCAGCATGTTCCCTGTCCATTTTTTCGAGAAGCGGAATTTCTGCCGCAGCCCGTTGTTTCAATAGCGGATCGTTCACAACTGTAGCCGACATACTCTGATTGGCCACCCACGCGTAAGGCTCAATCCCCGATCTCCTTAAATCATCCTGCAATTTTGCTGCTTCTGTAATCGGTGTGGTCTCCGGTAAGGATACGATGATCAATTTCGCATATTCGGGATCCTGGAGATACATGTACGGTGTTTTGAGCTTATCAGCGTCCATAGCTGTATTTCTGAGCACCTCCTTGTGATAGCTTCCGGTGGTGTCGAGCAGCAGCAGGGTATGCCCTGTTGGAGCGGTATCCACAACCACAAATTTTCGTTTTGCCTGGTGAATCGCTTTTGAAAACGCCTGAAACACAGCAACTTCTTCAGTACACGGAGATTCCAGATCCTCTTTGAGCAACTTCAGTTCCTCATCTGTCTTATTCTTCCCCTTCTGTTTCAGAACTTTCTCAATATAAGCCCGTTTTTCGGCATGCGGATCGATCCGATCCACATCAAGGTTTTCAGGCAGTTCCATATTACCGATATGATCCATCAGGTGTGCCGCGGGATCTGTTGTTGTAAGGTGAACCGGATAACCTTTCTGAGCCAGGCGAAGTGCAATGGCTGCGGCGATGGTTGTTTTACCGACACCGCCTTTCCCCATCGTCATCACCAGGCCGTGATCTTTGTCACCGATGATATCCTCCACCATCTCCTCAAGACCGGGAAAATCACTTTCATGATCTGCCGTCAAAATGGATCCGCTGTTGTTATTAATCTCTTCTTTGTCGAGCGGTTCAAAAACCTTTCTCAGCTTATCAATGCCGAGCAGATTGTACGGACGAAGCGGGAATACGATCTGCTTCATCTCTTTGAGACGCTCCGGCATATTCTTCAGCGTCTCATCGGCCATCGCTTTCATTTTTTGCGCAAATGGATCCGATTCATCCACCGGCTCAAAATATCCATTGATAAGAAGCAATTGATTCGCCAGTCCCATCTCCTTCAGCTCACGGCCTGAGCGATCCGCCTCACGAAGTGCAGAGCCGTCGGGCCGGGTAACCAGGTAGATGGTTGTGGCATCTTTATCCTTCAGCCTATCCACCACTTTCTGATATCGCTCCTGGCTGGTTTTCAGTGCGGATGACGGGCCAATACAGGATGCCCCATCCGGATTCGACTCAATAAATTCACTCCAGGCCGCCGGCAATTCCAGCAAACGCAAGGTGTGTCCGGTTGGAGCCGTATCAAAGATAATCACATCGTAGGGCTGATTCTCACCATCGCCGGCCACATACCGGGCAAATTCATCAAAGGCTGCGATCTCCGTAGTGCAGGCTCCCGAAAGTTCCTCTCTGATTTTTTTGATCTCCGCCTCCGGCAGAATCCCTTCCATGGGGGATGTCACCCGGTTCCGATACTCCTCGGCCGACTGCTCAGGGTCGATATTGACCGCATGCAGGTTCTCAACACCTTTCACCGGTGTAATCTTATCGGTCACGTCGGTCTCAAGAACCTCTTTCAGATTCGAGGCGGGGTCTGTACAGATCAGCAATACCGATTTGCCCTCATCGGCCAGTTTAACCGCTGTTGCGCTTGCCAGCGAAGTCTTACCAACGCCTCCCTTTCCTGTGAAAAATATGTATGGCGTAATTTCCGGTAGCATCTTAGAGTCTCTTTTGTGTTATTAAAAATCGTTATCAGTTTCCCCTCCTTTCTAAGGAGGGGATTATGGGGTGGTTCTTATGATTTAAAGCTTTTGTTTTCCGTCAGCACGCTACAAGCGGGCAGACGGATGTTTTGATAAACAATTTGACTATCCATTCAACTATTCTCCCCCTTCGAAGGGGCCGGGGGATGATCCAACCTGGCAGCACCAACCGGATCTGTCAGCGATTTAATCAACCTGACAGCGTTCCAACCGTTTTTGGAGGATTCTTGTCAGCGTTGAGTTTATACTTAAGTTTCAAACCGACTCTGTCAGGACTTGCACTTCGCTTCAGACGCTGACAGGTCTTTAGCTCATTGCACCGGCCTGACCGCGTGTAGCGGTTTGACGGGACGGGTATTAAAAATTAACAACACCCGCTTCCCGGAGCGCAGCCGTTAGACGGCACACCCAGTAACTCATTAGCCGTCTCAACAATATCGGACATCGGCACCTGACGAACATTCAAACCGGTCTGCATCGCTTTGGCCATATCATCCTGTGAGATTCCTGCCTCTTTTCCATTTTCAAACATTTGACGTAAAACAGAATCACTTCCCGATGCTACGGCAGATCCAATCGCAACCAGGATATCTACTTTCTCACTGTAGAGAGGCTTCTCAGGCTGAGTGTCCGGCTTATCAGATGTTGTGGCTCCATTTGTATTGTCCAATCCGGCCCACTCTTTCAGTGTGGATCGGTCGGGATACCCTCCTTCTGACACCATCTCACCGTTTACAAGAATGATAGGAAGTACGTCCGATCCCTCTTTTTGGAGTCTTGTCAAAACCGGCACGCACATCTTAAATTCCTCCGGCTCCTGTCCTAAATTATATCGTTTTACGTCAACTCCCTGTGCTTTCAGCCACTTCACATCATTTGCAAAGTCTGCGAGTGAATCGTCAACATCGGGGCCGCACACTCCAGTGCTGCAGCACATGGCGGGGTCATATACTTCAATCAATATCTTTGTCTCAGTTTGATTACTCATTCGGTTAATTCGTTCTTGTTAAACTGGCTTGTTTTGTTTCATCGTAAATTTACGATAGATGTTTAGTAGTTCCAAACACTATTTCGGATTTAAGTTTATTTTTTCTGATCTCTCCCACCAGCACACTACATGCGGGTAGATGGGTTAATTCTTCTTCCAAATTGGCTCGAAAGAAAATTCAGGTTATTAAACACACCCCTGTCAGTTTCGCTATACGCTCAACCGCCTGTCCCCTCTCGAGAGGGGATGAATTTAACCAACCTGACAGCACCAACCGGATCTGTCAGCGTTGGTTTCAGTTCAATAATTAGACCGAAGCTGTCAGGACTTTCACTACGTTTCAGATGCTGACAGGTCTTGGATTCATAGCATCCGTCTGACCGCGTAAAGCGGTCTGAAGGGAATCTTGGTTTACTCCCCATACTTCTTTGCCAGTCCGATCTGTCCGGCATGGTAGGCGGTATGCGTCATAATTCTGCCAAGTGCTTCAGCGCGGGTCACCGTTCCAAACTCGGCCGTGGTGATCTCCCCATCCCACTCTTCAACCCCACGGATGGCTGCTCCCAGTTCCTCTTCCGCCTTTTCAATAAGCTTCAGTAATGAATCCAGTTCATTAAACTGCCCCCGGTCTTTGGCAATGGAGCCGATCGTTTGCGCCTTTATATTCAAATCACGGCCAAAATCATTCTTGGCAAAAAGAAACTCAACCTCCGCAATATGGCGCAATAGCCAGCCTACACTGTTAGATTCGCTGTGAACCCGTTTGAGCAGATCATCTTCCGAAATATAATCCAGCTGGTTGGTCAAACGGGTACGCCCCATTTTCCACATGTCAAAATACAGTTGATTATCCATCATAAATCCTAATTTTCAGTTTCCTTTCCTGACGAATTCCCTCAAATCCACCCTTCAGCACGCTCAAAACGGGCAGACGGTAAATACTCTGCATAACTTTGTGCCGCTCCGATGTTAACGCCATATAGCACAATAGTAAAAGCTTTCATAAGTTCACAAATTTACCCTGTAAGACATGTCCTGCGCTTACAAGAAAATCGGATAAAACAATTTGACAATTCATCCATCTGCTCTCCTCCTTCGAAGGTACGGGGAGATGATTCATCATAACCGTTTCCGACTATCGAACACACCCCTCGGCGAGTGAGACGCACTTTGTGCTCTCACTCTAATTTCCCCTCTCGAGAGGGGATGAATTTAACCAACCTGACTGCACCAACCGGATCTGTCAGCGTTGAAATCATTGCACTATTTCAAACCGACGCTAACAGGTCTTCAGTTCTTTGCAGCCGTCTGACCGCTTTGAGCGGTCTGACGGGACCTTTCACTACACACGGCTCATCATGTAAAACATCTCTGTTGCGATTTGCAGGCAGCGCTCATCATAAGTTTCCTTCTCCTTTTCAGTCCCATCTGACTCTTTCGGATCCCGATAGGTGACCGGTTTCCGAAACGAGGTTCCGGGCACGAAAGGACAATTTTCATCCGCATCTGAGCAGGTCATGATTGCAGCGAAATTTTTGTCCGGATTTACTTCATCGTCAAACTTTTTGGAGAAGCAGAACATAGGGTCAGCATCTTCTGAAAATTTCACTTCATAACTGGGATTTTCTCCAACCGGGCTCGTTATATGAAAACCGGCACGCTCCACTGCGGCAACCGCCCTTGGGTTAAATGCCGTAGACTCAGTTCCCCCGGAAAATGTCTCAACTCCGTCAATCTCATAGTATGCCGCAGCCGTTTGTGTCCAGATCTGTGCCAGGTGACTCCGGCGACTGTTATGGGTACAGATAAAATTTAATTTAGCAGAGTTATTCTCTTTCAACTCTTTGGAAATATAATCCGCTACATCCTGCAGTGTTTTCTTTCGTTCATCCGGAATGGATTCAAATTCCTGAGTGATTTCCGAGATATATTCTTTCAGTTTTGTGTACATAGTTATTGTTCTAATGTTGATTGATCAAAGGATTTAAATAACTGTCTGAAGGATGCTTTTAAAACGCATGCTCCATCGGAGCGTTCTGTCAATAGCCCCGGGTTAAAGTGTGTGTTGCACAACCGAAATTTACAAAGTTGTGGGTGTTCGTAGATTTGTTGATTGTGGGGCGATTTTTTGGAGTAGTTCGACTACAATAGATTCGACAAACGAATAGATTGGTTCA
>LKNA01000157.1 GCA_001564065.1 Chitinophagaceae bacterium T5-Br10_B2g13
ATTTGATGAGAAAGTTGCATATCAGATTGTCTGCAATTATTTTGCATCTCGATTTTTCACCATGATCTCGTAAACCAATACATTTTCGCTCATGAATTTACAAACCCGGAATAATATTTTAACAATTGTCTTAGGTATTCTGATAATCGTGCTGTCATGGTTTTTATACCGATCTCTGGTTGATCCATATCAGGAAGTTTTAGATGAAAGAGAAATGGTGGAGCGAGAGCGCCATCGAATGGAACTGGTGCGTGATGTATTGGTTCAATACAGAAACCGGCAGGGAAATTTCCCTCCCACAGATGGCGGACTTGACAGCCTGGAAACATTTTTAAAAACAGATTCGCTGATGGTTGCCACCGGCGACTCTTTATTCGCTTTTATGCCGCCAAGCACCTACGACCCTGATTCATTGACATACTCGCCGCGGCCACCACATAATCGGTTCGAATACACCCTGAACGATACCATCCGTCCGCGCCTGTACCTGTTGGAGAATCCGGGTAGTGATGATCGTATCGGTGATTTAACCAGATCCACATTGCTTAACGCACCAAACTGGAATTAGATATGGATCCCGATGGCTCTTGTTTAGGAGTTTGCTACACCGAAAATCAGCTTTTTTATTCGGTTAACGATCCTGAACAATTGAGCCATCTAACTCACATCGGATCCATTGAATACAATTTCGACGTTGAAAAATCTATAATTACCGGAAGCGAACCCGGGTTTCCGGCAATACAATCTTCCCTCCGGCAGATTAAAGAGAAATACGACTGTAAATCCATAAAAATTCTCTCTTCTGCCCCGCAAGAATGCTGGACCATAGTTCCCCGTTCTGTTTATGATGATACTTCTGAACGTGAGGCTCACATCCAGCTTTTCATGAATGGATTCGACAGGAGCAACATCCAGGTTACCTGGCACACGCTAAGCAACGACGAAAGCCGGTTACTTTTGATACGAAACAGCCCGGCAATGAAGGGGTTTAAATATTTAATGGGAGGCTTCAGCAGCTCTGAGTATATGAGCGAGTTTGAAATAGGGCAGGAGTGGATGGAGCATAAAGCAAATAACGGCTCTTACCTGATGATTCATTGTCGAGGCAGCTATATTTCGCTCTCTTCATTTATTCTCGGCAAGCTTCGCGGCTGTACATATATTACGTTTGAATCGTATAACGATCTTCCCTATTTCTGGAATCTGTATGCCGGAAATATTTCATGGATGAACGGAATCCACGACAATACTTTTTTATTCGGACAAAACTGCCAGAAAGTAGCAGACATTTTGAACCCATACATTGAAGATTCAAATAATCTTCAGATAATGAATTCACTATCACGTATGGATGTCTCAGCAAATGAAAAAACGTATGGTTTTGAACTTGAACGGGCATTTCCGGCCGTGATTATGAGCCTGAACACCAGTGAAACCCGTTCCAAATCATGAGAATAATCACCGGGAAACTAAAAGGGCGAAAAATTCCCATCCCAAAAACTGATCTTTTACGCCCCACATCCGACAGAGCCAAAGAAGGGCTCTTTTCTGTAATCGCCGCACGAGTTTATTTAGACAATTGCCGTATACTCGATCTTTTTGCCGGAAGTGGCAGTCTGGGTTTTGAAGCGATTTCACGGGGCGCTGCTTCCTGCCTGTTTGTAGATCGTGAAATCCGGCACACACGTCATATTGAAAAGCTGGCCCGCTCTTTTGATATTGAAAGCCAGGTACAGACATTGACAGCCGAAGTAGAAACATTTCTGGCGCAAGAACATGGACGCTTCGATTTTATTTTTGCCGATCCACCGTATGATTACTTTCTGATGGAGGAAATGGTTGAAAAAATCGTAAATAAACAGTGGCTGTTTGATGACGGCTGGTTTATTCTTGAACACGATAAAAATTTCGACTTCGAACCACACGAAAAGTGTGTTTTTTCGAAGGCGTATGGCAGAACAATTGTCAGTATTTTTAAACTGAATAGCGAAGGTTTTTAAACGAACTGAGCAAAGCCACCCATCTTTCCTTACATTTATAGCGGAATTCTATGGTATTCGTTTGTAATATTTTTTAACTGCCCCGGAGAACTATTTTTTCAGATTAATTCAATCCCTCAAAAATGAACAAAATTGCGTTATATCCCGGTTCGTTTGATCCCTTTACCAACGGGCATCTCGATATCCTTGAACGCGCCGTTCAAATGTTTGATAAAATTATCATTACGGTTGCCGTAAACAATAAAAAAACATCTTTTTTTACAGGAGAAGAGCGTGTTGCATTGATTCATGAAACCATAAAAGATTACAGCTGGTCCGATAAGGTTGTTATAGAACAATTTACCGGATTACTTATAAACTTTGCGCGCCAGAAAAAAGCGAATATTCTTTTGAGGGGAGTCAGGCAAATTTCAGACTTTGAATATGAATTCAGGATGGCGCTGACCAATAGAAGGCTTGCCCCTGAAATTGATACAGTATTCCTGATGCCGGATGAACAGCTCACATTCATATCTGCTACAATAGTTAAAGAGGTAGCAGAGTGGGGTGGAGATTTAAGCAGTTTTGTACCTGATAACGTGGCCAGGGCGTTAAGAGATAAATTCAAGGATTAAAATATCAGCTTAATAGATTGTAGCACCTCTTTTTGGTAACTTAAAAAGTTGAACCAACCAAGTTTATATAATGATTTCAAAACGCGCTAAAAACCTATCTCCCTCAGAGACATTAAAAATAACGGCTAAGGCCAAACAACTCGCTCGTGAAGGCGCATCAGTTATTTCACTGAGTGCCGGCGAACCGGACTTTAAAACGCCTGCTCATATCTGTAACGCCGCTATTGATGCCATCACAGGCGGATTTCACGGCTACACGATGAATACAGGAATGCCCGAGCTCCGCGAAGCCATCAGCGAAAAATTAATCCGCGACAATAATATTACTGTATTACCGGATCAAATCGTGGTTTCTAACGGAGCCAAACAATCTATCGGATTCACTATCCTTGCTACCATAAACCCCGGCGATGAAGTGCTGATTCCCGCTCCTTACTGGGTTTCTTACCCGCAAATGGTGAAACTCGCAGATGGGAAACCGGTAACTGTTAACACCTCTTTTGCTAACAATTATAAGCTAACAGCCATCCAGCTTGAAGAAGCCCTGACGGACAAAACCAAAGCTATTATCCTTTGTTCGCCATCAAATCCTACCGGGGCATGCTATACACGAAGCGAACTAAAAGAACTTGCAGGCGTATTAAAAGACTATCCTGATGTACTCATTATTTCTGATGAAATTTATGAATACATCGTTTTTGACGGCGAACATACAAGCATTTTAAATGCGGCTCCGGAACTGGCTGACAGAACGGTTATTATCAACGGTTTTTCAAAAGGGTTTGCAATGACAGGGTGGCGCCTCGGCTACATGGCCGGCCCCAAGCCAATAGCTGACGCTGTCGCAAAAATTCAGAGTCAAGAAACTTCAGCTCCGTCAACCATCTCACAAAAAGCCGGAATAGCCGCTTATACAGGTACCATGAAACCTATCCAGGATATGGTTAAAGCTTTTAAGCAGCGTCGGGACTTTATCGTTAAAGAATTAAAGTCCATAAAGGGCGTTGAGTGTTTTGTGCCATCAGGTGCTTTTTATGTATTTCCTGATATTCATGTTTTTCTGAACAAAACCACTCCCGATGGAGATAAAATCAATTCATCAACTGACTTGTCGCTCTACCTTTTGGAAAAACATGGAGTAGCAACAGTGCCGGGTGATGCATTTGGTGAACCAACCGGCATCCGGTTAAGTTATGCCGCTTCTTTAGATGACTTAAAAGAAGCCTCAAAACGGCTTAAATTGGGATTAGATTCACTTAAATAATACTATTCGGCAGAATTTCATCATCAAAACTGACATGATGATCTGTCAAGATCATTTTGGCATATTTTCTGCTTAAGCAAGCTATCGTAGCAAACACAAATAAAGAATTAATAGAAATGCCTACATACGAATATAAACGAGAAGACGGAACTACTTTTGAAATTACTCAAAAAATGAGTGATGATCGGCTAACAACTTGCCCAACCACAGGGCAGTCTGTAAAACGCATTATTTCAGGTGGTGGCGGTGTTGTGTATAAAGGCACCGGGTTTTATGTAACTGACTACAAAAACGGGGGGCGGGCCAATGATAATGGCTCATCAGAACAGAAAGAGCCAGAACCGAAAAAAGCGTCAGAAAGTCCCAAAACCGATTCATCTACGGAGTAATTTTTACAATGTCCTCCCCAAAATCAACATCGCACCAACAGGCTATAGATCAATTTGTTCTACTTTGGGGAGAAATGGCATCTGCCTGGGGCATTAATAAAACCATGGCACAGATCCATGCGCTGCTCTATGCAGAGGCCAAGCCGCTTGACACCGATACCATTATGAGCCAGTTAAGCATTAGCCGAGGCAATGCCAATATGAATTTGCGCAGCCTGATGCAGTGGCAGCTCGTTCAGAAAGTTCATTTTAAAGGTGAAAGGAAAGATTTTTACACCGCCGAAAAAGATGTCTGGAATATTGTTGCCATCATCGTTCATGAGCGTCAGCAAAGAGAAATTGCCCCGATTAAAGAAAACTTAGCCGAATGCATCCACGTTTTTGAAGAAGAGGGCGTTCAATCGGAAGAGGAAAAAGAGTTTAAAGAGCGGATTGAGCAATTCGTTGAACTTCTTGAAATGTTCGATCGTTTTACAAAAGCAATGCTGCCGTACATCAACAAAAAAAACCTCACTTTTTTAAAGCATCTTGTAAAACTTGCCGAGGCTCACCAAACGCTGAAAGGCTCAAAAAAAGAGACCAAACCAAAAGCTGAAAATGAGTAAAACTACCCGCGAAATCGGAGACAGGGGAGAGGATATTGCCGCAGCTTACCTCGAAGCTAAAGACTGGATTATCATTGACCGCAACTACTTTTTTGAAAAAGCTGAAGTAGATATTGTGGCCACAGACCGCAATTACATAATTTTTGTTGAAGTAAAATCCCGTTCCGGAACCTATTTTGGCAGACCCGAAGAATATGTAACACCCAAAAAAGAAGCCAATATCAAAAAGGCAGCCGAGGCCTGGGTGTATGAGAGAAAAATGGAAACGGCTGTTGTCCGGTTTGATGTAATTTCTATTGTATTAAATGAAAAAGAAGCGCCAGAAATCGAACATTTTGAAGATGCTTTCCGATAAAACATTCAGTTTTGATCATCAGTTGATATATTCCCTTTCAAACTGATTATGAACAACTACCATTTATGGGCTCAAAAAAAAATAAGTTTACAGCATTAGATAAGATTCGAGGTGTTTTATCCATTTTTGTCTTTTTTATCCTGCTGCTGTTTTTTACCCCATTCATTCTTCTGCTGCTGATTGTATCTTTTGGCAGGCTTAGTAGTTTCGTAGTTGAAAATATCGGCCCGCTCATCTCTAAGCCTGTTATGGCTGTATTAGGTATCAAATTTAAAGTGAAAAAGCATGCTGATTCTTTTCCATCTCCCGCCATATATATTATAAACCACAATTCAACATTAGATGTTCTTACCATACTTGCCCTTGGCTTGCCGCGGGTTCGTTTCGTTGCGAAATGGGAATTTCAATATAATCCGTTGTTTTTCATTGTGGGAAGACTTACCGGTCAGGTTTTTATCAGGAGAGAAAAAACAGATAAAGCAATTGCAACGCTTCAAAAAGCAATGAAACGCATAAAAAGGGACAGACTTTCGCTCATGTTTGCGCCGGAAGGCTCAAGAAATCACCCGGGAATTATCGGACCCTTTAAAAAAGGCCCTTTCAGAATGGCTCAACAGCTTGAATACCCGATTGTACCTATCTATTTTGAAGGAAACAGGCAGCTAAGTGAAGGAGCCACTTTCTATACAAAACCGGGTACCTGTACTGCTCATATCTACCCGGCTATTGACACATCAGACTGGACCACAGAAAATTTGACTGAACACATCAATGAAGTGCGTAATCGCTATCTGGATTGGGCAAAAGTACATGAAAGCAGTAACAAAAAGGTAAATAATTCATAACCAGTAAATTAAAATTACCCTTTTTGGTTTTGATTTATTTTATTGTGGATTGTTAAATCATTTTTAGGGCAAATGTTTACCAACTCAATTCTATCATGGCTGAAATTTCTCTAAGTACCCTTGATATACTCATCATTATCGGGTACTTCCTGTTTATTATTGCAATTGGAGTATATGTAACCAAACGAACCAAAACCGGAGAAGACCTTTTTCTTGCCGGACGAACACTGGGCTGGGGAGTTATTGGCTTTTCTCTGTTTGCATCAAACATTTCGAGCACTACTCTGATAGGCCTTTCCGGCGATGCATACCGCACGGGCATTTCCGTTGCCAACTACGAATGGATGGCTGCGATTGTTTTAATTCTGATGGCCGTGTTTTTCATCCCTTACTACATCAAATCGAGCATTACCACAATTCCGGAGTTTTTGGAAAACCGGTTTGATGCCCGGTCCCGCAAATATTTTTCTATCATAACTATTTTCCTAAGCATTGTTGTGGATACAGCAGGCGGACTTTATGCCGGTGCGCTTGTGGTGCAGGTATTTTTCCCTGAAGTTGATATATGGTACACCATTATCGGACTTGGTGTGTTTGCCGGTTTATATACAGCTGCGGGTGGATTAAAAGCCGTTGTTTACACCGATGTTCTACAAGCCGTTATACTTATTTTTGGATCAACAATTCTAACTATTTTGATGTTTGGCAATTTCGATTATTCATGGGCGGCCGTTACAGAAACGGTTTCCGGAGATCATCTTTCAATGATACGTCCGCTTGATGATGAAGCACTTCCATGGCTCGGAACGCTGATTGGTGTGCCTGTTCTCGGCTTTTACTACTGGGCTACAAATCAATATATCGTGCAGCGAGTCCTTGGTTCAAAAGATATTAAAAACGCACGCTGGGGCGCTATGCTTGGAGGTGCGCTCAAGGTTGGAGCCCTCTTCATTATGGTTATTCCGGGCGTGATGGCTATCAGTGTTTTCCCCGGTCTCGATGATCCCGACATGGTTTTCCCCACGATGGTTGCTAATGTTCTTCCGGTGGGTATTACCGGGCTCGTGCTTGCAGGTTTGATATCGGCAATTTTATCCAGTATCGACTCCACGCTTAACTCGTCTTCCACGCTGATAACCATGGATTTTATCAAACCGAAAAACCCGAATTTAACCAATAAAGATATCGGGAAAATCGGACGGTGGACAACCCTCATTTTAATGGTTGTAGCCGTGCTCTGGGCGCCTAATATTGTCCATTTTGAGGGAATATTCCGTTACATCCAGCAGGCATTTTCATACATTGTGCCACCTGTTGTTGCAATCTTTTTTATGGGTATTTTATGGGAACGGGGCAGCAGACACGCCGCATTCTGGACGCTTGTAATCGGGCATTCTGTTTCATTTCTGATATTTTTACTCTCCATATTTGAAGTATTTGAGCTCCATTTTACCATAACCGCCGGGTTACTTACTGCATTCTCTTTCCTTATTTTTTACCTGATTAGCAAATTTGGAGAGGCACCCGAGCAAGGAAGTATGGATACAATTATCTGGAAACCAAAAGATGCTCTGCCGTCCGAACCAATGCCTTGGTATAAAGATTACCGGGTACATTCATTGTTGATTGTTATAGCAACTGCCGCAATGATTATCGGGTTCTGGTAATGATGATGCTTCTTTAAATGGATTGTATATTTAAAACAAGTGATTGTAGATTTTTACATCACTCGATGGAAGGCCATAAATTTTTTAATCCCTTAAGTAACAGATGAATCCTTCGTTCAACAAAGAAAAAACCGATCAGCTGAAATCGCTCATTAGTAAAGAGCTTAAGAATGGAATCAATCACTCCAATGCTTCATTTTTTGCAAAACGCCTGGGAGCACACGTTGATTCTGAATCTTCTGTTCAATTTACCCTTTGGCATCCCGCAATTGAAGACGCTAAACACGTTGAAATTGAGATGTATGAAGTGGTTGGTGACCTGGTTTATGATAAACCTGAACAACATTCTGATGTACGATTCTATACATTTAAAACAGTATTGACCGGCCC
>LKNA01000158.1 GCA_001564065.1 Chitinophagaceae bacterium T5-Br10_B2g13
GAATTAGTTACAAAGCAGGTCAGTGCGTGGGAATCGGTCCGAACCCGACAGTCAAAGAGAATAAACTGGCAATTCACAACGGAAGACGCCCGTATAAAATTAAAGCGACTTTACCCGACGTTTGAGGATTGATATGACACTAGTTATGTTTCAAAACCAGGTTCGGGGCACATCGAAACTCAGAAAGTCATCCCCCAGCTCACTTCGTTCGCTTCCCCCTTCAAAGGGGGACTTTTTTATCTTTTTCCGACCCAGAGGGTCGGGGAATTAAACCACTTATGATTAAACGAATAAATTTAAGTCGAGCTGCGGCTAACTATTCTTTTCGGACAGCCTCAAAAATTAAAGCCAATCCTTCTCCCAAAAGAATTCCGTTGGAGAAAGGGAACACTTCACAATATGTAACCCTTTTTCCAGTGCCGAAAGATTGTTTTTTTAAATGATCTTATCCAAGAGTTTCGAAATTTCATCCACAGCTTCATCAACTGTTGTATGATCGGTGTTTATAGTCAGCTCAGAATCCTGTGATTTTTCATACGCTGCATCGTACCCGGTGAGGCCTTTAATTTCGCCCTCTTTCGCTTTTTTATATAACCCTTTCGGATCTCTCTTCAGCGCTGTTTCCGGATCGCAGGTGATGTGTATTTCTGCAAATTGTCTGTCATGGAAAAGGGATCTCACTTTTTTTCGGTCTTTTTCATAGGGGGATACAAACGTGCAGAGTACAATATTCCCGTGCTCATGAAATAATTTTGCCAATTCACCTACCCGACGAATATTCTCAGTCCGGTCTTCCGGGCTAAAGCCAAGATCTCCATTAAGTCCGTGCCGCACCTGGTCGCCATCAAGTAGAATTGTCTGCTTTCCCTCTTCCCAAAGTCGTTTTTCAACCTCTTTCGCGATGGTACTTTTACCTGCGCCCGATATGCCCGTAAGCCAGATTACAGCCGCTTTATGTCCGTTGCGTTTTTCACGTTCTTCGCGGGGGATGTTCCATGGCTCCCAGACGACGTTTGGTGAGTGTTGAGTTTTAAGTGTTGAGTGTTGAGTGCTTTGGTCCTCCTTCGTTGTTCCGCGTCCGTTCGACTCGGTCGACGAGGCCCGGATCATCCCGGCTCCAACGGTTACGTTACTTGCCGGATCGATGATGATAAAACTTCCGGTTCGCTGGTTCACCTGGTACGCATCAATAAAGAGCGGCTGGGAAGTGGAAAATTTGGCGCGGCCGATTTCGTTCAGTTCCAGTTTCTCCGCATCTTCCCTGCTCAGTGTATCCACATTCATTTTGTAGATCAGTTTATCGATGAATACCGGTGTGGTTTTTGTCGTGTGCATCATCAGGTATTGCCGGCCGGGCTCCATCGCCTCTTCATTCATCCAGCACAGGTAACCTTCAAACCCTTTTGCAATTTCCGGCACGTTATTTTTACGTACGATCATATCACCACGGGAAATGTCGATCTCATCTTCGATGGTCAACACGACGGAATCCCCGGCGTAGGCTTCTTCTAAATTTCCATCTTTGGTTACAATCTTTTTTACACGGCTGGAAATTTTCGATGGAAGCGCGGTAATCTCATCACCCGGCTTGATTCGTCCGGATGCAATTTTACCGGAAAAACCCCTGAAGTTTTGATTGGGCCGGATTACATACTGTACCGGAAAACGAAAATCCACCACATTATGAGATGCATCGACCTTCACCGTCTCAAGGTGATGCAGCAAGGTCGATCCGTTATACCACGGCATATGATTCGTTTCTTCACCACCGGTCTGGCGACTTCCAGTTGGCTGACCGGTTGTTTGATTTGAATTGTCTTCAAGATTATCGCCACCATCACTCGTCATCTCGCTTTGAGCGGTCAGACGGGTTTTACTTACCACATTATCTCCTTTCAGCGCAGAAATAGGGATATACGTGATATTATCAATCTCCAGTTTTTTTGCAAATTCACGGAAATCCGAAACAATCTCGTTGAAACGATCTTCGCTATAATTTACAAGATCCATTTTGTTTACGGCTACTACCAGGTGGGGAATCTGTAAAAGTGATGAGATAAACGCGTGCCTGCGAGACTGAGTCAAAACTCCTTTCGAAGCGTCAATCAGCACAATGGCCAGTTCAGCGGTAGATGCGCCTGTAACCATATTCCTGGTATACTGTGTGTGTCCCGGCGTATCGGCAATAATAAACTTACGTTTTGGGGTGGCAAAATAGCGGTAGGCCACATCAATAGTAATTTTCTGCTCACGCTCTGCCTTCAGTCCATCGGTCAGCAGCGCCAGGTTCACTTCCTTCTCACCGCTCCCTTTACTCGACTTCTCAATCGCCTCCATCTGATCTTCAAAAATAGATTTCGAATCATAAAGTAAACGCCCGATCAGCGTACTCTTTCCATCATCCACACTCCCCGCTGTGGTAAAACGCAGAAGGTCCATATTGAGGTACTTTTTATCTTCGGATTGGTGGGTGTGTTTCTTGCTTGAATTATTGCTCATAATTTATTTTAGTTCTGAGTTTTGAGTGCTCAGTGTTTAGTGCTGAGATGTTTAATTCTCAGTTTTTAGTGTTTATTTCTTTTTCAACGATTCCTGGGATGTTTTGACGATTGATGTCAGTAATTTTATTAATTCATCACAAGATTCTATTTCATCATTTAAATCTACCGTAACCAATTGGCTCTTTTGAAGAAGCATTAGCCACCAATTTGTTTCTCTTGCTTCTCTGGAAGCAACTGACATTCTGTAAGCAAAATCAGCTTTCGAATACGCAGCGGATGCTTCCACAACATTTGCGCCTACGCTTGTACCTGATCTTAATAGTTGCTTAGAC
Organism: Chitinophagaceae bacterium T5-Br10_B2g13; assembly: GCA_001564065.1. Classification (GTDB taxonomy): domain Bacteria; phylum Bacteroidota; class Rhodothermia; order Balneolales; family Balneolaceae; genus Rhodohalobacter. Next base: position 2,834 of record LKNA01000158.1, read on the forward strand.
AATACATACTCTTTTTGATCAATCAACTTCTTATAGAGTTCAATAATAACAAGTGCAAATTCAAAGCTTTTTTCGTAAACCGGACCCTGGTAATCATTCATGACAATTGATTTTAATTATAGGTTTTAATCTATCGTATGATCCATTATCACAAGATCCCTTACACAAAAAAAACACTCACCACTAAAAACTCACAACTCGCAACTCACAACTCATAACTCACAACTCATAACTCACAACTCATAACTCACAACTCACAACTCATAACTCACAACTCACAACTCATAACTCATAACTCAAAAATACCCCTGCCTCTTCCTGTCCTCCATCGCCGTTTCACTGCGCTTGTCATCATGACGGTTTCCGCGTTCAGTTTCACGTGCAGAAGCAACTTCCTGGATAATCTCTTCCATGTTGGATGCTGTTGAGAGTACAGCGCCTGTACAGGTTGCATCACCGATGGTCCTGAACCGCACGGTTTTGGTTACCAGTTTCTCTTCGGGCATCCGATTTACAAAATCAGTGTCTGCCAGCCACACGCCGCGCCGGTTAAAAACTTTTCGTTCGTGGGAGAAGTAGAGGGTTGGAATCTCAATCTCTTCCTGTGCGATATACTGCCAGATATCCATCTCCGTCCAGTTACTGATAGGAAATATCCTAAAACTTTCGCCCATGTTTTTACGGCCGTTGTAAATATTCCACAGTTCAGGGCGCTGGTTTTTCGGGTCCCACTGACCAAAGCTGTCACGATGGGAGAAAAACCTTTCCTTGGCCCGTGCTTTCTCTTCATCCCTGCGGCCGCCGCCAAGCGCCGCATCAACCTGATGCTCTTTCAGCGTATCCAGTAGTGTTACGGTTTGGAGAACATTACGGCTGGCATCCGGCCCGGTCTCTTCCTTCACACGCCCCTTTTCGATCGACTCCTGTACGCTGCCCACAATCAGATCAACACCGGTATTCTCCACCAGCTGATCCCGAAATTGAATTGTTTCCGGGAAATTGTGACCGGTATCCACATGCATTAGAGGGAAGGGTATTTTGCCGGGATAAAAGGCTTTTAATGCAAGATGCACCATCACAATGGAGTCCTTGCCTCCTGAAAAGAGCAGGACCGGCCGCTCAAACTGGGCCGCCACTTCTCTCATGATATAAATTCCCTCATCTTCAAGCTCTTTGAGGTGTGAGTTCTTAATCTTTGTCATAAATAATGTTTCTGTATATTATGTTAATATATTTTGCAAAATACGGTGATATTGTTCAAATATCGAATTGGTGTTTTTTAATTGTACGTAGCTCGGGTCGCCTGACCCGAGTAGGAAAGTCATCATCAACGACGAAATTCCATTCGCATACTCCCAGTAAACAAATGCCATCCCCTTTCACAAGATTTTGGGTTATGCAACACTCACAAGAAGCGGGGCAGCGACACTGTACGTAAGGTCGAACGCCCCCGTTCGACAGGATTGGTAGTATTTTAGAGAGCGCAATTAAAAGTGGGTTATCGGTTTATATCAACGATTTAGTTCGCAATAAACGAATAATTGGTAACGCAATAATCGAAGCAGGAGCTTTGATCTACCAACCCACCTCTGCGTGTTCGCTGAACGCTCAAACGCTGTCTCCTCCCAAAAGGAGAGAAATAAACTCACCATAAAATATCAATTTCATAACCCTGCAAAGAGTCCCCTACGTAGCTCGGGTCGCTGACCCGAGAGGGAAAGATATTATCAAGGGTGAAAACCCCTTCGTATTCTACCATTCAACAAAAGCCATACCATTCCACAAGATTTTAGGTTATGCAAAACTCACATGAAGCGGGTCAACGACACCGCTCTACGTAGCCGGTCCCCCGTCTTTCGTCCCCTGTCATCGGTCATCAAAGTCCTATTATAAACTCCGGATTATGCAAATCTTCCTTGTTGTATTTCAGCGAAGATTTCACCGGGCCGTTTTTTCCGGAGTATCGATACACGGCATCGGCAGCAGCGGTATCCCACTCCATCGTTGGGCCAAACCGTGGATAGAGATCTGCTTTTCCTTCCGCAACAAAACAGATTTTCAGAGAACTACCTGATGGAATCTCTTCACCCACCTCAATTCCCATTTTGGCCAATCGCTCCTTGGTATCACTTCCGCGATGCGACCGGCTGACCATAATTTTTGCAGGTTCTGATTTCTTGTATGTTTCATGCTCAATTTTTTCTTTCGGTCCGTCAGCGATCTGCTTAAATGCCCCTTCCCCTTTTGTGGCACAATAGAGTGTAGCATTCGCCGGAATATAGACTACGCCTAAAACGGGTTCATTATTTTCAATCAGAGCAATATTCACCGTAAACTCACCATTTTTTTTGATAAACTCTTTGGTTCCATCGAGAGGGTCGATTAAAAAATAGCTCTCCCAGTTTTTGCGAACTGAATAATCGGGGATTTCAGACTCTTCTGATAGTATGGGTATCTCCGGATAGTGCTCCTTTAGCCCCTTTACGATCTCGTTATGTGATGCCAGATCCGCTTTCGTCAGTGGTGAATTATCACTTTTTCGATCCACCTCAATATCATTATGGTAGTACTTCAGAATCTGTTGCCCGGCTTTTCGCGCGATGTCGTTGATGATGTTGATGTCTGTTTTCATTTTTTTAGTTCTTAGTTCTTAGTTCTTAGTTCTCAGTTTTGAATGTTTAGTTTTGAGTTAATTGTCAATATTTTGTTTTGACAAAAACTCACAACTCACAACCCAAAACTCACAACCCATAACCCATAACTCAGATGTCGATCCTAAACTGGCCACACCACCGGAACCAGGCTCACCGTGATCACTCCGGCTATCAAATTTAGCGGCAAGCCTACTTTTATAAAATCGGAAAAATGGTACCCGCCGGGGCCGTAGACCATTAAATTAGTCTGGTACCCGATCGGGGTAGCAAAACTCGCTGACGCAGCAAAAATGATCGTCATTACAAACGGCATAAATTCTACACCGAGCCCCGCAGCCGCCGAAATTGCGATTGGGAATACAAGAACAGCAGCTGCATTATTCGTAATCATTTCTGTCAGCATCCATGTAATGAGGTAGGTTGCTGCGAGAGCCAGGGTTGGATTATCGCCGGCAAATCCTATAAAACTGCCCGCTACCACTTCTGCGGCTCCGGTTACCTGCATTGCGTTTCCAATCCCGAGTGCCGAAGCGATCACAATCAGCACCTGCCAGTCGATACTGCTTCGGGCGTTGGAGGCCCGTGTACATCCGGCAGCCAGCATGGCGCCAGCGGTCAGGAAAGAGGCTTGAAACATGCTCAAAATTCCCATTGTTACCACCACCACCATACCTCCCAGGAGTGTCCACGCAATCCACCCTTTTTTGTAGTCGGGCTGCCCGTTTTTGGTCAGTGTGCTTACCAGCAGATATTCGTTGGAGGATCTGTATCTCTCCGCAAAATTTCTCGGGGCTTCCATCAGCAGAACATCCCCCGTTTTAAGCGTAATATCACCCACCTTCTTATTAATCCGCTCCCCGTGCCGGGAGACCGCAAGTATTACGGCACCGTAGTGATTCCTGAACTCCCCCTCTTTAACGGTTTTGCCATTCAAAGGGTGAGTTTGTGAAATAGCTGCCTCTACAAGATGGCGGTCACGACGAGGTGCATCCAGCTTAAATACCTGATCTGTAGCCGGCTCAAGGCCCTGAATGGATTGTAGATCCACAATTGAATTTACCATTCCGGTAAAGATCAGGCGGTCACCGGCCAGAAGTTCTTCCGTGGGTTCAACCGCTGCAAGTATGGTCTCATTTCTTACAATTTCGGCCAGAAATAGTCCCGGAAGCTGACGCAAACCCGCATTTTCAATCGATTTTCCAATTAGCGGGCTTTCCGGGCGAACCATCATCTCTATGGTATACTCCCTTGTGTTTTCAAATGTCCTTGCAATGGACACACCCTCCGGCAGCAGCCGGTTTCCAATCGTGAGCAGATAAATAAATCCGGTAATAGCAATCGGCACTCCTACATAGGCCGGCTCAAACAAGCCAAGGGAGATGTTTTTTTCAGAAATCAACAGACCGTTCACAATCAGATTGGTGCTTGTGCCGATCAGCGTACAGGTACCGCCCAGGATTGCGGCATAACTGAGTGGAATCATAATTTTAGAGACCTTCACCCGGTACGTTTTCGCCCACTCCTGCAGGGCTGGGATAAAAGAGGCAACGATCGGCGTGTTATTCAAAAAAGCACTCATAACCATAACCGGGGCAATGATGCGTGCCTGAGTTTTCCAAAGTTCTTTTGGGTGGCCAAGCAGGTTTTTAATAACGTACTGTATAGCGCCCGTCTCTCTCAGTCCGGCTGCCACCACATATAGCGCCGCAACTGTAAGCATTCCTTCATTCGAAAACCCAACCAAGGCATCCTGAACAGGTACAATCCCGAACAAAATGATCGTAATCAGCCCACCCAGAAACACAACATCCGGGGATATTTTCGTAAACACCAAGAGGAGCAGGCAGATAAATATTACCCCAAAGATAAAGATACTCTCAAATCCCATCTAAGCTCTGAGCTTTTTTTTAATTTTATGATAAAGGGTTTCAATCAAACTGAATCAATCATTTTAAAAAATTTCCACTACTCGCTACTCGCTACTCGCTTGACAAGATAAGATTATTCTCCACAATCACATCCGATCAATGCGCACAGGGTAATTAGAAAGTTTTTACAATATATATGAGTTTATATTGCAAATACCGCTATTCAATTTGAGAGGACTGAAGAAGTTTGAAATCACGATAAAACTCACGTCGCCAATATTTGGGGTATATTTTACTTGAATTTAATCATAAGTGGTTTAATTCCGAGGCTGTCCAATAAGTATAGTAGGCTGCGGATACACTTAAATTATTTAGTTTATTTTAAATAAATGAGTCAGGAATTCTTCGTGTTGCTTCGCGTCCTCGTGTCTTCGTGGTAAAAACCCGCTTTACTTAACCACGAAGGCTCAAAGACTCGAAGATTCACGAAGTGCACTTAAATTTTTAAGGCGTCCATAAATCAATTGTAACTTTTTGGACAGCCTCAAAGGATAAAAGTCCCCCTTCTCCCAAAGGTATTATAAAAAAGAGGACGCCCTGGATTTGTTATTTTTAAAGTCCCTTTAACTTTAACCAAATCCATAGGAGTCCTCTTATGAAACTCTATAAACAAGTATACATAGC
>LKNA01000159.1 GCA_001564065.1 Chitinophagaceae bacterium T5-Br10_B2g13
GGCGGCCCAATCTCGTCTAAAGCATTAACATCCGGTTTTGATACCATTTCCTCTCCCGGTAATTCACTTGGAGATTTTGAAGGATACGGCGGCTTTGAGTCAGGCGAAGTCTGGCAAGCATAAGCTGTAACCGTTAAGGCAGGTTGTTGGGGAACAGTCCGTACTTAGGTAATTCAGGTTGTTGGGGCAAACTGAAAACTTAAGACTAAAAGGAACAACCATGTCTTTTAAAGCAAAAGTACCATTACCACAAGGCGTTGAAGTTCTACGTCGATACGACCGTAGATCAATCAGCGGAAATACATCGAAGCTGGCGCTTTTTACGCCATCTCCGACTCCCAATGACCCCGACAACAACTACACGAATAACCCTCTTCCGGGAGCGAAAAATCATGTAGTGCTTGCCATGTCGGTTGACTGCACTCTGCAGCATATCATCACTGATGAAGATATTGATCCTGTTAAAGTAGTAAACCTACTTAAAGATGCAGTTATCAAGGTAGAAACCAATGGTGGACGCGAAGAGCGAATCCTACATCCATTGAAGGATTATATGAACTTCTCCCAAACTCGTTCAAGCCTTGCAGCTATCAGCGATGGAGATGCAGAAAATCCGGCAGCTATTGGCCAAACGTTAATCACTTTGCAGGCCACCGGCCCGCGAACAATCGACAATCTGTTCTTCTTTGAGCCAAATGAGAGCTTCACTGTTGAAGTGTTGTTTGCAAATGGCGACTTCCCCGAAGAGCAAGCTTGGATTCGAGGCCGATTTGGACTTGAAGTAGAGCTGTATCTCGCCCAAATGGACGGGAAGCAACTGCAAACCTACGACAGCCGGTTGAAGCAAGCCGCAGGGTAACGCTCAATCTCGTAAAACTTATTGGTGTGGCCGAAACAAAACGGCCACACCCAATAAGATAACTTTGATTTAAACGAACGAACGATCATGAATCAACAACTTGAAGAATTATTCCAAAAAGGGGCACAATATTACACCCCATCCAGAACGGCTACACTTGCACCCGGAGAAAGTGAAACCCTACGATATACCGGCTTAAATTCCCGCCAGTACGGAGTAAACCGATTTATTGTTGGTGGTACCGGCCTAACCGATGTTGTAGCGACAGCAAAGTTTAACAACGGTAAAAACACCAAGTTTGAAGATATTCAGCTTGCAACACTACGAAATTTATTTCTAAACAGATCACTTCGCGGTGCATTTATTATTGATGATAGCACCGATATGTACATTACCCTAACCAACCAAGGGGATGAAGCGCACACGGTAAATATTCAGCTTGTTGGGTATGACGATGTGCAGCTTAACAAGAAAAAAGCAGACTATGAGAACCGGGGGATTCCTTTTCCAAAACCGGAGTTTGTTTTTGCTAATACGGTAGTTCCGGCAGGAGTTACATCTAAACGCCTGTCGGTAAGCCTCCCCGCATACCAATTACGGTTGTATAGAATTGCCGTATCAAGTGATGATCCAAACAGCGTAATGGTTAGTCTCCGGCAAGACCAGGTACGGATTAAGCCGGAAACATTTTTGACGCAAATCAATGATGAGTTCAAGAGTATGGACATCATTTTGCCTCAAAATCTAAAGGCAAATATTCCCTTCGACATCTTTTTGAGAAACACAGATACAGGGAACGACCACTCATTTTCATTCATGGCCGAAACCTACAAAATCTAATTATGGATAAGCTAATAGTCATTGTATGTGAGCTGGCCGAAAAAATTGATAAGCTTGTCAATAGCCTGGGGCATTCGCAAAGCTCAAATGTTGAATCCTCCCTGTTTGTAGTATCAAATATAGGTGAACCCCAAAAACTTACCGGTGAAAATAACCGGCGAGTAGAAGTATGGGTTCATAATGCCTCGGATCAAAATTTCTTCCTGGCTCCCACATCTGACGATGATATTGGGCCAAGCAGATATTCCCTGGCAATCTCCCCCGGCGATACGCTTGTCATAAACTCCCACAGCTTCGCGCATCTCTATAAAAAAGAGATTTACGGATTTTGGGATAGTGGTGCACCGGGAAATGCCAATGCAATGATCACCGAATTCTTTACTACTAAATGACGGTAATTCTCCGAAATATCATTGACGATTTTAGGCAACGGATAGGACAAGACCGTTCGGTTAATCTGTACCGGACTAACAGCCCCTATATCCCAAGCGGTGACGATGATGATGATGGTGATGATCAGAATGGTTACGATTTACTGGCATGGCCGGATGGATCGGATGGAGAAGGTACCGGGGTTTTGTATGAGGTAAGGATTACCGACATAGGCGAATCAGATGTAGCAAGAGTTAATGAATTTCTGGCTACTACCGGGCTTTCCGGTAGCGGGGTAAGCATGTTTACAGTAGATGCAGGATCATTCGCTGTTACCAATGTTCACTTCCAGGTAAAAGAATGGCTCATGCAGTTTAAAGTGCAAAGCTATGATGAAGAGAAGGCGAATCCATATATGGGATTCCAGTTAGGGCAGTCAACATTCATAAATGACCCTCAATACCTTCAAGAAATCATTGATCTTTCTGCATCCCAGCAGTGCCAACTAACCAACACCCTGCAAGGAAACGACTCTGAAATTTTCGGAGAAGAATTATCGCAGCTTAATAGTTACGAAGATTTTATCCGATTTAATGCGTTTTGGAGAGATGGCAGCAACCCTAATGATCCCCCGGAAGATCCTTTTGTAAAGTGTGAAGATGCAAATGTTGATTTTACACTGTTGGTTCGATTTGTAGGCAGACATTCCGAGCAAATTGTAATTAATGAAGAAGCATTTATTAATCCGGCCATCGTAACACTACTTGAAGATTATTTAGCAGCTCCATTATCATTTTCAGCAACCGTTGATGATAGAGACGTTCAATTTAGCTGGCAAACCGTTGAATTCGCCGAGGGATATAATTTATTCGTGAATGGTAAGAAGGTAAACGAAGAGCTTATACCGTCAGTTGATCATTGGTCACAAGGTTATGAATTGCAAAACCTTGAATTAGGCACGATAAATAATGCCTATGTAGTTGCCGTAAAAGGTGATGTAAAAAGTGCCGGTAGCAATACGCAAGAGTTTTCAATAAGCACACCACCACCCGAAGATGTTGGTGCTGGGATAGACGATAGTAGCCTGACGCTTCAATGGAATGCAGTTCAAGACGCTGAGGGGTACAATGTGTACCTGAACGGCCAAAAAGTTAATGCAGAGCTAATTACGGCTACTGAATATACTATTGAACAGATCGAATCCGGGAGTTATGACGTACAGATTACATCTGTAGTTGGAGAGGTTGAAAGTAAACTTGGTGAAGTGCATCAAATTACGGTTTCGGGTGGGGTGGACTCACCACAAAACTTTAGTGTTGAGCTGCTTGACCAATTAACTAATCCCCCGGAAAACTTTAGCGTTGAACTCATCGCGCCACTAAATCCACCGGAAAACTTTGATGTTGAGCTTGTTGATGAAGTATCTAAGCCCCCGGAGAATTTCAACGTTGAGCTTGTGTATGAAGTGGCAAAAGAGCCGGAGAACTTTAATGTGCAACTGATTGATAATGCTTCTCTGATCCCGGAGAACTTCGATGCAGGGCAAATAAACATGGCTTCCCTTGTACCCCAAAACTTTGATGTAGATCAAACGGATATGGAAGCCCTCATACCTAAAAACTTTTCAGCAGCAGCTATCGAAAAATCAGAATTGTCGCCGGGAAATTTTGAGGCGGCACAATATGATGGTGACCAATTAATACCTGAAAACTTTCACGTAGAACAAGAATAATCTAACAACCACTACTTATGAAAATTGCAAAATGTACATGGGATGCCGTTCAAGATGCCGATGGGTACAATGTTTACCTAAATGGCGACAAAGTTAATGAAGAGCTTATCACAGATACACACTTTTATATTCCCGGCCTGGAACCGGATCAGTACGAAGCTTATGCTACTTCTGTGCAGCAGGGTATCGAAAGTGATCCGTCAAATGTTCAGGTCTTTGAAATTTCATCACCCCCGCTTTCAACAGATTTCGGAGAATTTGAAGATGGTGATAATAATCAAGATATCGCCGAATGGATCTCTGAAAATGAAGATAGTGGAACTGTAGACTTGTGGGTAGTAAATGATGAGCCTTTCGGAATGCCATTACCTAATGAGGGCAAAGCTATACGAGATATTGTTGCTAATCAGCACCAGAGATGGTTGTTATGGGATGAAGCCGGTGAGCACAATGATGTCCAAATCAAATCAATAATTGGTGGACGGTTTTTATCTACTACTGATGGTGACCTGGCAATCGCTGCACGATATAGTTCTGATGAGGAAAATTCCAATACATCACTTGTAAATGGATATGCAGTAGGTATCGGAGATGCTGGCGGAACGGAAGATCCCGGATCGCACCTCTCAATTTACAAGTGGAATGACAATGTACTAAGTGTCATTGGTAAAGTTCCTTTCGAGGCAACCGAAGAAGAATGGATAAATTTAGTGCTTAGAATAGAAGGCGACAGCTTAAAAGCCAAAGCCTGGGATGTTGGAGAGCCTGAACCCTCTTCCTGGATGTTAGAAGAAACTGATAGCGACCATGCTACAGGAAGAGTGGGGATTGCTAAAACAGAAGGCATTAACTCATATGTGGATTACTTTGAAGTAGAATCATTATAAATATGATTTCAAAATCTCACATAAAAGCCCAACTGAAAAATGTTGAGCAGCTGGGAATAATGAAGGTGTTCCGGGAGGCTGCAAAAAAGCATAGCATTCCGGTAACACTGCTGCTTGCCATTTCCAGCCGGGAAACCGGCATGGGTACCGATCCGTTTCTACTTGCCAATAATTGGACAGGACGAGACGGCCACGGAAAAGGGATCATGCAAGTTGATGATCGCTACCACTCCATTATGACCATTGTGCCGGCAGACGATCACGAACGGAATATTGATTTTGCAGCACAATTTTTAAGCGGTTTGCTGGATGAACTTCCAACAAAACGCCAGGCCGTTGCTGCATACAACGCCGGGGCCGGGGCGGTTCGATCTGCGGTACGCCAAGGGCTTAACCCCGATGCTATAACAACCGGTGGAGATTTCAGCCAGGATGTTTTAAACCGCGAAAAAATGATTGCCAGGGAAATGGGAGTTTGGGGATTTCGAGCAGGATTTATAGAAGCAATACCGGCACTGCTTCTGCTATCCGGCGGTACAGGATTTTTAATTCAACAACTTAAACAACAAAAAAACTGATTATGGGTGCATTACTCGGCAAATCTACAGACGAAACACAAATGCTTGGCAGGCTTTCATCTGAGACTGATTTACAGGTTAATACCAGTGGTGATACACGCAGAGACGAGATAACCACCCGGCTTGATCCATCCAGGGGCGGTACGCCACCAACCCGCGAGCCGGAAAGAGACCGATCCCCCCGGCCCGATCCCGAACCCCCAACCCGTGAGCCGGAACCCGAACCTGAACCCCCGGAAGATGATTCTCCCGATGATGAACCCAAGGATGCAAACGATGCAGGAGTTGTCCAGGTAACCGACACCGAAGGATTTCAACCACCAATAAGCACCCCTTCAAACGGTGATAACGGTAACGGTGAGGATGAAGAAAGCGAATCGAAAAATGGCAAATCATCCGGTACAAACGGCGAAAAATTCATAGAATCGCTGCAAAGTGAAATCGTGCCTTACCTGAAAAGTGTAGATCAGAAATATTACTACATTGGCGGCGGAATTCTTTTAACTGCATTAATCCTAAGAAGATGAGAACACTTTACCACAAATCCCCAATGATGGAAGGCGAAGATGTTCGCCAGGTGCAACGAGTAGTAGACACCGATGTTGACGGCCTTTTCGGCCCCCTTACCGAAATTGCCGTTAAAGATTTTCAAGCTAAAATGGGTTTAGCTACCGATGGAGTTGTAGGCCCCAAAACTTGGAAAGCTATTCAAGATTATACCGGGGAATCTCCGGTAGTTGTAGACGAACAATCACAGAAAAGATCTTCCGGGTCTTTTATTGATAAAGTTTGGATAGCCGGAGGCGCAATTACCCTGTTCGGTATTGCCGCGGCCATCTCTCACAGATATAAAAAGTGATCATCGAAACTACATACAGACCTGATATCTCCATGAGTAACGAAGCTATTGCAATTTTATCCGGGTGCCTGGGGGCCGTCCTTGCCGGACTATTCGGATGGATAAAAGCCGTCACTAAAACCGGGTCGGATGATCGGAATAACTTTCGAGCCGATATCTTACGTAGAATTGAGATTGTTGAGCACAGATCAGAGAAGCTTGAACGGGAAATCGTTATCTGGAAAGGCAGATATTGGAGCCTTTATACATGGCTGGTCAATTTCTGCATGGTAAACGGCTTAGATGCCTCTCCCCCCTCATTCCACGAAATGCGAATGGATGATTTAGAGCTAAAATTTAAAGATAAAGCCAAGAAAAAAGAGAAAAATGAAAATACCTAACGTTACACAAACCACCCGTGACGCCCTGTTTTTTGTCTGCATTTTTGCCATTTCAATCATCTTGATATGGTTCACATTCACAGCATTTTTGGAGCTAAGTACGCTGGCAGTTGCCGTAGCAAAAGCGGCCGTAGGTTGTTTTCTGCTATACATGGTTGATGCTGCCCTGCTCCGGGATGTTGATACTTTTTATGAACTCAAAAACGGGAACAAAGCCTATGCGATCTACTACCTTGGCTACGCAATTGTTATTGGCCTTACTGTGGCTACTGCTTAGTTGCAGCTCTCCTAACCAGGCCCCGGAACAATCAGTTATTATCGATCCCGGTTTAGAAATTCCACCGACTGAACAAATCATCCCGGCACACCTGGACACCGCAAAAAATTACGTCGGTATTGAAGAGGTTGCACGCAACACCGGCCCGGAAATTCAGCGGTTTTTGCAAAGTGTTGGCCTGGAAGGTGCCTATAATTATTGTGCTGCTTTTGTAAGCTACTGCTTGGACAAATCAGCGGCCACAACTCCCAAAGTTCGCTCTGCAGTAGCACAAGATTTCATTACCGGCCAATCTATTACCGCAAAATTAGTTCTGCGCAGCCAAACTGAAATACCGAAGGGTAGTATAGTAGTATGGAGGCGCGGAAACACATGGCAAGGCCACACCGGGTTCACGACCGAAGCATGGAGCGGCCCCAGCGGACACACAATAGAAGCGAATACGACCCCCGGCCCACTTGGGGATCAGCGGCAAGGCCAAGGCATCTATTTCAGAGAACGGACGATCCACCCCGGCAACGCTTTCCGTATAACAGACTTTACCCAGGTAGGCTATGAAAACTGAATCCATCATCGTTTTACTTCTTTTTATCGCGTTAATTGCCGGAAACGTATGGCAATGGAATAACCCGAAAATTGTAGAAGTACCGGACGGCCAAACCCAAATTGACTCTACAGCATGGGTTCAACGCAGTGCCTATGTAGACCGGGGCATTCTGTTTGATTCCCTTCAAAATGAAAATGAAGCCCTGGCAGAACGTATTCGCGATAGCCGCGATCAAATTGCCAACTACACATCAATCATCGGACGCTTAAAGCTTGATATTGACTCCTTGGAAGCGAACCGGCAAAAGATAGATTTAGCCTCCTTTTTAAGCCCGGAAAACGAAACGTCTAAACCTGATACTGTACTTCTATTTTCAGAAGAGTACGGTGATGGACTGTTCCGGGTAGATAGCCGATTGCAATTTACTCCCTCTTGGGTTCAAAACGATCTACAGCTTACCCAACAGCGCGACATCAAACTAAGCGTTGTTAACACCATGAATGATGATAGATCCAGGTTGCTTACCTACGTTACAAGCCCCGATTTTGAGAATCTCGAATACCAAACCTTCACAAATCTTGAACAAAAACGCCGCTTACCGTGGTTTTGGTTTGGATTCGCGATTGGAATAGCTGGCACTGGCGTTATTTTACAGCTTTAGAAGCCAGAGACAATATTTTTTTTATTTA
>LKNA01000160.1 GCA_001564065.1 Chitinophagaceae bacterium T5-Br10_B2g13
GAAATGACCCATCGGTCCATCTCTGTGCGCTCCGATTTTGGCAGCGGTGATCCGGAGTAGGTAAACCCATCAATATTCGCATACATCGCGAAGAATGAATAGGTGTTCACAATGGTGTTAAAAAACTTACGCTGAGTCTCCTGCAGACCCTCTTCGCTGAACTTGAGGTTCTCCCACGGAGAGGAGTTGCTCATCATATACCAGCGAACGGTATCAGCTCCATACTTCTGGATCACCTCAAACGGATCCACAGAGTTGCCTTTCGACTTACTCATCTTCTCGCCGTTCGCATCCAAAACCAGTCCGTTGGAGACCACATTTTTATACGCGGGCTTGTCGAACAGCATGGTGGCCAGCGCGTGAAGCGTGTAGAACCAGCCTCGAGTCTGATCCACACCTTCGGCAATAAAATCAGCCGGGAAGTTGGTCTTAAATTTATCCTTGTTCTCGAACGGGTAGTGCCACTGCGACCACGGCATGGAGCCGGAATCGAACCACACATCCAGCAGATCCGGAATTCGCCTCATGGTTCCGCCATCGGGGCCTTCCCATGTATAGCCATCAATATGTGGGCGATGCAGGTCAATCTCCACATCTTCGGAGATCCCCGCTTTCTTGCGCAGCTCCTCCACACTTCCAATACACTCGATGTGCTCGGGATTTTTATCGCTCATCCAGATAGGAATCGGAGTACCCCAATAGCGCTGCCTCGAAACAGCCCAGTCCACGTTATTTTCGAGCCAGGTTCCGAAACGTCCGGTACCGGTGCTCTCCGGCTTCCAGTTAATTTCCTTATTCAGCTCCACCATTTTGTCCTTCACATCGGTGGTGCGGATAAACCACGACTCCACCGGGTAAGACATCAGCGGAGTGCCTTTACGCCAGTCGAACGGGTAGTTGTGCACATATACATCATGATGATACATGCGGTTCTTCTCCTTGATGGCGCGATTAATCTCTTTGTCGGCATCCTTGAACCACTGCCCTGCAAAATCGGGTGCCTGATCGGTAAATCGCCCTTCCTGATCAACCGGGTTGAACATCGGGATTCCGGCTTTCTTACACGACTCGTAGTCATCCGCACCGAAAGCGGGAGCGGTGTGAACCACGCCGGTACCGTCGTCGGTGGTTACATAATCGGCTTCAATCACTCTCCAGGCCTCTTCCTTCTTATACTCCTCAAGGGCAAATTCAAAAATGGGCTTGTAGGTCCACCCGATCAGGTCTGAGCCCTTGTAGCTCTCTACAATCTCATAGTCGTGATTCAGCGCATCTTCCAGGCAGTCTTTGGCCAGAATATAAAATTCGGTGCGATCGCCTTCACTCACTTTCACCTTTACATACTCCAGTTTCGGGTTCACGGCCAGCGCCATGTTCGAAACAATGGTCCACGGAGTTGTGGTCCAGGCAAGGAAGTAAACATTTTCATCGGCATCCAGCGGGAATTTCACATAGATCGACGGATCCTGCGTCTCTTTATACCCGAGGCTTACCTCGTGAGATGAGAGCACGGTACCGCTGCCCGGCGAGTACCACTGGATTTTATATCCCTGGTACACCAACCCTTTATCATAGAGCTCCTTGAACGCCCACCAGACCGACTCAATGTAGTCGTTTTCAAATGTTACGTAAGGATCGTCCAGGTCCACCCAGTAGGCCATTCTATTGGTGAGCTCATCCCACAAATCCTTGTATTTGAGAACACTCTCGCGACATTTGGCGTTATATTCGGCCATGCCGTAATCTTCCACCTGCGAGCGCCCCTCGAGCCCCAGCTCCTTCTCCACTTCAATCTCTACCGGAAGTCCGTGCGTATCCCATCCGCCTTTGCGGTCTACCCTAAAACCCTTCAGCGTTTTGTAGCGGCAGAACAGATCCTTCACGGTTCTTGCCATCACGTGGTGAATACCCGGTTTTCCATTAGCGGTGGGAGGTCCCTCATAGAACGTGAACGGAATTCCATCCTCGCGGGAAGTGAGACTTTTCTTAAAAATCTTATTCTCCTTCCACCAATTCAGGATTTCCACTTCCGCTTTTGGGTAAGCGAGTTGTTTAACTTCGTCGAATTTTTTAGCCATATTGAACGATATCGTTCATTCTGAAAAATTTTGATAAGCAATAAATATACGAAAAGGTTTGCAATGAATATACCTTCACGCAACTGCAAATTTATGCTCGTCATTCATAAGCGGATGAATATATAGGGAGTGACGGAGAAAGTCAGGTTAAAGTTTTGTGAGGGATGTGAAGGAGACAAGTTGGAGTGATTGAATCAATACTTGAAAAAGTTAAGTAGATTAAAAACCGCCTACTACTCCCTCAGATCATAAAATTTCAACTATTTAAAAAAACTTGTAACAATTACCCCCCCACACACTACTCTTATTAGCGTAAGTAAATATACGTATGGCCTAATCCATACTTAAAAACTAAAACCTTACGCCATCATGAAACAGTTTTTACCGGGGTACGTTTTTCTGCTAATTGTTTTGTTAGTTATTACATTCATTTCTTGTGAACAAACATTGGCGCCAGAAAAAATAGATATAGAAGAAAATCATTTATTGCCTAAGCAGGGAAATGAACTAATCCCACATATTGAATCCAATATTAATCATACATCACAAGCCGCTGAAAAATCAAACCCAAACGAGCCAAATTGGAAAAGAATAGAAGCTGCTTTTAGAGTATTGAATATACTTAACAGTATAGACGACTCTTATTATTATGCCTTTATCAGTGTCAAAAACAAGAATGGGAATGGTTATCGATATAAGTACATCAAATTCAAACCCGATGAAGAGGCAAAAAGCGGGGCAGAAGATGATATGCTATACAGGTATACAGAAACTACTTCGGAAAGTGATGATATAAATTTATTTCTGTTAGCCCAGATTCCAAACACTGAAATGGCGTTAAAGAAAGTGAGAAGTTGGTTCAATCCGGGAACAACTGAACCTTCAAATAATTCCGAAAATAGATTACTTATGAACTCCTCGCAGGCCTGCAGCTATGAAGATGAGGTATTTTGTTTTTCAACAGGCGATCCTGATATGCCATATACTTGTTGGCATATTGTAATAGAATCATGTCCGAGTGAAGAACTGGAGGAGGAAGATGGTAGTGGAGGAGGCGGTAGTTACGAACCCGACTGTTACGGTTGGGACTGTGAACCTATCGACCCAACCGGAGGCGGTGGCGGTTCATATGACCCTGACGATCCCAATGAGGACCCTACAGATACAGAATGCCCTGGAGAGGATGAAGGTGAGGATCATGGGCAGGATGAAGGGAATTTGACGCTTGATAGTACGTGTAGTGATGAAGAGGAAGAAGAGGATGAGTTTTTTGGTGACATCACAATTGATGAATCTGTAAGAGAAAACTCAAAAGCTAATTGCGTATTAGACAGACTTTTGAATGATGGAAATACATTATCGAACACCATCGTTAAATTTGCAGAGGAAAGTGTAAACCTGAATCTTCATATTGAATTGGCTGATTTGGGTCCAGCTGATGGAGATCAGTATGGAAATATTATAAATGGGAATTTAGTAAGTAGTAATTTGTCAAATACATTTTATCTACAACTCAATGAGAATCGTATTGACAATCGAACCCCTATAGAAATTGCTGCTACCTTCTTACACGAAGCCATCCATGCTGAAATGAGGCGGTATCTATATGGAGCAACTGATACTTCAACCTTGCTCGGGTTTCCTGGAGATTTTGCATATGACTGGATTTTATTTTTAGAAATAAATTACGGGTTAGATGAAAGTGGAATTTCAGATGCCGAGCATGAATCAAGGGCAGTAAAATATCATAATGTAATAGTAAATGGTCTCAAGGAATTTTTTGATTCGAATTTTACGCAATCAGACTATGAAGCAATAGCTTGGATTGGATTAAATGAAACGAAGTATTTTAATCAAGTTTTGACGTCAGATGAACAAGAAACTATTGAGGATGAAATTCAAAATGCAAAAATCAAAGCTACTTCAAGTTGTAATTAGATTATTAATAATCAGTATTGTATTTGTACAAGCATGTCAAAAAACGACTCCTCCCAAAGATACATCTGATATTTTTCATGCATTGATCAGTAGTAGCAATAATAAAGTTCTCTTCAGTATTGAGATGGCGGACAGTCTAAATAAGGAATTTGAAATTCCTTTGGTGATAGATCACTTTAAAAACGACCCTTATTTTAGTAGCGATTACAGATACAAATTAGATTCTTTAATAACGGAATCCGATATCTATTCCTGGAATACGAAAATTGAAGAATATAAGGGTAGAGTATTCGATTTAAAGCATATAGAGGGGCTTCCAATTTACGTTCCAGAAAGCAATAAAATTTTAAATTCGGACTTAATTCTATCTGAATTTGACTTTTTTGCAAGAGCTTCAATACCGTTCATGAATGACATCGATAATAAAGCGTTAATTTTTATAGAATATTATCCTAATCCTCAAGCAAATTATGGAAAAAACTCTTTCCTGATTATTATGAAAAAAGAGGATGGATATTGGAGGGAGGTCTATCGAAAGTTATTAGCAGTATCAACAATAAATTAAAGCACAGATCTAAATGGCAATTTTAAGTGGTTGCTACATGGGATTTATTAAAAAGGCGTGTTAACCTTGTAAATATCTCTGCTGCCGGACTTACAGGTTTTAGTAATCTCAGCCAAACAGAAAGTTTTAATTTCCATAAATACTGATATGCAAAATTTTTCCTACAAAAAACAATTGCTTCTGTTAGGTATCATTTTATTGATTTTATCTGCATTCAGCACAGCGTGCACTTCCGGTGAATACCCGATGAAAGATGCCCGGCTAATTGTTATGGATGCGGCAGATTTATTGTTAATGGATAAAGATAAACGGTTCTTGTATCATGAATCAATACCTAAAGAACAGTTGGAGGATTATCTGGTTTTACCTATAACATATGAGTATTTGACTCAATATTTTGGTATCCACCCGACCAACTACATATTGAATAGAGCTGACCGATTGGCTATGGCTGGCTGAAGTTCTGAGGATGATGAGGACCCGGAGCCGTGTGAAACTGGGGATGAAGTGATTGATCATCTTGGGGAACTTGGGATTTTTCAACTACTTTGGGAACATTCAAATACAACTTCAGATATTGAAGACAGAACAGAAAGAGGCGGCTGGATAATCGAAACGAGTCAGGGACTCCAGTTTCAATCCTTTCACGAAACAGGTGAAAATTTGGAGTATTCTGCATGTGGAATCGCCCCCCCTGATTCTTTTATCGTCCCCATAAATACCGTTGGAATGATTCATACTCATCCTTTTTTTCCCGGTGAGGACACTACACCCGTGTGCGGAGAAGATGGAGAAGAGGAGTATGAGCCAGGATTAAGTGAGGATGATTATTGGTCTATGATTACCATTATTGAAGCCACAAGTAATTTCAACTTTACAAGCTATCTGATCGATGGAGCCGGAATTTCAACAATGGGTTTAATGGGTTTAGCATCAGCTCAGAGCTTTGAACCTTGTGGTTATAACCCTTAACAAAGAATGAAAATATACGATGAAAAGGAAAACTTTTTATACGATTTTTATTTTTTTACTATTGTTTTCAGTACTACCAGTAAACAGTTCAAATAGTTATGCGCTATACGAAAATGTTACATGCACGGAACCTGAGGAGATGGTGCATGGTTTACTTTTTCTGTTTCTTGTATTGGATATTGCAGAAGAGCGGCGAGCCTCTGTCCAAGTCCCTGCTTTGGAATATGAGGGCCAATGGCCACCCATCGAACAATCATTTGATGGAAATAACTATGGAATCCGGTCAGTAAGTGATGAGTCGATCTGCCGGCAGTTGCAGCAGTTTGTTGATTCCAATGATACCCCTGATACTCTCAATAAATACTATTATCAGACCGAAACCCATTATTTTATTTACTTCACAGGAAGAAAGCCTACTATGATATCATACAGTGGCAAGCCGTATATCTTCGTTTTTGATATAGAATTAAACTACTTAGGAATGACACGATAATTTTAGAAATGATTCGCATATTGAACTAATCTTTGGCCAACTTTACTCTTCTCGTAAATACAATTTGAGAGAAGTACGCTCTTCTTTAGATTCCATACATATGTGTGTGCAAGATATAAGTGTAATAACGCGGTGCTTTTGAAAATTAGCAATATAACAAGTGGAGGGAATGTTGAACTTCACACCATGCAGGTGGATTGGGAGCGATTAAAAGAAGAGATTAAACCGATGCAGGCCCAACTCGGCCGGGAGCACATCGCTTTTTACAGCCAGTACGACCCTGATTCGCAGCAATACACCTACTCCCCTCACGGACTTATTTTCAGTGACGAAACCGTTGCCCGGGCGGATGGGAAATCGGGGCTGATCTTATATGAGATACAAAATTCTGAAAGTAAACACCTGAACAAAGTGGTTTTGATTCACGCCCCAATAAGCAGGCAGGCCATTGATGAGATGCGCATTTGGGCTCGCGGCAGCGGCTCGTCGCCCGGGCAACACAATGCTCGCACATCTTTTATGTCGAACTCAGTGAGTGGAGATTCGGATCAAGAGTGCGACACGGTTCTTTTGGAGTGTGAATTTGATGATATAATCGTAACCCCTGAAGATGACTGGATGGACGACCCATTTTTTAATCCTGAGTCATTAGATGAAGAGGATGATAGCGGCGGTTTTTATCCACCCCAGCCGGATGACACAGACTGCGAGGTGGCTTATGGTTGTGGAGGCGGTGTGGGGCCGGGACCGGTGCCGGAGGACTGCCCTACCGGACAAGTTAAAGGTGCGGATGGGAATTGTATTGATGAGGAGGTAGATCCGTGTGATGGGGATGATCCACCTGACTATTGTTCTGAACCGGATCTATGTCTTGGTGATCCTTTGCCAAACCCCGAAATCACTTCATCCGGGGATTCTGGTATTGAAGGAGGCCGATATCGTGTAGGTGATGATGCAGTAAGAAACTCCGGTGAAACACCACACCGAGGTTTAGATATAACCGCTCCGCTAAACTCTAATCTATTTGCCATCCATAGTGGTACTGTTATCCGAACCGATATAGGTGTACCTCCCGGCAAGTATCCACCTGGAACTCCTGTTCTCGGTAATTCTATAATGATCCAATCAATTGTTAACGGCAAAACAATCCTTTTTCAATATGGTCATTTAAACGGGGTATCGGTTAATGAAGAAGATGACATCATCGCAGGGCAGATAATTGGGTTAACTGGTAACACAGGTAATGCAAACAGCCCACGAATCACGCCACACGTACATATTAACGTATGGGAGTTGGAAAATGGGAATTTAGTTCGTGTGGATCCTGAAAATTATCTTACCACTACATTTGACCAAGAAGGAAATATAAAATCAACATGCAATTAAAAAACAACACTCTGATGAGCTATCTTAAAATTTTAACCACGCTCTTCGTACTTTTCGGTTGGACGTGTACATCATTTAGTCAGGTACAAACCGCTGAGTTCCATTGGCAGGGAAAGATATATGATGTGATCAAGACGGAAGATGTAACCATGAATCATGGGCTTGGGCTTACAGCAACTGAACAACAGGTTCTAAATGTTATGGGTACCCCGAATTCTGTCGATGACGTACAAAATGATTTGACGGGGTATGTTATGACATTACTGTTGTATGAAAACAGCTATTTTTATTTTCAAGAAGACAAGATCCACCAGCTCGATATAAACTCTGATAACGTCGTTTTTCATTATAACGGCCAGAGTTTTAAGGTCGGAGATTACATCTGGCCACTAGAAGCGTTATTCCCCAATTCTTTTAGTGCACATGAAGACGTGAACACAATTGTAGTAAACCTTGGACATACCGTTGATGAAGAATTAAAAACATCCACGATTGATCTTATAATTCAATATGACTTAAGTA
>LKNA01000054.1 GCA_001564065.1 Chitinophagaceae bacterium T5-Br10_B2g13
CGTAGATGGTTTAATTTCGGTAATCAATGCATCATAGCCGGCTTCGTGCATATACTTTTGAATTTTTTTCTGAACTTTCTCGGAATCGCAGAGAGCAATCATCGCTCCACCGCCGCCACCGCCGGTCAGCTTGGCACCCAGAGCTCCGTTATTCCGGGCAACTTCAATCAAACTTTCAACGTCAGGGTAGGAGACTCCAAGAGTATTCAGGAATCCGTGATTCATATTCATAATCATTCCCAATTCATTCAAATCCCGTTTTTCAATCGCTTCTTTGGATGCAATGGCTAGCTCATCCATCTGTTTGAAAATCTTTTTATACCACTGCGGATATTTTTCAGCCTGTTCGCGAACCTTTTTCACCATTTTGGAAGTCATACTTTCAACACCACTCAGACCAATTACAATGGGTATCGGTTCTTTGAGAGAGAGGGTTTCCATCTTGGGCGGAGTACCTTTCTGGAACATGATCAGATTACCGTACGTGGAGACCGTATTATCGATTCCCGATGCGCCACCGTGTACAATATTTTCTGATTCAAAAGAGAGTCGGCGAACATCGTCATCGCCCAAACCGAGCTCAAAGTGCTTATCGAGTGCTCGGATAATAGCAACAGCAAGTGCTGCCGAACCGCCCATGCCCATTGCTCTGGGCACCTCAGGAAATACTTCGATATTCATCGGCTTATCCCTCAGGTCAAGATGATCCAGAATCATCTCCAGGGATTTGTAGATTGAATATTTGTGATCTGCACCAAATTCTATGGTTTGTTCAACGCCCCAGCGTGGGATTAAAAGACGAACATCCTTATCGTGATCCCACACCTTCGCTTTCATTTTAAGGGTGATGGGAGCGGCCACAGCGTGCGTACCGTGAACAACGGAGTGTTCACCCGTTAAAATAATTTTTCCATACCCATACGAGATTTCACTGTCGTCTGCGGGGAGAGTAACTTTTCCTGTCGCAGCTGCTTTCTGCTCACCTTTTAACTCCTCAATAATCTCTTTCGCTTTCCAAACTTTGATTTCACCGCTTTCGACAAGTCTTTCCAGTACTTTTTCAAACAGTTCAGCAGGTGCACCGGCAGTACTTGCCACGCTTCTCGCATGGAGCGTCATGTGGCCGCGTTGGATTCCTTCTGTACCGAGTGAGCGCAGTGCAGAAAAGTTTTGTGCCAAACCCACGGCACCCATCACTTCAGCCAGTTCGGTGGCATTCTCAATTCCTAAAATCCGGTGAGCAATCCCAACGGCTTTATTTGATTTAAGTGAACCTCCAACGGTACCGACTTTCAATGGTATATCGATAGTACCGACCAGATCTCCATTCTCATTCTTGTACCAGTTTGTAAGGGAGGTATATCGGCCACTCCGGGCTGCATAGGCGTGAGCCGCAGCTTCAATTGCACGCCAGTCGTTGCCTGTAGCAATAGCCAGCGGATCGATTCCGTTCATGATGCCTTTGTTGTGAGTTGAGGCCCGGTAGGGATCAATTGCGGCAAATTCCGCAGCACGGATAATACCGTCCCGTACCTCTTTTCCTGAAGAGTTGTTAAAATCGAGATATTTGGTCGGGATCACACATTTAGATCGCACCATGGCACGATCAGTCAGGTTTGAAAGAATTCGGAGATAGACTTTAGAGCCTGATATTTTCTCGATGAGAGAAGCAACTCCCTCACACATGCTGTTCACCAGATTGGCGCCCATCGCATCGCGGGTATCCACCAAAAGGTGAACCACAACCATGCTTCCCGGATGACGATCCTGCTGGTGAATCATCACCTCGAGATCTATAGCACCGCCACCGCGTTTCACCATGTTGGGATGAAGACTATTCGCAAGATTGATGATCTCCTGCTTTTCCTGCAGAATGGCATGGCGAACCTTCATCGGGTGGCGGACATCCACAAGCTGAATCTGACCAATCAGGATGGGGTCATCCGATTCCGATTCAAAACCGCCGGCATTTCGTACCACTTTTGCGGCAGAGCTTACCGCGGCCAGGATGGACGGTTCCTCAACAACCATTGGAACTACGTACGGTTTATCGTTGATGAGGAAGTTGAGTCCGAGGCCCATAGGGAGTCCGAACACACCGATTACATTCTCAATCATCTTATCGGCATCATCCTGAGACAAAAGATGCATCTGTTCACGGAGAGCAACATAATCTTCCTGATTCAGAATATCCTTTTCCCTGAGAACATCCAGGCGATTCTCTACACTGTACTTATAAAACTTGGGGATGCGTGATTTGTCGTTGTTGGTCATAGTACGTTCTGACAAATTTTTATTAGTAGTTGGGAAGGGAAGGAGAACAGTATGTTTTAAATCGGAACTTATTCAATATTCATGGTATGCACTACTTCCATTCCTGTAGGGCACATTTTCAGATCCATTACGTCAAACATGCTCTCTTTAATTACGTGACGGATTCGATCTGCTGTAACAAGGTCTTTACAAAAAGCTACCCCGATGTCACCGCCGCCGGCACCAGATGGCTTGTAGGTACCGCCTGCATTCCGGACCATTCGAAAAATCTCCTGATGTACATCTGAGATGATCTCTGTATCGCTTTCCTGTCCAAGGAGATACTCTTGGTTTTTAAAATCATCAACGATATTTAGAAAGGCGTCGGTATCTCCATTTTCAAAAGCCCAGGAACCCTCGTGCGAGAGCTCCATCATCGTACGCATAATGGAATCATATCTAACAGGATGTTGATCCCTGAATACATTCACATTACTTACAAAACTTCGGGTTGATGCGGAATAACCGGCCCAGATTGTAATCATATGCAGATTCTCCGGCCAGCTGTGAGTTTTCACCTGACCGTTCAGTTTGTCAATCGATTCAGGCATCGTGTAGCTCATGACGCCACCGGTTGCACTGGCCGCAATATCTGTTCCGCTGCCCAATTTACCCTGCGCATGTCTGTGAGCCAGATAAGCTTCCCGGTAGAGATCTTCCTGCTCAATGTGTTTGTTCAAATACTCCATCAGGGCAGATAGAAGAGATACTGTCAACGCCGCACTTGAACCGAGGCCAAATTTATGTCCGGTCGTTTTGTGATAAAATGGTGCGGTATCAATTTCTATGGAAGCACCGGGAATTTTTCCATTTCGCTGAGTTACATACTTAAGCATGGAGAGTACGAACCGAAGCTGTCTCTCTGTTTTATCGCTCAATGTTGTCCTGAAATGAGCGTCACCTTCCGAATCGAGTGTAAACTGAATCTCGGGAAGATTCAGATTTCCGGTTCGAATCTGAAAGGTACTGTTATATAACGGCGAAATTTTAACAACGCAGTGCCGATTGATAGCTGTAACCAAAGCCGGTGCATGTTCAAGAACGGCATATTCTCCCAGAAGGATTAATTTTCCGGGTGATTTTACACAAATGGTTGATTCCTGCATTCTGTTAACTGTTCTTTACTTTAAATTGATCGTCTGAAACGATAGTGGCACCCGGTCCGGGTTTTGCTTCAATAATTTTTTTTACGCCTTTTACGGAATACATCGCCTGTTTAACCAACTCTGAATTTCCCGGTTGACATAACACTTTTACCTGAGGTCCGGCATCCATCGTAACATATGCTGCAGTGCCTTTACTTCTCAGGTTCCAGATGGTATGAATCATTTCTGTGGTTGCACCATTCCAATAGAGAAGAGGAGGTCGTCCGGACATCGCCAGGCCGTGCATTTTAAAACAGCTGTGTTCCGTAAGTTCACCGATTTTCTGAAAATCTTTTGCATTTAGAGCAGAACGCATCTCTTTTAAGTCGGTGTCCTGACTCTCAACCCAGTTTTTATAAAAAGGAGAGGTTTTCGCTGTTCGTACCATTCCTTCAGTGGACCCTATCTCTTTTTTATCCGTTGACGTTACGGCAATTAAAAGCCGAAGATCCCAGTAGGATTCATTATATAAATGGACAGCATAATCTTCACGATCATCATCAGGGGCGGTTCCACACTTCATTTCGGCAAATCCACCGTAAATGGACCGGGCAGCCGATCCGGAGCCTTTTCTTGCCAGACTTGAAAGTTCTTCTTTGGAGAGATTTAAATTCATTGCCTCATTCACTGCAACAGCAAGAGCGGCAAAACCTGAAGCAGACGAAGCGAGTCCGGCTCCTGTTGGAAAGTTGTTTGCAGACACAATTTTTGCTGACGGCCGTTCATTCGTTTCAGCAGCAACATCTAAAAAACGGGATAAGCGACTCAATGGTTCGCCAACTATATTCCTGTGATCCAGCTGTAGAATATCATTCTCAAGTGCGTCGTCAAATTGAAGGGTAGTGGTGGTTTTTAGAGCATCGAGGGTAAGTGAAATCGAACCTACGGCAGGAAGATTAAGGTCAACAGATCGTTTTCCCCAATATTTGACCAGGGCAATATTCGCATGAGCCTGAGCGGTAACCGGATTGTAAGTAAAATCTGCGATGATTCGTTTCCTTTTGCTGTTCACAAACGTTGCTTCGTGATATCAAAAATAGCCTAATAAAGATACGTGATTTTATTCAGCATCGGTAGGGTAATTTTTAAACACAGTCAGACTGGTGAATCGTTCGTGAGGCAAGTATATCGTCCGAAAAAAGAAGACCTGTCAGGTTTTGAAACTTGACAGGTCTGTACTTTAGCTCTCTCCCAGCTTCATTACTTTAACTTTCCACTCTTCAGGAAGTGTCATTAAATATTCCCATTTAAACGGAACATCGTTTTCGGCCTCCATCTGGTAGTAGAGTGGCTTGGGATCGTGATCATTGATAAACACAAATGCTTCTCCCGGTTCTAACTCTTCAAACGCATCAAAAACCATATCGTGACGCTTGGCAGGAGGGAAGGGGCGAACATCAAATTTGTTGACCACAGAGATATCTGTTGTATCAATGTCATTCTCTGCGTTTTTTGTGACATGAATCACAACATTGCCGGATTCTTTCTTTTTATAAACCCATTCATGCTCACCTTCAAACTTATTCTTAAAGATTGAGTGGATCTCTTCCGGCTCTTCACCGGCCCGGATCTCCATGGTATCGCCGGGCAGCATCATGCCATAACGGTGAAAAATTGTGTGTTTCCAGTCTTTAGAATCCGCTTTCCGAAGATCTATCAGCGTGGAGACATCGTCGGCTTTATCTGCTTCAGAATCAGCCGTGCGCGTTACCTTCACTTTCCACTCTTCGGGATCACGTTTGAGATACTCCCAGCCAACTACATCCCCAAAAACAGATCTGAATTCGTAGTAAAGCGGCTTCGGGTCATGATCGTTGATGAAAGTGAAGCTTTCACCAGCGGGCAGGTCAGTAAACAATTTATGCAGTTTTTCATGCCGTTTTATGGGTACGAGTGTTCGTACGTCCAGTTCTTTCTCTTTGGTCTCGCTCATAAGTCTTTTGAATGAATAGTGTTTTGGGTTTTAAAATTCACTGTTGTTTCTCTTCAGAATGTTTCCGCCAATAGTTATTTGCAGCGGCTACGGTTTGAAAATGGATCGCAATCACCTGTGAACTCGCAATCAGCGCGTCCGGATCTTTTGAATAGACATCACGCAGCATAAAAAGCACCTCTTTATCCGGTTGCGTGGAGGTAACTCCCTTGCGTGCAAGCTGAATGGCAACCTGGAAACCTTCCTCAGGTGAGTTGGTAATGAGACTTAATGATTCGTTATCTGTGCTATCCGCCCGGTTACTGTCCTGCGCATTCGCAGTAAAAAAACTTCCTAATGTTATTGAAAGAATTATGATCAGATATTTCATAACTGAATTGTTTAATGTTTGTTAAGTAATATTATTTTGAAGAAATGCAGTAGGTACAGGAGTAGTCACCCTCCGCTATGAAAGTTGTTCGTTCCACCGGCTTCTCAAACAGACGTTCATAAAATTCTGCCTCCAGCTTACAGGGGAGGCGGGTCTCTTTAATTACTTCACTGAAGGGACAGTTACACTCCTTGATCGTAATCTTATCTCCATCGGATTCATACTCCGGCATAAAGCCTTCATCCTCAAGCATCTCACTGAGCAGCGCAAGTTTTGATTCACTGTCGGTTTCGTTCTCCATCAAATACGAAGCACGCTGAAATCTTTGATCCCAAAAACGGGTAAAAAACTCTTCGATCTCCTCCTCATTTCCATTTTCATTCAGAAAACGAATTAAGTCCCGAAGCATATTTGACTCCTGACTTGGAAACAGTGCCTGCCCCGTCTTTGTAAGTGTATATTGAAGGCTGGGTCTTCCGGGACCCGATCGAACATAATCCCGGGTGATATAACCGTCCCGTTCAAGTTGTAAAAAGTGTTCTCTGAGAGTCGTTTTGGCCAGATCAGTTAATTCCACAGCCTCATCCACCTGCAGTGTTCCGCGCAGCTTTATCAAATTTAAAATCTCTTCTTTAGATCCGGATACTATCATAATCTACTCTGTTTAGTCTCTGTTCAATGCTTCATTTAAATTGGGAATCACTCCGTTTCTCAACAATTCAAAGAATATTTCTATTTCTGAAAAGAGTTCATTCATATCCTGAAATGCAGTTTTTATAGTTCCGCAAGAACCTTCAATTTCGTCGGGGTGTGGATTCATTTTCTCTATTTTTTGAATATGATTTGCAATCTGATGTTGATCCTGTACAACCAAATTTATACTTCTCTCATACTTTTTGGCTTCACCGTAAAGAATGGAGTTACTTCCGGTATTGGAACTCTTAAGCAGAGGAGTGATCGTCTTGTCCGTCATCATTAAATCGTAACGTACCTTTTCTGATATTTTATCAAGATGCCAGTGCATCTCTTTCAAGATGGGATATTGAACTCCATGAACCTTACACACCCGATGAAAGTCCAACTCAAATTCATTTATAATCAGGTTCAGACGATTACTAATCTTCTTGTAGTATTGTAACAGCTGTTTTCGATCAAGTTCATTAAAATCTATAATCTCTGTTTCCCTTTTCTCTTGACGTCTGCTTGCCTGTTTACGCAGCCACGACAGTAACTCTTTTTCATTCCATTTCTTTTCAATACAGATTTGCAACAGTGACTTTTCCTGATATGAATCAGTAGGAATTCCTATCGACTGAAGTAAAAACTCGGTCTGTTTATTTGCAGAAATGAATTCCTGAAGAGTGGAGGTGGTTTTCAAATTGTTTAAAGTGGGTGTTCCCATATCTGTCCGTGGTCTTGATTTATTCAAATACTATGACTGTATGATAGGACATCAGAAAAGGAAAAACAATAAAAACGTTAAATACCGATTTAAATGTTGATAAACTCTGAGGCACTGTCTACCTTAACTTCAGGAAATAAAAAGTAGGTTCCGGCTGAATCCTAAATTGGGTCAGGCCAGGCGTATCAAACAAAGAAATACTTAATAATAAATTCGAATCATGTCTGTAACAGAACAAATCCTTGATGTAACGAAAATTGCACCGCCTCAGAAACATCCAACCATATTTAAGACTTTCGATGATCTGGAGCCGGGCGAAGCCTTTGTGATTAAAAATGACCATGATCCGCGACCACTCATGTTTCAATTTAAATTTGAAAGGGAGGGTCAGTTTGAATGGGTTTATCTCGAAGAGGGTCCTGAGGTATGGAGAGTGAGAATCAGTAAACATAATAGCTTGGATTCACAATAAGAATTTATGAGAATGAATTTCCCCTCCTTCAAAAGGAGGGGTTAGGGGTGGTTAAAAATTTAGCTAAAGAGACGATTCTGGAGCTAAGAACCTCTCCTTGGAATGGTGGTGATTTGTTTTCAAACTATTTTTACGGGTTACGATATTTATCAGACTTATTAAATGTTAAACAATGTCTAGTCAAACAGGACACATTCGGCACAGGGTAGTCCGGAAACTGAGGAGTGTCATCGATCCGGAATTGGGTGTCAACATCGTTGACCTGGGGTTGGTCTACCAGATCCGCTTCGATGGTAAAAAGCTCGTGGTTGAGTACACAACCACGACACCGGGCTGCCCGCTGCGTCGTTACCTGCAACAGCAGATTGAAAAAGCTGCCGGAGATATTGTAGCAGATGAAGATGGGCTGGATAAATATTACGTGCTGATGGTAATGAAACCGGACTGGTCGGTTGAAATGATTAAACCGGGTGTGGACTTTTTTGCCGTCTCGCTGCCACAGCGAAATTAATTGAATTAAATGAACGCTCGAACCCGACTACTCAATTCACTCTTTGGACTGCTTCTTGCCCTGGCAGGTGCTTCTCTCTTGCTTGGCCTCTACACAGGTTTGATTCGCCTCGGGGTGATACTACCGGAATTTTTCGATCTTGGGGCTATGTCACACGGCCCGCTGATGATCAACGGTTTCCTGGCTACATTGATCTCGCTTGAACGGGGTGCAGCTCTGGAAAAATTGTGGACCTATCTCGCTCCGATCTCGTTCGCAATCTCCACGGTTTTGATGATGACGGGTTTCTACACCATAGGCGGTTTTCTGCTGATTCTCGGATCAGTTTTTCTAGTGGCTATCATGATTTACCTCTGTACCATTCAGACTGTGAACTACCACTTGATTATGGCTACGGCGGCTGTTTCCCTGCTGATTGGAAATATGCTATTTCTATTTCATACGCCCGTGTTTGAATTGATAGGATGGTGGATTGCATTCCCGCTCCTGACCATCTTTGGTGAGCGCCTTGAACTGAACCGGATTATGCGTCCGCCAAAGAAAGCCGTTAACCTATTTACATTTCTAATTCTGACCTGGACGATTTCCCTGGCCGGAGTTCATCTTTACAGAGAAATATTCTGGATGATTGGATCTATCTTATTGATTGCCATATCCATTTGGCTGATTCGATATGATGTAGCTCGAAGAACGATCAAAATGGCAAACTGGACTAAATACAGTGCCTGGAGTTTACTCACCGGCTATGGATGGGGAATTGTTGGAGGACTGCTAGGCCTGATTTATGGATTACCGCGTGCGGGTGTAATATATAATGCCATCCTGCATATCTATTTTGTGGGTTTTGTCTTCAGTATGATCTTTGCCCATGCGGCCGTCATCATTCCGGCCCTAACCGGAAGAACTGTTCCATACAGCCGGTATTTTTATCTGCCGCTGATTTTACTGCACGGCTGTTTGATTCTGCGCATTGCCGGAGATCTGTTCTTTTGGGATATGTTGCGGAAAATTGGCAGTTACGGTAATGTTGCGGCGATTCTGCTGTTTCTCGGTGGCATTGTCATTCAGCTGATCCGGAGCCGCAATGAGTAAGCAAAGAACAAACCTGTCAGCGTTTAGAATTGGAAACTATAGGTGCCGCTGAAAGGTGTTTTTCACGCTTTCAGGTCAAATATGTAGAAAAAATCATACCACATGAATAAATCCGACTTATAAACAAAGAAAATGAGTGATTTTAGGATTCTCTCTACCTTACCAATCTGTCCGTGAAGGGGAGTGAATCTGTAGAAGAGTATTTTAATCGTAACACAACTTAAATTTAAAGTGATGTTGCAAGAGTACTTCGTGTAACTTGGTGTCCTCGTGGCTTCGTGGCTAAAGCGGCGGTTTTACTGCCACAAAGGCTCAAAGACGCGAAGTTTCACGAAGTAAATTTTAATTATTAAGGCAACCATAAATCAAACACAACTTTTTGGACAGACTCGAAGAGTATTAATTCAGTGTAGTATTTTTAAAAATTTTAAATAACAGGCTGAAATGGTGTTCCGAGCACTTTCAGGTCAAATAAATAGACAAATTCAATCCACATGAATAAAACAGACATCCGAAATAAAGAAGATATCCGAACGATGGTCTATGCATTTTACGGAAAAGTAAGAGAGGATGACCGCCTCGGGTATATTTTTAACGATGTGGCTAATGTGGAATGGGATTCTCATCTGCCGAAGATGGTGGAGTTCTGGTCAAAGATGCTTTTTCAAACGCAGGATTATCAAGGGAAGCCGTTTAGAAAACACATGCCGCTGCCGATCAAGCGAGAGGATTTCTCTATTTGGTACGGACTGTTTCGGGAAACGGTGGATGAGCATTTTGAAGGGGAAAAGGCGGACTTTGCAAAAGATATGGCCGGCAGAGTCGCCGCCTCGTTTACAATCCGAATGGATATGGCGGGTAAGTTTAATCAAAACGAATAAAACAGGAGAATATGATGAAATACCGAATAACCTTAGTTTCAATAACCAGTCTCATTGTTTCAATTTTAATAGGAATGGCCTTCTATGAGCCAAATAAAGATATAAACACTGAACCGGAATCCCAGGAACTGTACACCATCATGCGGCTGCTGATGATAGACATTCATACCATCAACGAGGGGATCTATACTCAAAATTTTGATCTGATCCAGACCGGTGCAGCAAATATCAATGGTCACGCACCGTTGGCTGATGAGAGCAGACAACTTGTTATGGATACCCTTGGTGACCGAATGGCTCAGTTTGGTGAATACGATAATTTGGTTCACAGCAGAGCTGATTCTATCCGGAAAGCTGCACAGAACCGGGATATGGGGAAAGTGCTGGAGCAGTATCGAATTGTGGAACAGGGTTGTGTTAATTGTCACGCTGCATTTCAGGATGAAATACGTCAGGCGAGGATGCAGTAATTGTACTGTGATTCCATACGGTAAACCGATATTTTCAGGTTGATGAATCGGAAACCGAACCGCCTTTATGTTTGAACAGCTCTACAAATGTATCCATGAACACGTTACGCTCACCGATGAGGAGTGGGAGCTCTGCAAGGCGAGTTTTATTCCTAAAAGAATGCGCAAACGCCAGTTTCTTCTCCAGACCGGTGATGTGTGCCGTAGACTCGCATTTATCGAAAAGGGAGCGCTCTATTCCTATTCGCTGGATGAAAATGGAAATCAGAACGTCATTCAGTTTGGATTCGAAGGGTGGTGGATTGCCGATCTCTACAGTTTTTTAACGGACGAACCATCCGAGCTAAACATCGAAGTACTCGAAGAGAGTGAGCTGTTGATGATTGATCGGGATCAGAATGACGTTTTAATGGAAAAAGTGCCCGCCTTTGCCAACTACAACCGGATTCTGTTTCAAAACGCATTTATTGCCCTTCAGCGAAGAATTAAAAATACCATTGGCCTCACTGCCGAAGAGAAATATGCTCACTTTTTGGAGGATCATCCCAAAACTTCAGAGAGAGTTCCACAGCATCTGATCGCTTCTTTCCTGGGGATGAGTCCGGAGACGCTGAGCCGCGTACGCCGGAGTTTATCAAAATCTTGATATTGATCAAGACTATTTATTGATGTAGGTCAATGCTGCCTTTCTAAGATGTTTTTATCATGAGTCATATTAAAAAACGACTTCAATAAATATGCCAATTACAAAACAGACCATAGCCATTATCGGGAGCAGTTCCATTATGGGAACAGCCAATGCAAAAGGCTTGTGCAGTGAGAACTATCGACTGCTGCTTTTTGAAGAGGATGAAGTCAGGGCGGATCAGCTCAAGGATCAAATCTGCTCTGATGTAAAAGGAGCCGATGTTGATGTGATTGAGTGTCAGCACTTGGCAAGCTGGGAAGCCGACGTTATAGTGATTGCATTAAGCAGTAATGAGATACAAGAGTTATCTAAAAATATTCAAGATGTCGCAACGCAGAAAATCATTGCTGTAATATTAAGAGATGGCAATCTGCAACAACTTGAGGAGATTGAAATCGAATTTCCAAACTCAAAAGTTGTCGGCTTAACTCCAATCAATAATGACCCGAGCTCTGTCCGGCTGCTTACAAAACACACAAGGGCACTTCATACGATCAAAGAAATGGTTGAGCAAGCCGGTTTTCAACCTATTCTGAAAGAGCTCAGACTTCACTGAAAAAAAATTCAACCATTTATAAATAAAACTCTATACAATCAAAAAGATTCAATATTAAACATTATAGTACAGACAAATTATGAACTTATTTGACGCACTTAATTGGCGATACGCAACTAAGCGGATGAACGGAGAACAGGTACCTGAGGAGAAAGTCGACCGGATTTTAGATGCCATACGGTTGTCTGCTTCGTCCATGGGGCTTCAGCCATATACAATCTTGACAGTATCAAATGAAGATCTGAGAAAAGAGTTACAGCCGGCGGCTTATAATCAGCCTCAGATTGTTGAGGGGTCCCATCTGATCATCTTTGCAGCCTGGGATGATATCAGCGAGGAGCAGATCGATGAATACATGCATAATATAGCGGATGTTCGCGGTGTTTCGCTCGATTCACTGAAGGATTTCAGAACGTCTCTGATCAATACGGTACAAAGCCGAACTCCGGATGCAAGGTATGAGTGGGCTGCCCGACAGGTTTACATTGCTCTGGGTACTGCATTGACTGCAGCCGCTGTTGAAAGGGTGGATGCTACACCTATGGAGGGATTTATACCTGAGAAAGTGGATGAAATTCTAAATCTGCGAGAAAAAGGATTGCGCAGCGTCGCAATGATGGCATTAGGGTACCGCGATGAAGAGAATGACTTTCTGGCAAATGCGAAGAAAGTCCGCCGAGAGAAAAAGAAACTGATTCTGCAGCTGAATTAATTGAAATATCAACTCTTCAAAACTAAAATTGAAATATAAAAAAGTCTCCCCTAACAAGGGGCTCCGAGCCGTAGGCGATTCCCACGAAGTGAGATTGAGAGGGGTGATCAACTGCAGTAAAGAACTATTAATCAAACAGCAAAAACAAACCAAAAACCAATAATGAAGAAGATAACAGCACTTTTAGCTTTTTTAATTTTACCGTTAACAATCATTGCACAGGATACCTGGGTGCAGGATCCATACCACTCTAAGCTTGGATTTACCGTAACTCACCTCGGAATTGCGGATGTGCCGGGACACTTTGAGGATTACAGTGTAAAAATTACCGCTGCTGAAGATGACTTCAGTGATGCAAATGTTGAATTGACGGTTCAAACTGCATCCGTATACACAAGAGTTCAGGATCGTGATGATCACCTGAGAAGCGAGGATTTCTTTCACGTTGAGCAATATCCGGAGATGACCTTCAGCAGTCACTCGATTCGTCAGATTGAAGATGGAGTTTATGAATTGACCGGAGATCTGACACTACTGGATACTACACAAGAGGTGACAGTGACGATGATCCACCGCGGTACAGTTGAAAATCCGATGGCCGACGGAGCGCCCGTTGCCGGGATTCAAATTACAGGTGTGATCGACCGTTCTGACTTTAACCTTGGAAATGGATTCCCACCGCCAATGATCAGTAACCGTGTTGAGATTAAGGCAGACGGCGAATTTATGATTCAGTAAAATTAGCTGAAGATTAGCCACGGAGGCACGGAATTGGATCAAAGTTCCGGATTTCCGTGGCATTTTTAATAAACACATTTACTCTCTGTAATACTCTTTTTAACAATCTAACCACTTTGAGTCAACCGATTAAGACATCACAAAAAATTGCCTATTTCATTTTCAGAGTAACTCTTGGCGTTACGTTTGCTGCATTTGGGGCAAGTAAAATTTTTATCCAGGGAACCGGTAATTTTGCAGAATATATGATGGGGCAGTTTTCAGGCCTTCTGCCGGAATTTCTCCTGGTTCCTTTTGTATGGACACTCCCTTTTGTCGAATTAATTCTTGGTCTGTTGTTGATCCTGGGGCTTTTCAGTATGTACGCACTCACTGCAACCGGACTATTGGTTGTTGCTCTGACATTTGGCGCAGTGATCGGAGTGGATCCGTCAACAGTAGCCAACAATCTGATCTATGCAATGATTACCTTTTTTCTGTTGTGGAATATAGATGCCAACAGCTGGAGTATTGACAATAAACTAGGACGCACATATGAATAATCTAAAAAACCTGAACCCCGAAGCGAACATAGAACCAATTTATGTGGATATTTGGTCAGACATCGTCTGCCCGTTCTGCTACATTGGTAAGCGAAATTTTGAAAACGCACTTAAACAATCCGGATTGAAGGACTCGGTAAAAGTAGTTTGGCACAGTTTTGAATTGGCTCCCGATGCCCAGACCAAACCGGATGCTTCGATCTATGAAGAGCTTGCCAAGCGAAAAGGATGGAGTACGGAGCAGTCGAAACAGATTCACAAGCAGATGGAGCAGCGGGCAAAAGAATCCGGCTTAAACTACGACTTCGACAAAACCATACCCGCCAACAGTTTTCAAGCGCATCGTCTTCTTCATCTTGCGAAGAAAAAAGGAGTTCAGAATGAAGTAAAGGAGAAGCTTTTCAAAGCTTACTTCACGGATGGAAAGAATATCGATGATGAAGAATTACTTATCCAAATCGGAAAAGTAGCGGGGTTGAAAGAAGAGGAGATCCGATCAGCGCTGATGAGCAGTGACATTGAGAAGGAGATCAAAGAGGATATTCAAAATGCCCGAAAACTGGGAATTCAGGGAGTTCCGTTTTTTGTATTGGATCAGAAGTATGCCCTTTCCGGGGCTCAGCCCGTTGAAGCTTTTGTTCAAGCCCTCGAGAAAGTAAAAGAGGAGAGGAATACAGAAAAGTCATCCGTTGAAGGCGAAGTCTGCGGCCCGGATGGAAACTGCTGAAAAATAGTGAACGAATAAGCTCCCCTCCTTAAAAAAGGAGGGGTTGGGGGTGGTTGTAATTTTGAACGGTACTTTGATCCAAATGACACTGTAGAGCCACAGAAACACGGAACTTTCAATAACATTCATTGATTCTGTGACAATTATCACAATATTTAATAATGAACTTCGGTCTAACCACCCCTTTATCCCCTCCTTTAAAAGGAGGGGACTTTCTGATTACTGTTTTCAATGATTTTATATCGAACTCACGTTAAATGACATTTTCATTGTCTAATCAGTCATTAATAAGAACTCATTATGCCAACACCATACAAAGCACCGGCCGGCACGTCGATCGGTCACATCCATTTGAAAGTTACCGATCTGGATCGCGCACTGAAATTCTATCGCGACCTTCTTGGCTTTGAACTTACCACCATGTACGGTGATCAGGCGGCATTTTTGTCGGCGGGCGGATACCATCATCACATTGGCTTGAACACCTGGCATAGCAAGGGCGGGGCACCGGCTCCGCATCGTACGGCCGGACTCTATCACACCGCATTTCTCTATCCAACACGAAAAGATCTGGCCCAAATTGTGAAGCGATTGATTGATGAGGGTTATCCCATTTCCGGGGCTAGTGATCACGGTGTATCGGAGACGATCTATCTGAATGATCCCGATGGAAACGGAGTCGAACTCTACCGGGATCGGCCCAAAGAGGAGTGGAGTTACAGGGAAAACGGTTCCATCGAGATGGTCACCGAACCGCTGGACCTTCAGGATTTGTTAAATGAATTAAACAATAATTAATAGAAACCCTCCAAGGGTTCCAAACCCTTGGAGGGTTTAGCTCACTCATACTATTTATGATACCACTCTCCATTTTAGACCTTGCCGTAGTCACCGAAGGAAGTAATTCAAAAGAGGCGATTGAGCGTAGTCGTGATCTGGCTCAGCGTGCCGAAAAACTGGGATACCAACGCTTCTGGATGGCCGAACATCACAATATGGAGAACATCGCGAGTTCGGCTACATCAGTTCTGCTTGGGCATATTGCCGATGCAACGGAGAAAATCCGTGTCGGTTCGGGAGGAATTATGCTGCCCAATCACTCCCCGCTTGTTATCGCCGAGCAGTTTGGAACACTAGCCACTATCTACCCAAACAGGGTGGACCTGGGCTTAGGCCGGGCTCCGGGAACGGATCAGCTAACGGCAAATGCTATTCGTCCGGACCGGATGCAGCAGATTCAGAATTTCCCGAAGAATGTACGTCAACTTCAGATGTATCTTTCAAAAGAGAACAGTGAAAGTAAAGTGAGGGCATTTCCGGGAGAAGGAACCGAGGTGCCGATCTGGATTTTGGGATCGAGTACTGACAGTGCATTTCTGGCGGCTGAAATGGGATTACCATACGCCTTTGCAAGTCACTTTGCTCCGCAGCAGTTTGTTCCGGCTTTGCGTATTTATCGCGAGCGGTTTAAACCATCAGATCAGATGGATCAACCCTACTTTATGCCGTGCGTGAATGTGATTACAGCCGATACGGACGAGCAGGCGGAGTTTCTATCCACCTCCATGCTTCAGATGTTTATGGGTGTGGTGACCGGAGATCGTTCGCCCATGAAACCGCCGGTGGACAGCATGAAGGGGATCTGGAATGAGCACACAGCATTTGCTGTCAAACAGATGCTGGCCTATTCATTTATAGGCAGTAAAGAGACTATCAAAAGAGAAATTGAACAGTTTCTGGATCAGACCGGGGCGGATGAACTGATGGTTTCGACCTATATATATGATCATGAGCAGAGAGTTCGCTCATATGAACTACTCACGGAAGCTATGAGCAGTTGAGTTTCTGAAACCTTGGAAGTATATCTTAAAATTTTTACATATCAATTGACCGAAAAGTGATGAGTGAAACGGAAAAATTGGAATTGGCTGAACGGATCAGAAAGGAGTGCATTAAAGCGGCACGGGAAGGTTTCCGTGATGCATCAATGAGCGGACTTTGTGCAGAGGGAGCGATGGAAGCGGCGATCAGCGCAATTCAAAACCTTGATTTGGAAACATGTATCGATGAAGCAGATACAGATGAAGATTCAGACTAAAAGAGTTTACGAAGAGCCTGCAGTGTCGGATGGTTTCCGCATTTTAACGGAACGCCTCTGGCCGCGGGGCGTGAGTAAGGAGAGAGCTGCCCTTGATCGATGGATGAAAGGGGTAGCACCTAGTCACGACTTAAGAAAATGGTTCGATCACGATCCGGAAAAGTGGGAGGAGTTCAAAGAGAAGTACCGAAAAGAATTGTTCGGCTCTGAGGCGGTGGAGGAACTGATGGATCAGATCAAACAGCATGAAACGGTAACCTTTGTCTATGCCTCCAAAGATCAATCACACAACAGCACGATGGTGTTGAAGGAGTTTTTGGAGGATTTATTTAAAGCTTAAAACCGCAATTCTACATTTCAACCGCAGCACGCTCTTTGACGCTTTTAAAAACCGCATCGATTACGCTCATATTGGCAACGGCATCCTCGAGCGGGGTAGGTGCGTCCGTGTCATTGATAATTGAATTGCCAAAAGCATCTACCTGCAGACGATACTGGTCCACAGCTTTTGTTTCTATGGTATTACGCTTTCCATGTTTTGTATGGAAGATATAGGCCGGTTTGTCGCCCGGAGGATTAAAAGGCCTTTCAACCTCAATCAACCCATCCGTTCCGTAAATAATAGCCCGTTGATAATCATGCGTTTTCGTGGAACAACTGAACGTAGCCATTTTATCTTTAAATCTAAGAATACCGGAGGCTTTCCGATCAACACCGTAAACAGGATCAAGTTCAAGCTCGCCATACACTCTGTCGGGTTCTTGGCCAAAAAGATAGCGGGAGAGGGAGATGCAGTAGCAGCCGATATCCATCAATCCGCCGCCACCCATTTCGGGTCGGTTACGGATATTCTCAGGGTCGTCTTTGTAATAGTTAAACACGGAGTGGATGGACTGAACCGTCCCAATCTCTTTCCTCTCTAACAGAGAACGAACCTCTTTCCACTGAGGATGAAAACGGTACATAAAAGCTTCCATGACTTTAAGCCCGGGATAATCACGTGCTTTTTGTAACAGTGATTCAGCTTCGCTACGGTTCATGGCGATCGGTTTTTCGCACAATACATGTTTACCGGATTCCATCGCTTTTATCGTCCAGGGCACATGCAGATGATTGGGAAGCGGATTGTAAATCGCGTCAATAGAATCATCAGCCAGCAATTCCTCATAACTTCCATAACTGACCGGAATATTCAACTCACCGGCGACCTTCTTGGCTTTTTCTGTATCTCTTGATGCAATGGCTTGAACACTGCCGGTTTCGCTTGCACTGATGGCGGGAATCAAATGGTTAATTCCAAAATTTGATGTGCTTAACACTCCCCATTTTATATGTTTCATATCTTTTTGAGAGATTAATTTCGCATTTGAAGAAATTTCAATTTTATTATTCACCAATCTACTTCGCAAGTACCACCTTTGAATTGCATACTTTGATCAGTGTATTGATGAAACTCAATTCTAACTCCGTTGGGATCTTTTGTCCAAGACTGCCAGGTATGATCTCCTCCCAGTTTTTTGTCCGTGGTATCAAATCCATTGGAGCGTAATTTTGTGATTACCCGGTCGATATCATCCGTCTCAATGGCCAGGTGGTTGATATTCCCAATGTTTCCGGGCTCACCTTTGAATACCTCTATGAATGAGTTATTTCCCAAATTGATATAAAATCCAAACAGCTTTTCATCTTTTATGAATTCAAAGCCCCTTTCCAAACCAAGTACCTCACAGTAGAATCTTTCGGTTTCTTTAAGATCTTCAGTGTGGATACAAATATGCGCCAGCTGTTTAATCATTTCTTATTAAGGTGTTTTTGTGGGGATGATATTTATAAAAACCAATAAACATTACCGGACTTATTTCACATATATCATCTTATTTGCTTTAACAAAGTTACCCGCTGTGAGCTGATATAAATAGACTCCGCTAGCCAAATTGCCGGCATCAAATGTGATTGTATGCTGTCCTTCGGTTTTCTGACCCTCTTCGAGTGTAGCAACACGCTGGCCCATCATATTATAAACTGCCAGGTTAACTTCAGCCGATTCGGGCAGATAGTACGTGATCCGTGTAGTGGGATTAAAAGGGTTCGGGTAGTTTTGACAGAGTATAAACTCCGATGGTGTTTCATCTACTTCACCATTTGATGATTCACTATCGTAACCAATCTCATCATAATACCAGGTAAAGTCTGAGGTGCCGTCGCCCTCCGTTTCCGGGTCAAAAATAAGAGTGATACTGTCGTAAATCATTTGGGAGTTTGCGCCCGAGAGATCGTAAGTTAGCTCCACCCATTCTCCACTGGCAGGTATAGATTGGCTGATCTCATAATTTTGCTCCGGATTTTCTGAATTCTCAATTTTAAAAAGCAGTGTACTGCCATCGCGGGGCGACCAGACCCTGATGGAAAACGGTGTTGTGGTATCGATCTCTTCCGAGAGGATCATGGAACTTCCTCCACGGGCTTCGCCCTCTCTTTTCACCATTCGAGCTACCTGATTGGATTGGTTTTCACCGGATGGATCTGGATTTGCTACAACGGTACTGACTCCGCCGCCAAAATTTTTAAATACATTATTCCAGTCAACCTCATCACTTTCGAAATTGATGGGGAACGCTATTTTTTCAAGATCATCATTACCTGTACTGTCTCCGGCAAAACCGGTTGCCATCTGCCGGCCTTCAACCTCCAACGTATAACCGTCTGAAAAGTTCACAGTCCTTGAATTTTCAGTTGCGTTGTAGGCTAAGTAGGTTCGCTGATCATCAGCGTTTAGAAACACCGCATAGGTGGGTATATCGGCACTAACGCTAAAATCAACACGTCCAAGCTGTTTCATATTATGAATCCAGTGCAGTGTGTGGGCGCGGGAGTTACCGTCAAAACGGTCATAATTCGGGTCGGCTTCAAGCTTACTCAAAGCAAGATCTGCATCAGACATAGCGAGATATTTCCAGAAAATATCTTTCCAAAGTAAAATTTCGCCACCGCTGGCTGAAGCTGCAGCATTGTAGTTTTGAATGATGTAGTCAGGGTTACGGGCCAGATAAAATGAACCGCTGTGAACAGGCAGAATATTAATACCGTGAATAA
This sequence comes from Chitinophagaceae bacterium T5-Br10_B2g13, assembly GCA_001564065.1. Classification (GTDB taxonomy): domain Bacteria; phylum Bacteroidota; class Rhodothermia; order Balneolales; family Balneolaceae; genus Rhodohalobacter. The sequence continues at coordinate 19,744 of LKNA01000054.1, forward strand.
ACTCAGGCTCCAGGCCAAACCATGTGGTATGATTTCCCTTATTGCCCCAAACAATACCTATAGCGTTATAATTATAATCCGGTGGAAATACCTCCTCATCCACATCAAGCCAGTATTGATCAATAGCTGCAGACTCGGTGGTGTAGAGGTAGATTCCCAGATCTCGTATTTCCGGCTGATCAGTAATTTCTCCCCAAAGGATAGATGCAGACGCAAAATTCATAGCTTCAGAGCTTGATTCCTGATTGTTACCGTCTCCGAACGCTCCGTGGCCGGCAGCCCATGAGTGTCCGGCGTAAACGTCAAAAGAGCGTAGAAATGGAAACATATCGTCCTCACGATCCCAACTGTTGGCGTCTCTTATTAACAAGTTTACCATGCCACCCCAGTTATCGGGGGAAGCCCAGTCTGGATCAAAACGAGCGATAGTTGCCGCACTCATGATAGCATAAGCGTGATGAAAGTGATGGTCATTGATCTGAGTGCTGGCACCATGATCGGAAGGGTAGCCGGTGAGAGTATTCCAGGTATCGTCATAAACATACTCCTGATCACCGCCTGCGGTGAACCAATTTTCGAGCCGGTTCTTTAGCTTGCTCATCAGTTGATCTTTGGCTCCTTCAGCCTGTTCACCCAGCTGATCGGCAATATGAATGAGATGGGCAAATCGCGCCATATCCTTTCCGTTCTGATATGTGGGGCCGCCGCCAAGATTTCCTGAAGCTGCATGCTGAACAAATTGTAAAAGCTGTGTTCTGTCGTATTCACCTAAATCGGGCAGGGAGGGAAGTATACCTGAGAATTGCCGAGATGTGGAAAATGTATTTCCTGCCAGCACTTTCATTTCGCCGCGGGGTGAGTTGTACGTGTATCCGGTTAGTGTCTCTTCGACATCTAGCCATTGATGTCTGTAAAGTGCGGTTAGGGTTTCGTTCAGGTTCCCTTCCGAATTGTCTCGCAGTGTCGTCTCAAATGAATAAACGCTATTGAGTGTGGCAGTGGCTTCATTGTATTGCCAGTTTACCTGAGTATCTGTGACAAATGCGTAGGCCCGTTTCCGGAAAAATTCCAGCGTTTCAGGATCGTTATCCGGCAAAACTGCAATCGATAAATAGGTTTCTCCATTAAGTGAAGACCTTAACTGACCTCCTGTAGACCATTGAGAGCCTGAAGGTGCAAAAACGCCATAGTGTTCGCCACCAATGGTTATTCCCAATACTTCATCTTCCTGGTACCAGACTGTATGTGATTGATTTGGATTAATGACAGCATCTCCGCCCGTAATTTCGAAGAATATAAATGGTATCCCATGCCCTAGGGTAGCAATCAATTCGCGGCCACTATCCTGCCATTCGGCCGTAACGGTCCAGTCGCCATAGTGCAGGGTTTTCGTATCCGGTGCATTCAGGCCATCAACACCAACTGTCATATGATTGGCAAATGGAAAGATGTAATCCCGGTCGTTTACAATAACCTGCGACGTATAGCCAAGCTGCATTCCGTTTGGTGCAGCCTTCATAGCAAGGGGATGGGCATAGAGAAAAGAGGAGTGAGGATCTCCAAAGAAAGGGTAAAGAATACTGCTCCAGAAATCGCTGGTCTGAACAGGCTGATTAAATTGATCAGAAAGCAACGGGAAGGCCGGTTGTCCGTCACCGAGACTCGCTCCCTGCTGACCTGCTGAAAGTGTTGTGCTGTAACTTCCTTGCCCAACAGATACGCTTTGACCCACTGAAATTGAGGTGGTAAATATTGTTAGCAGCAGACCTTGAATTAAAATTAAAATGGCCTTTAACCTATATATTTTAGAGTGAGAATGTTGAGATGACTTGTAATAGCGCATACTTGGTATCTTTGGAAACGTTCAGGTATTTTGTCTGCAAAATTCAACCCGGTTTCACACATGCGTCAAATAGATTGAGGGTACAATGCTAAGAAACAGGACAGTATTTGTTTAACGTACGTTTTTATTCCTGACAAATTAGCTATAGAATGCTGAGAATAAAAAGGAGTGTCTTCAAAATAATTTCCACTATTTAAAGATAATGGTTCTCTTGCTACTCTTTTTACAGAACCGTGAAGGCTTTTAAGTTAATGCCCTTTTTTATGAATTATGCTGACCCTCATCCGTGAAAGTAAGATGGTGCTGAAGAATTTTTGCCGGTTTGCTTCATCACTCAACCGTTTTAAACTCCTGAACTATTTCACTGAAAATCCACGGTCTATACCAAAATGATCATACTTGGTGTTAAACAGTAGGAATGAGACTCCAATGCCGTAAATCAGGATATTGGCTAACGTTCCGAAATTCTGCTGCAGAACTTGTCCAAAAGTGAGAGTAAGAAGTAGAACTCCCATTGCAGCCAACGCCCACCGGGTTTTCCAGCCAAGTACAAGGAGTATACCAATCATAAATTCTGCTATCACAATAACGAAAGCGTAAACATAAACAAACGGTCCGGGTAGAATGGTTTCGGCAAAACCCTCTGCCATTCCTGAGGCAAAATTGTTGATTTCAGGAATGCGAACCAGGGTTCGGCCCAGCATGTTGAATCCGAGCAATACGCGCAGAAGTGCAAAACCCATTTGACGGTCAGTTGAAATGATTGTATCAGTTTTTGAAGTCATATGTTACGTTTTTCCAATTGCGGGTAATAAATTTAGTTTTACTTTCCTTTCAATAATTCGGATCCTCTATTTTTCATTCCGGAAATGTGCTGATAGAGTTTATTTGTTTAAAATTTTAGAAATCGCAACCCAACAGTTTTGAATAAGAAAAAATCGAAAAAGCCCTGGCCGACCCGGGACGCCATGATGCAGATCTATGAGAAGAATCTTTGGGGTGAGGGTGAATCCGATTTCTACTCCGGAATTGGTTCACATCATCCTGAACTGATCAAACCTTACATAGAAGCAGTTTCATCCTTTCTGACCTCTTTTAAGACACCGCCTATGGTTTGTGACCTGGGCTGCGGCGATTTCAATATTGGCAAAGAGTTGGTGAAGCATACAAAGAAGTACATTGCCGTCGATATCGTAGAAGAATTGATTGAACTGTCTTAGCCCCCTAAACAACTGGAGGAAAATTCTACTTTAAGAATAATTATCTTAACGTATGAAAAAACGAAGAACCTGGACAGCGGAGCAGAAGCTGTCCATCCTAAAAGAAGCCGAGCAGCA
>LKNA01000161.1 GCA_001564065.1 Chitinophagaceae bacterium T5-Br10_B2g13
ATCCACTTCATCATCACCTAACTTTCCCAGGATTAGTTTTTCGATCATTTTGAAATTTTCTAATTCACTCATGGCTTAATATGTATAGTAGTTTATTATATGAACCACCTAAAGCGAATTCCTTACAAAAAAAATGATTTTATTTCAGCATTTTAATCTGCTGATTATATTTTATTCAGACAAAACCAGTCCGTCTTATTTAAATGACGTTATTTGGATTATTATCAGACAATATTTGTAGCTGAAATATTGCTGATAAATACATGTTATATTCTTAATAAAATAACCATGGAAAAAAATTCTGATTACTATTTAGAATTATTGCAAATGTCATATGAAAATGATAGGACTGTAAGAGCAATAATCAGGTTTTCTGGTTTAAATGAGTTTTTCAGACACATTATTTCAGATCCAGTAAAGGACATTCGATTAGAACGTTCTAAGACTTTCTTTAATGAACTGGAAAGGGGTAATATTTTACTAACTGATGAGATTATAAAATCAGAAGACTTTCTACATAAATTTTATATCTCTTATAAATCAGCAATTAACACCCGGAGAAGAGAGAAAATCGAAATGTTCGCCCGTCTATTAAAATCATCATTTACAAAAAAAATTGTAAGAAAAGTTGATGTTTTTGAAGAGTATTTGAAAATACTTGAAGAATTATCATATCGAGAAATACAAGCATTGGTTCTATTAGATAGTTTTTATGATACTCCAAAAAGTGATGGAGAAAATGACTTAGAATGGATTAACAAGTATTGGGGTGATTTTAAAGAACAACTGCAAGAAAAAATTGATATACACGAAGAATACATAAATGATTTTATGGTCAGATTATCACGCACTGGCTTGTATGACACATTCACTGGTCAATCTTATTGGTCAGACACAGAAGCAAAAGGTTTGTTAACGCCTACATTTGAAAGGTTAAAAGATTTTGCCTTGACAAAAATAGAAGATCAAAATAACCAGCAGTTTCTGTGATAGTTTTGTGTTGGTTTCTCAACATTTGAATTGGTAGCTCGCAGCAGAATTACCAGACTGTTATTCAAGAACTCTTCTTTTCATTTGAGCAATCACACGGTCAACGTCTGATTTTTTTACGACTATGTGGCCCGGCCGCTGCGTCCGGAAGTTTCGGGCGATCGGTTTCGGGTTCAGTAGTGGACGTACGCAATCGTAGAACATACTCTGCCGCATCCCGGTTTTCTCTTCAACGTATGCCTGGGCTTGCTTCATGGTGAACACTTCCAGGTCTACAAGGTGGTCGATATCGGTATTGGTTTTTTTAGCCATCTTTGGATTTTATTTTTTTAGTTGATTGCGGTGTTTTGGTTAATAAAAAAATTGACAGTTTTTTGTCACCCCTCAAAATGTGTGTGTTTCCTTTCCCCCGGTCTATAAATATAACCAATCTAACCAAACAGCTAAGTCGTTGTTTTTTATGGTCAAATCGTGGTTAGATTTATGGTTAGAAAGGAGAATATTTTCTAACCCTTTTCTAACCATTCTAACCCGTTTCTAACCCTTTTCTAACCATACTTCTAACCTTAATTAAAATAAATAATAACAGTAACTTATAGTTCATATTAAGGCTATGGTTAGAAAATTTATTCGGTTTTAGGCGTTTCGTTTACACACAAAAAGTGACACTAAAATTTTTTAAGTCTCAAAATGGAATATCATCGTCCTCTTTTTCCTGTTGAGGGGCCATGTAAGGCTCCTGCTCTTCGGTGTACGGGAAGAGATCTTTCAGCAGATTATCATTGCTCACCTGGTCGTAGTTTAAAATGTAGCTGTGCATTGGCTTGTTAATATCTACCCGGTTGTTTGTTTTGTCGTAGTAACTGCCATACCATTTTTTGGTGCCTACCTGGTAGCCTCCACATTCTTCAAAATAGTCTTTGAGGATCTCTTTAAACTGGTTGTTACTGACAGCTTTATCCTTCTTATACTCTGAATATGCTTCATAGAGCTGGCTTAGGTTGACGTACAATTCCTTCTGACTGTTACTATAATGGTAGTGCCAGCTTTCTTTAATCCGGCCAGCAGATGCCAGGTAAATAATTTGATTGAGCAGGGCGTTTTCTTTCTCATTTGCTTTAGCTTCTGCAAACCGTTGAAGTACCTCATTGAAGATAAATTGCCGGAATTCGGGATCTTGCCCAAAAATATGTTCATAGCAGCCGAGTAGACGAACGTAGTTATCTGTTAATCGGTGTTCTGCAACGTATTTTTTCGGGCTTTCCGAAACTGCTTTATCCAGCCGCTCTTTATACTTGTGGTATAGCTCACGAACACTTTTCTTTATGGCTTTTCGTGATTCATCGGTCTGGTTGACAAGGATATATGTAGTGATCCGGCTTAAATCGTCAAGGTTATCTTCAAACCATTCAAACAGATCGGAATCATTCGATCGATACTCCTTTTTATATTCAAAGTAGATAACCCGGCTTTCGGTGGCGTCTGCCTGGTCAACATCCAGGTTGATTCGGAAATTACTTGTCAGGCTTAAGGTGCTTCGGATAGGGGTAAACTTGTTTCGTCCGGCACGGTCTACATCCGAAACGGTTCTACTTGTTTTATGGTAGTACCCGTTGATATTCTGATAATCAATCTGCGAGAATTCGGGATTATATTCATCATAACAAACCGGCAACTGGCTAAAGTGCCCCATCTGATTTTCGATAGCTGCAATCGTTACGGAATTCCCTTTCATCTCTTTGGTTTTATGAAGCCCAAAAAATGCACGTAGAAAGGTGTTGAAATAGGTGGTTTTGCCGGTTCCTTTTGGGCCATACACATAAAGCATCACCGTGTGGCCGTTCATATCGTTGGCGAAATAAAGATCTTTCTCATACAGGTGGTAGACGACATAGGCCATAATTATTTTCGCGTAGTTTTTAGCTCTTCCGGTTGGATCTCCACCACCAATAAGTTCGATTAGCTTGGCTTTTACTTCTCCCAGGAATTCACCGGCGGCTTTAGTATTGGTGTTAACCATTGGGGCCAGCTGCTCTTTCTCTTTAAGACTTTGGTATAGTGGCAGGGTAAAGCCAATTTGTTGATCTACGATAAATTCGTCGGCATCGTTAGGCTCGATAATTTGAGCCGGTTCCCCATCATAAGGAGGGCAGATTAAGGCATTGCCGAATAACCAATAGGGGCGTTCGTCAAAATCGGTTGGCTGTACAAATCCCACATGATCCGGGCGGCGAACAATCGGTTTATCAAATTCGGACAGCAGCCATTTAAAAATAGAGAGTGGTTTTACTTTATCGTGCCGGGCCTGGATGATCTCTCCCATAGTGTAGGGCCGGATCGATTTATAAAAGCTTCGTACATCGTCCAGAGATTCGGGAAGTACCTCTATGGTATCAGAAATGTGAAGCTTTCCACGGTTTAACTCCCGGATGTTGATATAAAATATTCTCCCTTCACGATCATCTTTTACGATGGAATTAATATCTATGGCAAAATCGGCCACAAGGCGTTGATCTTCGCCGGTTGAGTAAATATTGTTGTTCTCTTCAAAAAAGTGATTGTTTAATTCCCGTATGGATGGTTCCTCTTCATCTTCTTTTGGATCGATCCCGACAGCTGTTAAAGCATCATCACGGCTGTTTATCGTATCGGTATCGAATGCGAGTTCAAGCAGCTCTTCTTTGGTTCCTCCATCCATCAACCAATCACTTACATCACCTTTATCCGGGAGTTTCGGTAGGTTTAAAATCCGAATGCTTTTTGCTGTATCAATCAATTTTGCTGCAACCATTACAGCATGTTCTTTTCCGGACTGATCGTTATCCGGCAGGATGATTAATTCCACATTTTCAAAAGATGAGTTGTAATCATCGTGCCATTTCCCGGCCCCCATCGGCACGGTGGTTGATACAAGCCCCCGTTTTCCCAGGGCTTCGGCATCTTTTTCACCTTCTACCAAAAACACCGGTTTATCTTCTTCTGCAGCTTTTAAAACGTCCGGCAGATTGTAAATAACGCGCCGAACGCCTTTAATGCTCCACTTCCATCCTCCACCAACTTCCGGTACACGTTGCCGGAATGATTTTGGGTGTAAACGAACCGCTTCAAATAACAGGTTCCCTTTTTCATCCGTGTATGGATAGGTGGCCACAATTTTTTTCCGCTGGGCGGTAGAAGATTTTTTCTGATCATCCGGGTAGAGCACATCCCAGGTTAAATTCAGTGATTTTAAAATGTCAGATGTTTCACATCCGGCATGGCAATTCAGGCTTATTTTCCCCGAAGCATTCTCTTTTATGGTTACTGATGGAGTGCTATCATCGTGGCAAGGGCATTGCGTTTGTGTGTACCCGGATCGCTTTTCAACTTTTAATCCGGCAGATTCAATGGCATCGGTTAACTTTTGAAATCTTGTTGAGGTCATTTCGTACGGCAATTTGTGAGATTCGCTATTTGAGCGGTTTAAAAAATGTGTTGGCAGGTGTGTTTGCCTGTTGTGTAGTTAACAGATAAAGGCAAGGCAGCAGCAGCCTATATGTTATTAGAAGAATTTTTGCGTGTGAACCCGGTGGCCTGTTGAGTTTCTGAAAATTGGGGGTGCGGGGGGAATGGAGCATAGTTATAAGAGCGTTTTTGTAGTTGATATTTTGTAATGTCTAATCCGCCAAAAAGCGGCGGATTAGTCTATTTGTTTAATAATACCTTTAATGCCGGTGGTGGTTGGACTTATCCTTCCTCTCGATCTACTTTGTACCCCTGGCCTTCCAGGATCTCTTTCATCTTCTCAATGCGTTTTTCACGTATCATTTCGGCTTCCTGCTCGGTCACAAAATCATTTTCAAAGTGTACGTCCTCTACATCAATTCCTTTATCCCAACGGTTAACCACAATTCTCTTTTCCAGGTACGGCCGCTTCCAGTTTTCATCAGGAACTTCAATGGTGACCTTCACCGGTAATTCATCTTTGTACAAACTGGTGGCTGCCTTTTCGGTTTTAACCATTCGTTCTACTTTCGAGGGGGAGAGTATCAAATAAATAGTTTCAGTCATGGTATTTTTAATTTTTAAGAAAACCGCCAAAAAACGGCTTTCATATTTTCGATTTAAGAGCCTATCAAAGGTTGGTTAATGTTATGGTATTGCCCTTTTTAGGGGTTTAAATACATTTTTGGTGGTCAACTACAAACCGTTTGCAAACTCCACCTAATTGTATATCGGTTTCCTTTCCGTTGGTGATTCCGATAAGCTCACATTTATAAAAGGTGCGTCCACCCAGCCGGTTTTTCCGCAGGTGTGCACATTGCTCACAGCATTCGGCTTCATTGTAGGATTTGCGGTAGTTAGCTTTTTCTTTCCGGCTTAAATAAAGCCCGGTGCTGGGCTGCTGGCCGCCGGTAAGTGTTGAATGCTGCCCGTGTGAAAATAGATCAAGCTGTTTTCGTTGCCCCATGACTGTTCCTCATTATGGTTGCCATTAAATGACCTGTAAAGGTTGTGCAGTTCTCTAACTTTTTATACCGTTTTCCGGCTCTGTCGTACACTTTTAGATCTTTAATATCTAAGGCGGTACCGGTGTAAAAGCAGTGGTATAATTTGTCTTGGTAGTAAAATGATCGTTTTTTTGAGTTCTTCTGTGTAATCATAACCGCGATTTTAGGGGTAAATATTTTTCCTCAAACTCCGCGACCTTATCCAGATACATTTGAAACAGCTTGGGGTTTTTTTTGGGGTCTGTTTCCTCCATCTGCACAAATAACCGGCGATAGTTAGCTATTTCGGAAATGGTAGGGTAGATCGTTCCCTCACATCGGGTTATTGCGGTACGCAACAGCTCAAAATCTCTGTCTGAAAAAATTTGTTTGGTGAAAATCTTCCGCCGTAAGTAGTGCCATTCCATTAACTTTTCCGCTATCTGTTCTGTAGAAGCCATATCTTTACCTTTAATTGTTGTTTTGCTTAAGAATGGAACCCGGCCCATTTTGGGATAGACTTTTGAGTTTTCGGCGTGCTTCCAGTAAGATGGTGGCCGTTGCCTTATAGTTTTTTTGTTTGACCGGATCAGCCGTTTCCGCGGCTTCGTCCAGTCCCTTTACATCTACCAGGTAGCTTGCCAGGCCCCAAACATTAGCCCGGATATTTTTGCGGCTAATATCGCCCATTTTGTTAATGGCTTTTTTCTTTTTGGCTGTTGCAGACATAGATTAATCCTCCATTGCGAAATTGCGGTTATCAATAGCTGTAGACTTTACGATCCGGCGGGGTTTGCCGGTCTTTTTTCGTAGTTCGGCCAACTCTTTGTTGAGTTGCCGGATCTGGTCAATCATTTCCCATTTCTCTGCCTGGTATTGGTCAGCCAGGCGTTGCAACAGGTAGTTCATGCGTTCAAGCTCATTTAAAAGCTTTGAAATATCTCTTCCGTGCTGTGATTGGTCGTATCGCAGCAACGGGAACCGTGAATGATCCGCGACTTTTTCAAGCTCTTCGATATACGTTTTATCCAATAGTATGAATTGGTGATTACTCATTGCTAAGCCCTTTCTCTTCTGCAAATTCTAATACCTCATGTATAGTTGTTTCGCTTGCCTTGGGTAGAATTACATTGGAGGGGATAGCCCCGGCAATTTCCCATGCAATATTCTGGCATAAATCATGGTCGATATTTCTGCTGCCAAGGTGTTTTTTCATCTCTACTTGTATGATGGTGATTAGAGTGAGATAGTTAACCCCTGTATTATCTGCCATCGGTTTTGAAGGTTTGCGTTTTGTTAAGCCCATAGTGATAATTCGTTTTTGTGAATCAGGTATTGGCCGTTGGCCGTTTTTTTTACCTGGTTGAATTTTCCCTTCCCCGCGTAATTGCTCACGGTTTTGGGTTTCAGGCCGGTTCGTTTGGCAAATTGATGTGTGGTTAACCACTGGTGCCGTGGAACTGCCTTGTCTACTTTTTGGCGTAATTCCCGAAGATGGTGCTCCATCTCGGTTATCGCCTCTATCAGTTCGGTGTATGCTTTGTTGTCCACTCATCTACGCCGGTTTTTTCGCTTTTTCTTCCCGGTGATTGTAGTACTCCGGAAAGAGCCGGTAGGCACGATTAATTTGCCGATCGATCTCTTTTTCGATCCACTCAATATGCTCGTGCCCCTGGGCTACACGTATTACTGCTGTGTGGCTTACACCTGTACCCCCATCGGGTTTGTTGAGCTGTTGAGCAAATTCAGATATGGACGAATCGAGAAGCATTAGAGCTGTCTTAAGTTCTTCGTGTAGGTTTTTATTTGACATAATTAATTAGTAATTACAGATTCACTAACACGTTGTTAGTAACACAGTGTTAGTATAGTGTGAAATTACACATCATGTCAATTAAAAATGTGAAATGTCAGATATATCAGATAGGATATTGGAGCTAAGTCGCTCATTCCCAACGGCTAAAGCATTTATAGAGGAATGTGAAATCTCCAACTATTCGTTAATTACAGATATTAAAAAAGGTAGAGTGAAGGCTCCCGGATCAGATATTTTGGCACAAATTGTGCGCGGGACGGGCTGTAGTGGTACGTGGTTACTGACTGGCGAGGGAGAAGTATTTGAACCCCGGCAAAATGAAGGTAAGGATTCCGGCCAGGGTGCAAATATCGCCTATGCGTTTAATCTTCTTCAGAAGATAGAACAGCAATCAGGCGAGTTAAAAGGTGTTGAGCTACCCGAGGATGTTGATCTTCAACTTGCTCGATTGCTTGTAAAAGTTCTCGAACGTCGTTAAACCTCTCATCTTTTTTTTCATAGCCTGTAGTAGATAAATAGTTAA
>LKNA01000162.1 GCA_001564065.1 Chitinophagaceae bacterium T5-Br10_B2g13
ATTCGTTTGTACTGCGCCATGTGGAATAATCAATCAGAATATGACCCAAACCATATCCAGAATATGAAAGAACAATGGAAAAAATCAGCCTGATTCACTTGATTTAGTCATAGTATTCGAAGTGACGTATCAAATTTGTTTAGCTTTAAATACTAAAACGTCGGTTCGAGCGCCACGAACAAAACAACGTGAAGTGAGAGAAGTCGAGAACTCCTTGGTATTGGGCAAAAGCTTCTCGACTGCATTCGTCGTAATCTCCTCATTGCGCTCTAAGTGACGTTCTCGTTTTTTTAATTAAATATCTAACCCTCGTCAGTGCGCTGTGCCCCGATGGTTTTATTCGGCGAGTGTAGGCCCAGTGTTTTTTCCGGGACGAAATCGAGAACTGGTTGTTGTTGGGCAAGTGCTTCTCGATTCCGGTCAGTCGCTAACGCTTTCTCACAGAACTCTCCGAAAAAATCGGAGCACGGCGCAGTGACGGTATGAAACACAGCGCTGTGAAGTAACAGTCATCCTGAGTGGTAGCGAAGGATCTCATAATTGGAGGAAAAAGCCGGGGAATTCTTCGTTTTCGTTTTTCGTAATGCAACTCACTTCGCTCATAATGACCGACAATGCAGGGTGATTATTTACTTGTTCTGAACAGTTTAATGTTGTAAGATTAATATTTTATAATTAAATAGATGTTCGTTAAATTAGACTGGTCAATTTGTAAAGGTTTGTTACTTAGATAATAAAAGAATAAGTTTTTCGCTTCAAAACGGTACAGATGGTCGTTATTTAAAATAAGAGAAGTTTACTACATAGCTATTACACAACTGATTTTATGGATTTATCAATGATACAAGCAGTACTTTCGGGAATTGCTGCTTTTACTGCTGTTCATTTTTTAATTCCGTTACTGATAAAAATTTCATACCATTTTAATCTATACGATAAGCCTGACGTTAATCGTAAGCTTCATACGCGTTATATATCTCCCTTGGGAGGTGTAGCAATCTTTATCTCCCTGTTTATTGGCTTCTCTCTAAGTGGTTATCCAGACCAATTTCCCGGATTTGCTTATTTCTCTTCCGCATTGGTTTTACTCTTCTTTACCGGTTTAAAAGATGACATTATGGAGATTTCAACCTATAAAAAACTATCAATTGAGATTTTCTCTGCAATGCTCATCGTTTTTGGGTGCGGTGCTGTCATATTTGAATTCGGAGGCATCTTTGGCCTGAATGCTGTTCCTCTGTATATTTCTGTTCCACTTACCTTGTTTACCGTTGTGGTGGTGATGAACGCATTCAATTTGATTGACGGAGTAGACGGACTGGCAGGTGGAATTGGCTTTATAGCTTCTTTGTTTTTTGCGGTTGGGTTTTATTTGAGCGGAGAGATTCACTTTTTTTATCTTTCGATGATAGTAGCCATTACGTTAGGTAGCTTTTTGATTCATAATTTCCAACCGGCAAAGATCTTTATGGGAGATACAGGATCTCTTGTTGTTGGTTTTGTTTTTGCATTCCTTTCTGTCCGTTTTATCGGATTGAATCAAGTTGCCGGAGATATTAACTTTTTTGTAAATAGCGTGCCTGTACTACCAATCGCTTTTCTTTCGGTTCCACTTTATGATACATTTACGGTGGTATTAAAACGGTTATTTAGAGGAGACAGTCCTTTTACTCCGGGGAGAGATCATGTGCACCATCAGCTTTTAAACATGGGATTTTCTCCAAAACATACTACTCTCTATCTGTACGGAGTAACTTTGTTGATCAGTACAGTGGCTATTGCCATCTCTGCGCTGAACATTAACATTGTACTAGCTGCAATTATCTTTAGTATGACCGTTTTAATGCCTACCAATGGGAGCAAGCGCAGAATTTTACAATTTACGGGTCTTATCAATATTGAGAAGCATTTTCGGTCGGACTCCGACTACCAATCTCCATCATTAGGTGAAAAAGAAAGGAGTATAAAAGAAAAAGAGAACAGTATGGTTGGCTAGGTGGTGATTGGGCTACAGATTACTCTTTTCAAAACTCATAAATTTAGATTTGACTCTTGTTATTTAGAACCACAACAAGCATAAACATTTTTTAGCAAAAATCACGAAGTGTATATTTTCATGCTTCTCGTATATTGTTTCACTTCTTACCCTAAATTCAGGGATGTTGTTTTGTTTAAAATATTTATTGGACGAACTGTAAAAAAAGATGTGTAAAGTGGGTAAATTTAATTAATTTCAAATCTGAAATTTTGTGCTGAGGATAAGTGTCATCCTGCCCCCGACGTATCGGTGGGATCTCGCAAAGTGGAAGTGACACCGAAACTTCGGTGCAGGTGGGTTCAGAATGACGGTAAAGTCATCCTGATTTGTAGTAAAGGATGTCATTGTGTGGAAACCAACATAAAGAGACTCTTCGACGGGCTCCCCGAAAATAATCGGGACACGGCAGGGTGACGATTATTTCATGATGAAATCCTAAGCAATACATAATTAAAACTTAGTATTAGTAAAAGAACATAATACTCTTTTGATGAATAAGTCGTATACGATATTAGTTTTCATACTTACACTTTTTCTGTCACTGTTAACTACACAGCTATCAGAAGCACAGAACTTTAATCCTGCAGATTTACGAAATGTGAATGTGAATGAACTGAGTGATGATCAGATCAGGCAGGCAAAAAGAGAGATAGAGAGCCGGGGATTAACTTTACAGCAGTTCGAACAGCTTGCCATTGCACAGGGAGCTTCAAGGGCCCAGGTAAGTCAGTTAGTAAGTCGAATACGTCAGATTCGGGGAGGTGAACATGACGGGTCTGATACTTTACAAACTGATCAGTTGAGTGAAAATGTACGCCAGGTTGAACCGATGGGTGATGAAGAGTTTCAGGAACTTCATCAACAAACTGAAGTTGAGCAGGATTCGCTGCAAATTTTTGGCATGGATCTTTTTGATCGTGTATCTGTAAATTTTGAACCCTCATTTAATGTTCCTACTCCGAAAGATTATACAGTCGGAGCCGGTGATCAGCTGGTAATTGATATCTGGGGAGCAGCAGAACAGACGTATCAATTAAGAGTCAGTGCGGAAGGAAATATTCGAATTCCCAACCTGGGGCCAATCTATGTAAATGGCCTTCAGATAGATGATGCAGAGCAACGAATTTTAAATCGTTTAACGGATATCTATTCCGGTCTTCGTCCTAATGATCCGGGTGAGGGAAATACATTCGCACAGGTATCACTTGGGAATGTTCGCAGTATTAAGGTTACTGTTCTAGGCGAGGTAAAACAGCCCGGAACTTACAGTATATCATCACTTTCTACAGCTTTTAATGCACTTTATGCATCGGGCGGTCCTACAAAGCAGGGTACGTTTCGAAATATTGAAATAATCCGTGATCGTGAGATCGTGGAGAGACTGGACATGTATGATTTTCTGGTAAGCGGTAATCAGGAAAGCAACATCCGCTTGAGAGATCAGGATGTGATCAAAGTAAATCCGTATGAAAATCGAATTCACGTTTGGGGAGAAACGAAACGTAAAGGGTTCTTCGAGACTCGACCCGGTGAAACACTTGAAGACGTCCTAACATTCGCAGCAGGTTTTACAGAAGAGGCATATACTGCTCGCATTACACTGGAGGGCGTTACACCCACAATGCGCCGCGTTACGAGTGTTGCATACCCGGAAGAGGCCGATAGAGAATTATTTAATGGGGATAAAGTTAGAGTAGGTAAAATCATTGACCGCTATACGAATCGTATTGAGCTGGTCGGAGCTGTTTATCGTCCCGGAACATATGAATACAGTGACGGGTTGATGCTTTCAGAATTGATTGAGAAAGCAGACGGCGTGAAAGAAGAAGCGTTTATGGAGCGAGGTGTCATTGAGCGATTAAACGATCGAAGAGAGCCGATTGCCCTTAATTTCAGTGTGGAGCGTGTGGTAAACGAACCGGAGCGGTTCGATATAGAATTGAGACCTGATGATATAATACGAATCTCCAGTATCTTTGATTTAAGAGAGGAGTTTACAATCAGTGTAGACGGTGCTGTTAATTCAGATACTACTTTTCAGTACAGGGAAGGATTGACCCTTGAGGATGCAATATTCATTGCCAATGGATTCCGGGATGATGCTGCAGAGTACAGAGTAGATGTTTCGCGTCGAATAACCGGTGGAGAAAGGAATATCAGAGGAAACTTATCGGCTGAGAATTTCAGGTTTGAAGTGGGCGAAAATTTAGAATTCAGGGATGATGCGGATGAATTTGAACTGAAGGCCTTTGACCGGATTTTTGTAAGAATGAAACCGAATTATCAAACCCAGCAAACTTTAACAATCGAAGGAGAGGTACAGTTTCCGGGAACTTATGTTTTATCCACCAGGGATATGCGACTATCTGATTTAATTGAGATGGCAGGTGGATTGTCAAACTATGCATTTCCGAGAGGCGCTTCCCTTGAGAGGGAACTGGATGAACTGGAAGATATTGATGAAGAGCTTTTCTTCTTAAATAATAATGAAATAGCAGGAAATCTTGAGGATTCAGATAGAGGGAACAAATCAACATCTGTTGGCATCCGATTGGAGAGAGCGATCCAGGAACCGGGCTCAAAATTTGATTTGATTCTATTTGAAAATGATGTGATCAGGATTCCGAAAGAGTTGCAGACTGTAAGAATTGAAGGGGAGGTTTTGAATCCAACAAGTGTAAGATATGACCCGGGCCGGTCTTTTAGTTCATATCTGGATGCAGCCGGTGGAATAACAGATAGTGCAATGCGCAGCCGAGCATATATTGTTTATGCCAATGGAGAGGTTGACAGGTCTAAAAGATTTCTTTTTTTCAGAAATAATCCAGACGTTGAACCAGGGGCAACAATTATTATCCCGCGTGAGCCGGAACGGCGTGAAATGAGTCCTCAGGAGCGGGTGGCACTTTTATCAACGATTGCATCGACCATGGCTACGGTTGCTTTGATTTATGATCGCCTGGCGAACTAAATTATAAAGAATAGATTTTGTTAATCTATCTTTGAGAACTTCGTCATCCTGCCCCCGACGGTTCGGGGGAAGAATCTCCGTCCAAGCGGAGCAGACGAGTCTGTCTGCAGAGGCTTTAGCACAGCTGGGCTCGAAGTGACGTATTTGGCAGTAGGAGGATTTATTAAGTCGTGAGTCGGTGGTGTCGGGTAACAGGTTTAAGGTTGATGGACCATGGTAAATGGTAAATGGTAGTTTGCTATTTGCAGTGAGCAGTTATCAGTTTGCAGTTGACGGTTGGCAAAATGCAGTTTGGAGTTTGTGGTTTGGAATTTGGTGCTTAAAATCTGCGGCTTGTAGCTTGTTTCTTGTGCATTCGCCTCCGGGAGCAGGTAGAGCCAGGTTATGGCGAGGATTGTGAAAAGATTGAATATCAGAGTGTGATTGTGGGGTTATTGCACGTCCTAAGGGATAAAGGTTTTTTTTGAGGTTGATTGGGGGGGGGAGATAAGAAAAAGTGATCAGTTTGCAGGGAACAGTTGGCAGTTTGGGATTTGGAAATTGGTGTTTGGGATTTGGGTTTTTCAGGGCTCAAGGCTTATTTAACCACGACGTGCACTAAGTGCTTCACAATGTTCACTAAGGTTAATCCTCGTCTGCCGAATTCCGACGTGGTTTTGCGGCGGTTCGTGCGACGAATAACACCCCACCCGGCTAAAGCCGTACTCCCCTCAAGGGGAGATTAGTGGACTTTGCGGATAACTCTGAGTCCACTGCGGTGAATCTTTCTCGCGGAGTTGCGCGGAGGTGTTATCCATGGAATATCAAGTAGTTCTCAAAGAATCAAATTTCCGGGATCACGGCTGGTATGGAATATGTCGAGAATAATTATTTCATTATCAGTTCTCTCATAAACAATTTTGAAGTTCCACTGGAGAATATATCTGTACTTTGGGTTGTTGAGAACGGGATCAATGGGATGTTCAACTCGAGGATCTCTAAGAGATTCGGACTTTTTGAGAAGTGAATTCAGGACTTGTTCGGCTGCTTTGGGACTGTCCTGATGAATGTAGTCATAAATCTTTGCAAGGGAATTTCTTGCCTGTTCAGACCAAACGATGTTCATGAATTTCGATTTAGAATATACTTCTTTACCTCATCGGGTGAATAGGTTTTTTCTCCCTCTTGAACTTTACGGCCAGTCTCTTCAAGATGATTGCTGTATTGTGATCTGGTTAGAGGCTTTCCCTCCGAAGTGTAGGCTACCGTTTCTGCCTCAGACAGTAGATGTTCAATTTCATTTAGTATCGAATCATCTTGAACGTCCAGTATCATTCTTGTGATGTTGAGTTTTTTTTCTGAAATCGATTCCATGGGAAACATGTTCTGTTAATGGTTAGGAACTTTCAAAAATATAACGAACAGGCATCGGATTTCATACTTTACGCAGTTTCAGGCTGCCAGCCTCAAGACTCTTTTAACCACAATGATCACAATGGATTTCACAAAGAACACAAAGATTGATAAAATAAAATACTGCGTCCACTGCGGTGAATGGTTTATCGATTCTGAACCGCAGAATATCGAATGATGAATAACGAACTCTGAAGTGGTCAAAAATTAAAATTGCTAGTCAGATACAATTTTGCCGTTTCACGTTTCACTTCTTTTAACCACCATGAGCACAATGGATTTCACCAAGGTCACAAAGGTTGATAAAATAAACTTTGCGCAACACTGCGGTGAAAATTTTCGTAGACGAAAGCAGAAAAAGGTTACCGGCAATTTTAATTTTGATATATTCGTTAATCGTGTATACATAACAAAAGATGTAATTATGACTACTATTGAACGAATCACTATTGATCCGGCTATATGTAATGGCAAACCGGTGATTAGAGGTAAAAGAATCACCGCACAAACGATCCTTGAATTTTTGGCTGCCGGAGAGAGTAAAGAGTCGATCTTAAAACAGTACCCAACGCTTGAGCCGGAGGATATTGATGCCGTTCTTCGATTTGCAGCCGGCATGATGGAAAACAACTATACCATTAAGCAGATGGTGTAATGCCTCAATATTTGGTCGATGCTAACTTACCCTACTATTTTTCTCTATGGAAAGGAGAGGATTTTGTTCATCAGTCTGATTTGGGCGATAGCTGGAGTGATGAGAAGATATGGAATTATGCAAAGAAGCAGAATTTGACGATCATCACAAAAGATGCTGACTTTTCAAATCGAATCATGATTTCTGACCCACCTCCTAAAGTGATTCATTTGAAAGTAGGAAATATGAGGCTTAATGAACTCTATGAATTCTTATCTATCCATTGGTCTGAAATACTTGAACTTAGCAGTAAGAGTAAGTTGGTAAATGTATATCGCGACAGATTATATAGTATTGATTAATTTCAATTCTAGTTATAGGGAGAGAGCGGTGTAACACCTGTTGACAGAATCTGAGCACGGCTTTTTCAGTGAACAGTTAGAAGTTGGCAGTGAGCAGAGTAAGTAGTAGGCATTTACAGCTCTCGTCAGTTCGAGCGTCGCGGAATGCAATGGAGCAGAGTCGAGAACTCGGTAGTGTTTGGGTAAAAACTTCTCGATTTCATTTCGGTTCACTACGTTCACCTACATTGCACTCGAAGTGACGGATAATTTAGAATACGTCCGTTCGAGCTCAGTCGAGAACTCGCTGATTTCGGGCTACTAACTTCTCGACTTTGCTCTTTTAGACTTCCTCAAGAAAGTTTTGTTGGTTTAAACCAATAAAAACCTACCAATCCCCGACAGA
>LKNA01000163.1 GCA_001564065.1 Chitinophagaceae bacterium T5-Br10_B2g13
AATACGATCCGCCCGCTGGCTCTCGGGCGTAAAAACTACCTGTTTGCCGGATCGCACGCCGGAGCCCAACGGGCCGCGATGGTCTATTCCCTGCTGGGAACGTGCAAGCTGCATGGAGTCAACCCCACAGAGTGGCTCACCCATGTGCTGGCCAACATCCTGCAGACCAAATACAACGACGTGCGCTCTCTCTATCCTCAGAACTTCAACCAGCCATAGCCAATCGGCCAGTTCCATTCAAGATGTAGTTGGTCGGGTGGATACGTATTATTCCAAAAAGAAATTTCCCGACTGGATTTTATCCTTATGGAGGTGCTCAATTCTGGGCTTTGTATAAAACACATGTTAATTATGTTATAAAAACTATAGAAGAAAATCCTTTATTTTTTAAATTCTTTAAGCATGTGATGGTCCCAGATGAGATTTTATTCCAAACTGTTATGGGAAACTATGAAAATTCAGATACTGAAATCATCAATGATACACTTCACTTCGTTGAGTGGTATAGAAAGGGGGCCGTCTTGAATTTTGATGACAGACAAAATATTCTAAATACCTATCATCTATTCGCCAGAAAGTTTGATGAAAATATTGATAAAAATATTTTAGACTGGATTGACTCTTTTATCTTAAGTCAGGATAATCACTCTAGGAGTTTGTTTGACTTAAGATGAATTTGCGGCGACTTCATCGTATGAATCTCTATTTCCCGTTGTGTCCAAAAATGGGACGAGCTAATCTGTAACAGATCTTGGTAACTAAAGCCAAATGCAATTGGTTTCTGTTTTATGAGATCTATAGAAAAAATACCGATACTCGACTTGGCTCAATTGGTCATTTAAAAAGTTGCTAAACAATCAGTTAAACTAAATACTGTAGCCACATCGACAACTAAATCGTCAATATAATGAAAAATAGATTCACACTTTTCCACAGGCTTGTAAAATATTTGGTAAGCGAAATGGGCCCGTGTTATTTTTCAATCTATAAGTTAATCTTCTGAAAATTTTCAAGGTGTCTGTTTGGCATTAAACTGTGTATCTCATTGCATTTGCCCAAGATTTGCTGTCAAAATGAAAGAGATGGTCTACATAAAGCAATGCCTCACGCTCAGTCCACAAGCCCGAGCGAACCTGAGGCCAATAAGCTGCATCTTTTACATCAGCTACAAAATAATCAACTTTAAACTGTGCCGGGAAGTGTGTCTTGCCATGGGCTGCCATAGCAGCTGCTCGGTGCTGGCCTCCACCTGCTATTAAAAAACGATAATCTGATTGTCTCCGGATAATCATTACACCAATATCTCCTAGTTCACGTCTATAGCCTTTAGTTTTAAGTTGATTAAAGATTTTTAGGAGTCTATCAAATTCGAATTTACCCATTTTCGCAGATACAGGCCCAAAACTATTGCTGCCATGTGTCATCAAATCAAACTCGGGTCTACCATGTTCTAGAAAATCATATTTATACCATTTGGAAATTATTTTATGAAAATTTTGAGGCGACCAAGAAGTCCAGGGAGTCAAAAATATATTATATGGTAATAATCGAGCAAACAGCTTAGGTGGATGATCAAAACCTGCTATTGCCTGGCCGGCATTTTTAGGGTTCCATTCATCGTAATACTGTTGTAGTAGTGAGCCTTTATAGTTTAAGTTTTTGGATTTTTTATTCTGTCGTAAAAAAGCAACAAATGGGTGCCATTGATTTAGCCCGAATCCAAATCCACTTTCCACACGGCAAAGTTCAACAGGGCATTTAAAAGCGATTTTTTTTCCCGATTGGTGCAGGAGAAGAGCTTCAAGAGGATCATCGAGTAATGGTGGGGGTTTAATTTCCTTAGAAATGGAATTTTTGGAAATTCTATGAAATTCCCATCCAATTTTTCGAAGAAACCATGCTACACTTTTTTTAATAAAACCGTTCAAATTCATAAGATATTATTTCGCCCATCTAATAATGAGTAAGACAAGATTTCCAAAATCAAAAATAATCTGCATCAAACCTGGTTCAGATAACTTTGAACTACTACAAAACTATGGACGGTTATTCAAATATTTATTGTCTATATTCGGGATATTTAAATGAGTGAGGAAATCCTGTTTCAATCAAATTATGAAACATGGCTTCCTAAGACAAAAATGATCATCATCTAACTCCATGACTGGATGGAAGAGAAGAGCTACTCAAAACCATTTCTTCTGCCTTATACAACACATTCTAAAATTATACGCATCTAATCTAGGGCGAAAATACAATGATCATTAATAACGATATTGATAAATTTTCAAGCTTTTTTTAATCAATGGCTCCTAACCTATTTATAGTTAAGTAAAAGTTATTCAATCTGAATTCTTTTTTCGAATAACACTTGAACACCCCTAAAGCTACATGATATACGGCTTAGATACTACTTTAGGCTTTAACCAAGTGCAAAATAACTGTCTCTGTTTTCAGATTTTCAGGAAATTTGCAAAATGCTTAATCCGATATCTGAAATTTAAATTTCCACTAAAGGTTTATTAGAACGCCTCAATGTGCAAGAGAAAAGAATCATTCACTTACAGAAAAGCCTCAAATTCGCTTTATAACCAATTATTAATTAACAATTTCAAATTTTGATTCTCTTCGTTTAGCAATATTTTCATTATACAAAGTATTTAAAAGATGTATCATCAACATCAGCTAATGACCATCCCATGCGTCGATATCCTAATTTAGTAAGCGTAATCATTCCCTGCTACAATCATGGTATGTATATACATGAAGCAATAGACAGTATATTAAATCAAACCTATCAGAACTTTGAAATTATTATTGTGGATGATGGGTCTGATGATGAGAAAACTCGTACGGTTCTAAAGGAAATAGACACCCGTAACACAAGGGTTTATTATAAAGAAAACGGGGATGTTGCATCTGCAAGAAATTACGGCATTAAAAGAAGCAAAGGTGAATATATTCTCACACTCGATTCTGATGATAAATTTGCTCCCACTTTTATTGAAAAAGCGCTCCATACTTTAGATTCACTGCCAGAAACCGGAATGGTTACCTGTTATGTAAAAAGATTTGGAGATAATGAAGTGAGCACCAATCAATTTACTGGTGGAGACGTTTCGGATTTTCTGGTAAAAAATAATGCCGTTTCTTGTTTGTTATTCAGATATGAATGCTGGATGGATGCCGGGGGCTATGATGAAGGTATCCCAGGATATGAGGATTGGGAATTCGCTATCAATGTTACAAAACAGGGCTGGACTGTTTATTCCATTCCGGAATATCTGTTTTACTATCGCCGTACAAAAGGTTCTATGTACGACAGAGTCTGTCATAAACGACCCGAGATCATAAAATATATGGTCCAGAAACACAGAGAACTTTTCAAAGAATACACAGAACATGTAATCTACACAAAAGAAAAAGAGATAAAAGAGCTAAAAGAAACCGTAGAACTTTTTAAAAACTCTGCAGCAGTCAAGATTGGTTCATTTTTATTAGCCCCATTCAGATGGTTTAAAAGGCCGAAGAAAAATCCTGAAGTTTTTAAACCGTCACAACAAAAATCTACTACGCCTAAAGTGAAATGCAACCATGTACATGTCCCCTAACATCAAGCGGTTTGATACATCACATTTGATTCCTGCTATAGAAACACCGTCATTCATATTGAATTATCGGATGACTCTCCTCTGATTTATTTTTTACGCTCTTTAGGCAGCGAAATAGAATGTACATATAATAGTCTCATCAAAATAAAAGGACATTTAAATCCACGCGGAACTACCTTTACTGTTATGCTTGAACGGATTGAAGCCTAAACCTGAATAGTACAAGCGCCGATGATCAAGGGAGATTTGTTGATTAAAATTATTTTTTTAAATCACAAATGGAAACACCACTAACCCACCTTAAAAGAGGCAGGTATCGATATATTCATGAATTCAACCAGTATACACATTCAAATCCGTCTTTAAGTTGTTTAAAATAGCTCTATACCATTTCAACTGACTATTGTAAAATTCTTAATCCACAACAGTATACACTCTTAGGACAAGTTCTCGCCCCCTGAATTAATAACTTTTCTGATAAATTTGGATGAATTCTACCTGTATAAGCCCAAAAAATAATGTATAATCTATCTGACTGTCGTCTGAAGTAGAATTTCAATACGATTCAATGCAATTTTTTTATCATTCGCTTTTACAAACTGTTTTTATACTATTTCTGTCAATAGCACCTGCATTGGCTCAATCAGATGTTTCAGCATCAAAGCATGATACCATTCGAATGTCCAATCCGGAATCTGAACCTTCATATTCCGGTTTTTACCGATTTTACACTCACTTTTACAGTGGTTACGATACCCTTCCTTTTTGGTTCTATGCAAACAGGCATGGCCTTATACGCCCTGGAAGCAGCAATAATTTGATTACAGGTTTTGCCAGTGAAACAGCACTTTCCCCAAGCAATTCCAGGTTACATATCCGCATTGGTGCCGAACTTGTAAATCGTTTTTCGGATCTGGACAATACTCTACATTTTCAGCAATTTTATGGTACCGCAAAATATCGTAAAATTATCTTTAGAGCCGGCTGGTTTTACCGGATGAATGATTTTGATGAATCTCTGGAAGGCCTTACCACCGGTTTTTTCATAGAGAGTCATAATGCCACTCCGTATCCAAGAATAAGTCTTGAAACAGATGGATTTGTTGCAGTACCCAAAACAGGGGAGACTCTTCTTGTTCGCTTTCGATATTCTGATGGACTACTCGAGAGTGACCGGTTCATCTCATCTCCTTTTATCCATCATAAATCAGTGCAATTACGAGCGGTATTTAACCGCCTATCTGTACAACTGGGAGTATTTCACAGCGTAATATGGGCTGGTGTTGATGAAGAGCGCGGGCAGCTTCCACGCAGTTTTGACGACTATATGAGAATAGTTTTTTCCCGATCTGCTGCAGAAGAGAGCGATGCATCGGGTAGCGAAGTACTTAACCGGCTTGGCAACTCTGTGGGAGTTTATGAAGTTGGTTTCACCTATGAGGCTTCCCGCCACAAAATTGTTGGCTATCGGCATTTTTTTCTTGAAAATGAATTTGCCGTACGGCTGCAAAGTCCCTGGGACGGTATCTGGGCATTAGGATTTATACATAAGGAAGACGATAAAACTATACAATCTGTTGTTTATGAACATATGAACAGCATTCGTCAGGAATCCATGAAAGGTACTGCGCAGGGAAGAGCCAATATTTATAACCATGGAATTTACACGGATGGATGGAGCTACCATGGAAGGTTAATGGGAAATCCTCTTTTTACTTTTGACCCTGAAGAAAGAAGAGTTATTAATAATGTTATCGTTGCTCATCACCTTGGCATAACGGGACACCTTTTAAATCGATTGTCGTACCGATCATTACTCACGTATAGTCGCAATTACGGTCTCTGTACAGACCAGCTGATTTCAGGGAGTTGTACAGTTGATCCCGGTGAGCCGATA
Source organism: Chitinophagaceae bacterium T5-Br10_B2g13 (assembly GCA_001564065.1). Classification (GTDB taxonomy): domain Bacteria; phylum Bacteroidota; class Rhodothermia; order Balneolales; family Balneolaceae; genus Rhodohalobacter. The sequence continues at coordinate 5,509 of LKNA01000163.1, forward strand.
CCTGAAAATCTAGAGGTACGTCCACGCAATGAGTTGCGGCAAGACCGATTTTCCGGCTTGTTGCAGCTAAATTATTTACTTTCCCCAAATAAAAATTTTGTCTTACATACCGGTATAGCTGCAGATGCTGGTGATTTTTGGGGACGAAGATTTGGATTTTTCACAGGGTTCTCAATTGGAAATTAGCGACCTGAACTTGAAGATTATTCATTGTATGAAATGCCGATTGTTGATAAACAACAGTCAGAATCAATTCTGATAATTTTTTACGTAATACTGATAAGCCTTCTCAATCCCCTCTTCAAACATCACATCCGGTTTATACCCTAAAAGATCTTTCGCTTTACTGATGTCAGCCATTGAATGGCGTACATCCCCGGGGCGCTCAGGTCCATACTTTACATCGAGAGTTTTACCGCTCACATTCTCCAGTATTTCCACCATATCATTAAGAGTTGTCCGGTCACCGCAGGCAATGTTATAGATCTGGTTAAGTGCATTACTATTTTCTGTAAACAATGCCCTGTCGTTTGCCTGTACTGCATTTTCCACGTAGGTGAAATCGCGGCTCGTCTTTCCATCACCGTTGATAGTAGGAGAAATTCCATCGATATAAGCTTTGCAAAAAATGGGAATCACTGCTGCATACGGGTTATCGGGATTCTGCCGTTTCCCAAAAATGTTAAAATACCGAAGACCTATGAAATCAAGACCATAGGCCATGCTAAAAACATCGGCATACTGTTCGATTGATACCTTACTAACCGCATACGGACTCAGTGGTTTTCCGATTCTGCCTTCAACCTTAGGAAGTTCTCTGCTATCACCATAAGTACTGGAGCTACAGGCAAGCACAACCCTATCTATCTCCTTAACTACAGCAGCATGCATTATATTCACAGTTCCAAGAATGTTCACTTCCGTGGTGCGCATGGGGTTTTCTATGGACCGCGGTACAGAACCAAGGGCAGCTTGATGAGTAATTTTATCAATTCCTTCGCAGGCATCGAGGCAGGTCTGGTAGTTGCAGATATCCCCTTTTACAAATTCAAACTTCGGGTGATTTTCGAACTCCCTGATGTTGTCATAATACCCATTACTGAGGTCGTCAAGAATTCTGACGAGATCAACTCTACTATCTGACAAAAAATGTTCGACAAGATTACTTCCGATAAACCCCGCACCACCGGTAATTAATAGTTTCATGTGTTTTTTAGTAATTATTTATTGATCGAAGTAAGGAAGTTATTAGTTGATTGGAAAATTAGTTGATTAGGGTATTCCTAATTTCTAATGCACCAATTTCCCAATATACAATCCGTGAATCGTTGAATCGTTGAATCGTTGAATCGTTGAATCGTTGAATCGTTGAATCGTTGAATCGTTGAATCGTTGAATCGTTGAATCGTTGAATCGTAAGATTTTTAAACTGACACCAAATTCCTAATCATATCTGTATATATTTCAGCAATTTCTCAGTTCAACAGTTTCACAACGTATGTAGTGCGTTACTCCACAATTCCACAGTTCATCAATTCCCAGGTGCTTTTCCTGGTCCCGCAGCCAGTGTTTTACTGGTCCCGCAGAATTTCGGGGATTTGCGGGGAACAGTTCCACAGTTATTACCGAACCTTTCCTTCGCCATTCATACTATCCAACAAAGATTGATGATCCGATTTCACCATATCCTCAACCAGTGCTTCAATGTCGTATTCAAAGTTCCACCCAAGTTTTTCCTGAGCTTTTGCTGGATCTCCAAGCAGCAGGTCTACTTCTGTAGGACGGAAATATTGCGGATCAACCTCTACTACTGCTTTTCCGGTTTTCTTATCGATTCCACACTCGTTCACACCTTCCCCTTTCCATTCCAATTCAATTCCGGCATGTTTAAACGCCATCTCACAAAATTTACGCACAGAGGTTGTTTTTCCGGTCGCTAAAACATAATCATCAGGTTCTTCCTGTTGCATCATCAGCCACATGCCGTACACATAGTCTTTAGCGTGCCCCCAGTCCCGCTCCGCATTCAAATTCCCCAAAAAAGTTTTTTCCTGTATTCCTTCTGCAATTCTTACAGCAGCACGGGTTATTTTACGGGTCACAAATGTCTCGCCACGCCTCGGAGATTCGTGATTGAACAAAATTCCATTTGACGCATATATACCATACGCTTCCCTGTAGTTAACGGTTATCCAGAACGCATATAGTTTCGCCACTCCGTAGGGAGAAC
>LKNA01000164.1 GCA_001564065.1 Chitinophagaceae bacterium T5-Br10_B2g13
CTAGTGTGTCCACTTTGTTGTGAAACTCACCCGCGTTAAAATCGATCTGCTGATCGGTTGCTTTCAGATGTCCTTCATCGTATTCCATTTTAGAGCGGACATCTATCACCACTCCTCTCTCCTCTTCTACCTTCTCCTTGAACTCCTCGGCACTGATATCAATGTCGTTTGATCGAGATAAAAAATTAAACATGATCATTCCTGTAATTATGATTCCAATTGTTACGATTAATACTCTTTGCATAAATTTCTTTTTGTAGCTGATATAACTTCATACTGTTTATCGTGTCCATTTAATTCAACCTTCTACTGACTTTATCGGTCTGTTCAATTTGTTCATTCCTCCGGCTATAACAAGTGCCGACATCAAACTTATCACTCCTGTAACCGTTATGGCCAACGACAGATTAAATGCATCAGCAATCAATCCGGTTAATACTGCCCCGACTGCGTATCCGCCATCACGCCACAGCCTGTAAACGCCAACACTTTCAGCACGATCCTGCGGATGAACCAGATCTGCAACCGCTGCAATAAATGTGGGATAGACCATTGCCGTTCCGATTCCCAGCAGTCCCGCTACCACCACAAATTGATAAAATCCGTTTAATTGTGGAAATATAAGCAGGCTCACAGCCTGAACAAGCATTCCGGCAACCAGCATCTGTTTCCGGCCTGTATAATCCGACAGTTTTCCGGTGGCTACCTGAAACATACCCCAAAATGCAGGATAGATAGCCGTAACCACTCCGATCTGTGCCATATTCAAATCAGCTGCAGCCAGAAACAGGGGAAATGCTCCCCAAGCCATCCCATCCTTCAGATTCGTAGTCATTCCGCCCTGCGATACAGCAAACAGATTCCGGTCGGCAAAGGATGCTTTCCAGAAGAGACTTCCCTCACTCTTCTTCGTTTTCGCTCCTTTCGATTCCAGGTTCACCCACGGCTCAGTGTCAATCACCAATACGATCGACATGATCAAACCGACAACGGCCATGCCAATACCCAGATAAAATGGATACGGCCTCAATCCAAATTCCGAAGCAATCCAGCCGGTCAAAAAAGCTACAACACCGACTGCAAGATAGCCTGCAAATTCATTCAATCCCATTGCCAGACCGCGGTCTTTCTTACCGGCAATATCGATTTTCATAATCACATTTGCCGACCATGCCAGTCCCTGATTGATTCCAAGCAGCACATTCGCCAGAATAATCCAGTTCCAGCTGCCCGCAAACATCAAAATAAAAGGCACCGGAAGTCCGAACAGCCATCCAACAATGAGCATTTTCTTTCGGCCATACTGCTGTGCAAATCGCCCGGCAAAATAGTTCGATGCCGCCTTTGTTATACCAAACACAACAATGAACGAAAAGATTGCCGAACGGGCTGCAATACCAAACTCTGTCTCTGCGATTTCCGGCAAGATGGTTCGCTCCAGGCCAACCATCCCTCCCACAAATGCATTAATCAGCACCAGCAGGGAGAACTGCTTCCAGTTCTCTTTTAAACCGAGCTTGATGGTTTCAGTGTTCATTTTCTACTTCGAATTCACCGCAATTAGTTTTTTCAATCTGTTTTATGATCATCCCCCTGCTCCCTCCCTTTCGGGGCTTGATTTAAATACAAGCTTTTAAAAATGGATTACCTTTACAATTGAGTCATCCCCCTCATTTCCCCCTTCGAAGGGGGAACTCGGTAAGTCAAGTTGAACGGAACTATTCATTTTTTCTGCCAATGCTAATGATTCAGGAGAATAAATTTTTAGACTAAACTTTTTTTCATACCTATCAAATGTTTTGACACCCCTCTAAATCTCCCCTTGTAAGGGGAGACTTGTTATCATTTAATCAAAAATCCAATTCTTGCCTTTTGCCTTTTAAAAGAAGGTGTAGTAGAAGAACATTACTGAGACGACCAGGAACACAATGGTCATACCGCCGCCGGCTTTGAAGTAGTCTTTGGTTTTATATCCTCCGGCTGACATCATCAGGGCGTTCACCTGGTGTGTTGGCAATATAAATGAGTTACCGGCATTCACCGCGGCCAGCAGCACCAATGGCCTTGGATCGACCCCGGCAAGTACGCCAATTCCCACTACCAGTGGAGCAAGTACAACCACGGCTCCTACGTTCGACATCACCAGAGAAAATCCGGTAGCCAGAATTCCCACCGTAAATAACAGAACCAGCAGGTGACTGCCCTCAATAATACTCATCACATTTTCGGCCAGGAATTCCGCTGTACCGCTATTCTGCATCGCGGCACCCAGCGGAATCAATCCAACCAGAAGGAATACTACTTTCCACTCCACAGCTTTGTATGCATCCTGTATGCTCATCACATTGGTTAATACCATCACCAAAGCGCCGGTTAAAAACGAGATGGAGATAGAAAAACCGGACATTGCAAGAACAATAGCCAAAAGGAAGCTACCGGCCGCCTGCCATGTTTTCGACTTGTCCTTCGACTCTACCGAAATCGGGGTGGCTACTACAAACGGATCGGTACTCTGAAGTTTTTTAATATTATTCCACGGACCGTAGATAATAAATATATCTCCCGACTCAATTTTGTGATCCGAAAAGTCACCCGTAACTCTCTCGCCCTTACTAAACAGCATGATCGGCTCTACGGCGTAACGTTTTCTCATAGAGAACTCCCGTATGCTCTGTCCGACCAGATCAGATCGTGGAGGAACAATCACTTCAACAAAACCAGACTCTTCCGGATCGTCAATTCCTTCAAATATCTGATCGTCTTTGGTTTCTGAAAGATTGTGATCAGCTACATAGCGATTCAGGTCCTCCGCCTCACCATAGAGCGCCATAATATCACCTTTACTGATCTCTGTTTCACGCCAGGGAGCATATTTTATATCCTTTCCGTCCGGACCGCTCAATGCCAGTATATTGATTCCATAATCTTTCCAGATTCCGGTCTCTTCAACATTTTTACTGATAGCCGAACAGTCATCCTCAACTTTGAAATAGCGAATATCTTTCTTGAGACTAAATGCGTCCACAATTTTTTCCTGCTCGGTCATGCCAACTTCGCCACCTGATGTATCCTGTGGCAAAAAGTACTTACCCAACACCACAAAGAAAATGATCGCCGACAGAAGCAGCGCAATACCCACCGGAGTAACGGCAAACAGTCCGTAAGGCTCCAGGTTAGCACTTTCAAGCAGATCATTGGTCAAAATCAGATGCCCCGAACCTACCATCGTTAACGTGCCGCCGATAATAGCCGCGAAACCGATCGGCATAATCAAAACAGATGCTGAAATTTTTATACGGCGGGCGATGTCGATAATACTTGGAAGGAAAAGTGCGGCAGCTCCGATATTTTGAATCACCCCGGAAAGTGTACCGACTGAAAGTGAGAGCGACCCCAATACGGACGATTTCTTTGTCCCTACCCGCTTCAGCAACCATTTCGAAAAACGCGACATCATACCCGTTTTGGCTATTCCCTCACCCAAAATCATCACGGCAATCATGGCTACTACAGCGTTACTCGAAAATCCTGACAGCGCTTCATCCGTAGTTAAAATCCCCGTCCAGCTTAGCAATAGCATGGTAATAATGGCCGTAACATCAATCCGAACAATTTCTGTCACCAGCATAAAGATGGTAAACGCCATGATGGACAGAACAATAATAATCTCAGTTTCCATGATTTTTTAATCGTCTATTTTTGAATCTGTTTGGTTAATCCCGGTTTATGAATATGGAGCATACTCCCTGTTCTCTTCATCATTTTCGTAAAAATGATCTTTCGCATCATTCACATCGAAAAAGAAGCTTTTTTCACCCAGCGTATCCTTGATTCCGCACTTTTTGAGCTTATCCCTGACAGGCCCTATTGCACCTGATATATATAGCTTAATCCCTTTTTCATTTAATTTTTTGATGATCTCCTCCATTGTGTGCATACCGGTGGAATCAATCGTATTCATTGCAGAAGCATCCAGAATAATGAGCTTTAAATCATCACCGTGCTTCTCCATCCTGGCATTCAGAGTCTCTTCAAAGTGCTCCACGTTTGCGAAATAGAGAGAGGAGTCATATCTGTAGATCAGTATCTCATCATTTACAACTGCATCCCTGAACCGCTCAATATTCCTGAAGTTTTTACTGCCTCCCAATTGACCAAGCTCAGCACTGTGCGGCTTTGTACTGCTATAAATTACCAATACAAGAGAGAGCACAACGCCAACGGCAATTCCTTCCTCTATGCCAAAAACAAGTGTTGCCGCAAAGGTCACCATAAGCATTGCGAAATCCCGCTTGTCTGTTTTCCATAGATGTTTCATCTCTTTCAAATCAAAAAGTCCGGCAACAGCCACCATAATGATTGCTGCAAGTACTGCATTTGGCAGGTAGTAGAAGAGCGGTGTTAAAAACAGCACCGTTAATGCTACGATTGCTGCACTAATCAGTGAAGCTATTGTGCTGTTTGCACCGGATTGATCATTAACTGCCGTTCGGGAAAATCCCCCTGTAGTTGGAAAAGACTGGAAGAAGGCTCCGCCAATATTTGCAGAACCAAGAGCTACCAGTTCCTGGTTTGCGTCAATCTTATATCCATGTTTGGTTGCAATGGCTTTTGCCACGGCGATAGACTCCATATAGCTAACCAGAGCAATCACCAATATGATCGGTAAAAGTGCCTGGAAATCATTTACGTTAAAAAACTCTGTGCTGAATGATGGCAAACCGGTTGGTATCTCTCCAACAATTGAAACCCCATACTGATTTAGCCCCAGACCCGCAGTAATAACTGTACCGGCCACAACTACCGCCAGTGCAGATGGAAAAGTGCGCTTCCACTTTCGAAGTATCATAATTGCAGCTATTGAGCCAATACCAATAATTGCTGTTATCGGCTCAATTTCTGTAATTCGCTTGGCAGCCTCGGCTAAGATTTCGTGTACATAGTTTGATCTCGGCAGCTCAAGACCCGTCAGGTTTTTTATCTGGCTTGCCCCTATGATAATTGCAGCAGCCGAAGTAAATCCGCTGAGTACCGGATGTGACAGGAAATTTACCAAGAAGCCCATTTTAAACAGGCCCATTAAAAATTGAACTACTCCAACTCCAAGTGCAGTTAGTATGGCAAGCTGAATAAAACGGTCACTGCCCACTTCAGCAAATTCACCGACCCCGGCTACAACCAGTAGTGAAACCATCGCTACGGGCCCAACTGCAAGCTGTTTGGATGTACCGAATACTGCATAAAGAATTAATGGGATAATTGAAGCGTATAAACCGTAAACCGGTGGCAGTCCGGCAAGTATTGCATATGCCATCCCCTGTGGAATGAGCATAATAGCCACGGTTACGCCCGCATTCAGATCTCCCTTAAAAATAGTTTTATTATACGAGTCGATTGAACTCAGTATCGGGACGTATTTCTTGATATGTTGCTTAAATTTCTCCACTTGAGTAAAAATGGCCGGCAATTATGCATTGCCGGCCTTTCTTTTGATCTCTCGACTTATGCTTTAACCTTATTCATGTATTTTTCGAAGTCGTCGTCTATTAGAGCAACATCGAATCCATTTCTCTTCAGAAATGCTGAAGCTACCGCAGATCGTCCACCTGTCATGCAGTGCAGATAGAGCTTCTTATCTGAAGGAATGTTCTCTTTATTAGGTAGCAGTCTGGTATGTGCGAAGTTTACAGCACCGTCAATTTTAGATGCCTCAAATTCTGACGCTTTTCTCACGTCCACTACCAGCTCATTGCTGTTAAGATCCTCTACATCTTCAAAATTCACAGTTTCCAGTTTCTCCATTTCACCACCCTGATCTTTATACATCAGAATGTCTCTTGGAGTTACATAACCAACTACGTTATCCAATCCAATTCTGTAGAGATCACGAACGGCTTCTGTAAGCTGATGTTCGCTAACTACAAGATAGATCTGATCGTCTTCGGTGATGTATGAGCCGGCTACTGTGTTAAACTGCTTGTTCAGCGGTGAAAGTAGTGAGCCGGGAATATGCCCTGCTGCATAGTCTTCTTTTTCTCTTGTATCGAGAATAATTGGTTCTTCTTTACCCACCAATCCTCTCAGCTCGTTAAGAGTGAGTCGTTTTGGCTGTGGCAGACCTCCAATCAGAGCGGGACCGATTTTGTTATCACGCTTCATGCGAGCGAAATAGAGCGGTGGCTCAGGCTGACCTTCCAGAATGAAGTTCACGAAACTATCTTCTGAGGTGGCGGACTTGAGTGAGTTGTTGTATCTCAACTCATAACCTACAGTTGTTTCCGGAATAGCACCCAGCGCTTTACCGCATGCACTACCTGCACCGTGTCCCGGCCATACCTGCATATACTCAGGAAGTTTTTTGAACTGCTCAACTGTACCGAACAGTGTCCGAGCAGATGGCTCCATTACGTTCTCCTGTCCGGCGGCAGATTCCAGCAAGTCGGGTCGACCCACATCACCTACAAATACGAAGTCGCCGGTTGCAACTCCCATAGGCTCATCAGCAGCAGCACCGTCTGTCACAAAATAGCTCAGGTGTTCCGGAGTGTGTCCCGGTGTATGCCACGCTTTAATTGTGATATTTCCGATTTTGAATTCATCGCCGTCTTTCATGAATTCGTAGTCGTAGTCGCTGTCTTTCAACCACTCATATTTCCAGTCTTTGTCACCTTCATCAGAAGCGTAAACTTTTACGCCTCGCTCTGCAAATTCACGAAGACCTGAAATGTAGTCGGCATGGATATGAGTATCCACGGCAGCTGTAATGGTTAAGTTTTGGTTCGCTGCATGATCAATATACTGATCGATATCTCTCATCGGATCAATGATCACTGCAGTTCCGTTCGCCTGGCAACCTACCAGGTATGCATATTGTGCTAATTTTTCATCAAAGAATTGTTTGAAGTACATGTCGTTTTACCTTTTTTGTTTTGTTTTAAATATTCTTGAAGATTATCCCCCTTTGAAGGGGGGGATAAGTAATCACGTTCAGTGATTACTTTGGGGGGATGTTATCTGATTACTTTGTTTATTTACTAAATCTGTTCAACACACCCCTAAATCCCCTCTCCCCGAATCGCTCGGGACACGCAAGAGGGGGCTTTCGATCAACTTAATGAGGCAGTTTATCCCTTAACAGTCCATAGGTATAAGTTCCCGCCAGTGCTGCAATTATAGGGATCACCATAATGGTCAGACCGCTTCCAAGCAGTGCAAACATCGGGCCCGGGCAAGCACCCAACAGCGCCCATCCCAATCCGAAGATCGATCCACCAACAATATATCTGGTTACCTGCGATGCATCTTTTGGAGGAATGGAAATAGGGTTACCCTGAGCATCCTTCATGTTCTTTCTCTTGATGATCTGAACAGATATGATGCCTACGATTATTGCCAGTCCGATAATTCCGTACATATGTATGGAGTCGAACCTGAACATCTCCTGGATTCTGAACCAGGATACGACCTCTGATTTAACCAGTACAAAACCAAATCCTGTACCGATCAATAGATATTTTAAATACTCTGTAAATTTCATGTTTTATTTGTCTTAGAACCTTTCAGCGTCCACAAGACCTGAAAGCGTTCGGTTATAAAATATTTTGATTTTTCGTTACGCTTTTTCTTGACGCTGTCAGATTCCGACAACAGTCGGGACGCTGACAGGTCCCTCATTCCATTAACCAAGTATGATTGGGTAGATTAAGAATGTCATGATCAAGCC
>LKNA01000165.1 GCA_001564065.1 Chitinophagaceae bacterium T5-Br10_B2g13
CCCCCTGGAAAGCTAAGTTTCCACGGGTAATGCTATCCGGGTTTAGATTTTTAGCAATAAATTTTGGCTGCGCACAAAGGTTATCAGCGCTTCGATCCCGCGGCTGGCCGCGACTGATTCTATGCTTGGAATTTACACTGCAATCTTTGTTGTGGGATGCTGTAAGGTCTGCGAGTTCAATTATTTTGAACTTTCCGGTGTGCTTTTCAGATCCATCGGCTTTAAAGTCTACAGAGATTTCTTTGCCGGTAATTCCAATGGATTGATCCGGTTTAGATTCTTCTTGTGTTGATTCCTTCTTTACAGGTTCCTTATCACTTATTTCTAAATCTTTTAAGTATGCAGGAACGCCATCATCATTCCGGTTAAGAATATAATCAGCGGCTTCCTGGGCCCGGCTTGATGCCCGGAAAAAGAAGCGGTTGTTTTCTTTCATATTTTCAACCAAGCGCTTGCCCCATCCTTGGAGATACGCTGTACTGTTATCAATCGTTTGAAACAATATTCCGCTTTCACTGCACAGAAACGCAGCTCCCAATTCTGCAATCAGTTCCTCAAAAGCATATTCTTTACTACCAAAACTTCCACCACTTAAATCACGTTCTAATCTCGATGGGTGGCCGGTGGAGTGTACACCTTCATGGAAAAGTGTTGAGTAGTAATATTGCTCATTATCAAAAGTTTCCGGTACAGGCATGTTTATGAAGTCATATGACGGTGTATAATATGCCCGGTTTTCTCGGTGCCTTACATCGGGGGCATTTCTAAAGTTTTCCCAAATAGCTTCTGCAACTTGTATTTTTTGAAATTCCGGGCGGTCTACATTTTCGTTTTTTGGCAGTTCGCCCCAGTCAATACCTTCAATATCATCTGCATGGAATACATTGTAGTATTTTAAAATGGGTACATACCAATTTTCAGCCTTTTCCAGCAGCTCATCAAGAGTGTTGGGGTTGGGAATGGATAACGGAAGATCATCTCTCCAAACCGTACGGGTATTACCTATAATATCAGAAGCGTTATCACGCAGCCAATTTTTAAATTTCCCCAGGGAGTAGGTGCCAAATTCAAGTTTTGGACTGGACTGCTCGTAAGAATAGAGCTGTGTAAAGTACACAACCTCATTTCCTTTACTTCCTTTTTTCACTTTTCCATCCAACCGGTCAACCTGGTTAAATGTGAGAAAGTAGGGGTTATCAAACTTTCTCATTACAAGCTCTTCGCCGTTCCACTCTGTATTGAGCATAAAGAAGTTGATACCGCGATAGGGGTTTTTGCTAACAAAATTCGTTGCGGTCATACCACCACCAAGCCCCGATCCACTCCAAGGTTTGTGCCAGGGCAGTTTCCCGGATTTTTCTATCGTACTAATTATTCTATCTGTAATCATCTGATAGATTTCATCCGGGGAGACACCCTTGTTTTCGCGGAATTCACCTTCTACATCGGCGGGGTTTTCAATGAACTCTAAACCGCAAAGCATGTTTTCATCAACAGCGGTTTTCTTTGGCTGCTTATCTTCCGGGTTGGATCGTTCTTTTGCCTCAAATGATACTTCAAACTCCTGTGGAGTATCGGCAAAACGGTTTTTAGTGGTTTTCGCAATTCCATCCTGTACACACAGAACCGTATCTGGCATGTGAATAAGGTGGCTGTTCCCTTTATATGTACCGGTTTTCGTAGCGTGTAAAATATAGATGAACGCTACTCCCTGGTCTTTGCAGAAGTCATGAACCATTTCCATATCGGAAACTTTAATGTGGCTCATGCTGGCGCTATCAAAAATGCAGAATTTAGCGCTGCTGTACTTAATGGCAGACTTTAAATCTTCCATCCCGTCAAAATCTTTCACAAATAGGGATGGGTGATCCGCTTTCAATCGCTGAATCTTACTCTGCATGGCCGGGCCAGCCCCTTCCTCTGAACTGCAATAAATTCCTTTTCCAAGCTCTTCGGCAAGAATCCAGGCTAAATCTACAGCCACGGTACTTTTCCCGGAACCGGCAGGCCCCCAAATAGCCATTGAAAAATTTGGCGGCACTTTACCCAGTACCCTTGAATATGGTTCGGGTAAGGAGATACCGGTAAATGTTTTCTTTGCAAGTTCTACGCTGCTAATCATTGTTTGTTTTTTTGGATGACTAATGCGGTTATTGCTGCCCCTGTTATACCACCTATAAGAAATCCGGGCACATTGTTTTTTGCTCGATCTGTGAGAGTGTACTGTATTCGTTCCACAGCGTCCGGGCCTGCCAGGTTGATAATTTTTTCAACATCTACCTGGCTGAAATAAGAATCTATTGCCATTTTATTGTTTTTATAGACTTCTCTAAGCTCTGATTTGTCATGTGTTAAGTCAGACAGAATCATGGTTTCGGTTACCCACGATCCCCGGTTACTCCCGGTTAGATTGTCTACTTGCCGCGCAATAAAATTGATAAATTTTGATGATGAATCTCCGAGTGATTCGGAGATAATTTCTACATCTTCAAACTCTATGCTTTTATTTTTCATCATTTTGAAGCCCTGCTTACAACTTTTCGTATTGCTGCACTATTTAGTACAAGAAAATAGCCACCTACTCCAATCGCTCCGAGAGCTGCAAGGCTTAAAGCGGTCTTGCGCACATCACCGAAACCGGATTGAAGAGACGTAAATAGATTCGTTTCGTTTACACTTTGTACAAGTCCTGCTTCTTCCAGGGTTTTTTGATCCTTGGAAAAATTCATAGGGTTGCTTACCGAAATCGGATCTAACCTACCATCTTTAATATCCTGCAGAGTAGTTTGGTTTGATAACCATTCCGCGGTGCCGCCTCTGTACAATTCAAACTGCACAAAATCATCGGCACCGGCTCTAAATTTGGGATCAAACTGGATGGTGGCCGTTCCACGACATGCCGAAAAAGCAGACGTTCGGACAAATGCACCGCCAAGAACTTCATCATTGTGCTTGTACAGTCCGCGAACGGCAACAAAAGCATCTAAACACGCAAAAGGTGTTCGCATTACGGCCGGGCCGCCGGTTCGGTAAGTTTCTACCTCAACCTTTACAGAGAATGGTACACCGGCAGGAGGGGAACCCCGCTCAGGTATCCGCTGCACAACACGTACGTCTGCATATTCACTGGCAATGATTCCCGATAAACCACTATCGGAAAGCACCATCTCATTGGTATGTACTGAGAAACTTCCCATTAGAATAATAGCCGTTTCGTTAACATTGCCCCGGCAACCAGCAAAATAGCACCGCCGGTAAGCGTTGCTACATTACTGGATAAAGGTGATTTATTTTCTTGTTCATCGTTACCGGTATTAAGCTGTGTGGTTTGTAAGGGAGCATCTGTTGAGCGTCCCTTTCCACGAACTTGCCTAATTGCTTCATACACCTCTTCACCGGCTTCAACGATGTCTGTAATGGTAGATGATTTATCCTCATCAACCTGTTTGGTTTTGATAACGGGTAAGTCGTTAGACATTAATTTTCCTCACTATCTTTTTTAGAATTAAGTAAAATTAGAGTTGCAGCTCCCAATAATACCCAGGGGAAATAATTCCTTCCCGAACTCCCCCAGCCGGAGGAATTGATCTGGCTACAAATAGATTTTTCGTTCGAGAGCTTTTTACAAAGTGATTCTCCACTCGAATATTTACTACATAGAGATTCTAAATTCTCATCTTTTTTATTCTCGCAATCACAACTGCAATCCTTCTCACTCTGCATATTGACAGTAGGAACCGTTGTAAACGTCATACGGTTTTCTCCCTCACACGGAACATTCCGTTCATTCGTAATCGGCAGTCCATTACTGCTGTTTACGCCAAGGGTTTTTACCAGGCAATCTGTAGAGGATTCTGTTTTCATTATTTCTTATCTGACATGATTAGATAAGCTGCTGTTCCTGCTGCAATAACCCCCGAACCAATAACGAACGGATGGGTAAGGTTACTTGCAAAACCGGCTTGCGTGGCCGGTACGCCTGATCCACCTGAATTACCGGTGCTTGGCTGGGATTGTTGATCGGCCAGTAGCTCATTTGCCCTGGCTAAAATCCGGTCAAACTGTCCATAGGTAGAATCGTTACGGCTCCATAATTTACCGCCGGTTTGTGGCACAACTTCATTAATGGCCTTTATAACAGGGTCGCCGTATTGTTCGGCAAGTTCAGCCAGTTCGGTACCTACTGCCCAGTGATCCGAATGGTTCATTACAATTGCGCGATCCATTCCCATTGAATAGAGTTTATTCAATGCCTGGTCGCGCCGATTGCGTTTTTCGCTTCGTGATAGCCCGGAACCGCCAAATATCCGGCTCCCCAGGCTATAAACGGTTGCTGCTGCTGTAGCGATAGTGGCGGGATCACCCAGCCCTTTACAACCGGGGCAACCAAGTTCACTTTCTGTAAAGCTTTTTTGGCGTTTTGTAAGAGATCCGTCTTGTCCTAAAATTGCACCCATAATAATTCCAAATATTGGTTTACGATTTACCCCCAAACAGCAGTATCAATAAAGTACCTGCTCCCAACACGGCACCCCCCAACACATAGGGGTTTGACATCATATCTTCGGCCTGCCCAGAATGGGTTCCACCGGAACCATTGCCGGTATTTTCTTTTTCGGCTTCCTCACGGGCTTTTTTTTCTGCCTCTTCACGTTCCTTTCGCTCTTTTTCTGCTTTTGCTTTTCGCTCTTCCTCCTGCTTACGGGTTAATTCTTCCGCTCGCCGAATGATTTGATCTACCTGCCCGTACTCCGAATCGTTACGGCTCCAAAGTTTTCCGCCGGTTTTCGGTACAATTTCATTAATCGCATCAATCACATTTTGCCCGTGCAGGCTCGTCAAATCGTAGAGAAGTTTAGCTACTTCCCAATGGTCGGAATGATTCATTGTGATAGACCGACTCATTCCCATAGAGTATAGTTTACCCATGTACTTATCACGCTGTGCCCTTTTACCGGCCCTTGATCCTCCAAAAATGCCAAGCATTTGTGATTCTTCTGTCGATTTTCCGAGTAAATTGCCCATAGTTAAATATTTTTGTGGGATTTATGGCGGTATGCCAAATAGCTGATCCCAACAACCAAACTGATACCGGCGAATAGTTTAAAATTTCCACTATTGACAATCTCCACACCGGAAAGATCTACTGTTTTAGATCCAAAAATGTGATGATCTGATAGTTCATCCCCTGCTTTGGTATGTAGTGTGGGGTCAAACCCTTTCCATCTATCTTTATCGTGGTACTGCAAATAGACATGGGAATAAGCGTTCCTTCTGTCGGGGTTGGCTTTTACAACCTTAAACCGCGTTGGTACACCAATGCTTGATAAAAGGGCAGCAGCCAACACACTTTGATCGTCACAATCTCCATAACCAAGTTCGATCGTTTTTTTAGCGGTTTGCAGCCACTCGATACCGTCCGGGTCATTGATATACTCTATATTTTTCTTCATCCACATGTAGACCGCATCCGCTATTTGTTGGTAGTTTCTGCGGTTTGGAAGGTTTGTCCGCGGATCTTTCGGGATATTTTTTGTAATGGAAACAGCTTTCTCACGAACAATCGGATCTCCTTTCCCCTGGTCTGCAAGCTCTTTCATTTTGTCAAGAACACCATCCAGGCCGGGGTACGGAATACGAGTAAAGAAAGCAGAGCCATCCGGGTTGCCGGAGGCTCCACTTTTTTTGCCGTCTTGGTTCGGGCTGTTGGGGATTCTTTCGGTATGTAGTGTTGGTACCGTCAATTAAGCTTTCGTTTTAAGTTGATCCTTAAAAGCCTTTAGAATTTCTATTAAAAAGGCTTTTTGAGATTCCGTTACATCAACTCCAAATTTGTTGATGATAAATTCAGCGGCCATTGCCGGTGTTACATACCGCAATTGATCGGCAGCACCATTTAATTGCTTCAAGATTGGCGAAATAGTTTCAGCAGCTCTTTCCGCTGAAATACTGTTTGCAAGTGCAACATCAATCAGCTTTTTCGAAATTTGAATCCACAAACCGGGTTCGGCCTTCATACCATTACTTTCCAGAGTTCTAAGCCCTTGATTAATGGTATTGGTAATTCCATCGGGGCCGGGCTTGCCGTGGATCATTGCAGATGAAACCGACTGCACAACATTGTTTAAAAAGGTGTTAACGATATACTGCATCTTCTTTTGCGGGTTTTCAGTTTCCGTTTCTGGGTTATTGCGTTGCTCCCCGGACTGATCGGATAGATCACTTTGCTGGGGTTGCGGCTGTGGGTTTGCCTGGTTAGGGCCGGAAAGGGCGGGAGTGGTTGATGCCTGATCTTGCGATTGAAGCTTGCTTAAAAATGGGGTTATAACTTTGTACAACTCCGGGTTATTCATGGCGTTTTGAAGAATTTCTTTAAAATTAAATCCTTCATCTACGCCGGAATATTTTAATTCCTGTTCCAGCCCATAGTTTTCAAATTTCAGATCCTGAATTTCTTCTTTAAGGCGATCTATCTTATCCTGGTATTCAGACGTTTCATTGCGAACCATTGAATTAGACTGGCGTTCAATCTCCGATACTTCCATAGTGAGCCGCCTAACTTTACTGGTCATATCGTCCAGCTCGCCATCTTTAACCTTCAATCGCTGTTCCAGGACTTGTATAATCTCTTGATACTCCTGCTTCACCTCATCCCGGATATCACGGCGCATTGTTTGTATAAACTGCTGGTCGATTTTCTGTGATGATTGCTCCTGGTCTGTAGAAGTGCTCGAATCTGCAATGGAAAAGTTTATTTTCTCTTCTAATCCATCTTCGCGTTTTAACCGCACTTGAAACGATCCGGCACCATACATTTGCTCTACTTCTTCTATGGTTTGTGGCTGGCTGCGTGGAATCACCTCTTTTCGGCGAAAATTTCCATTCTCTTTTTTTAGGAGAGTGCCAAAGAATGGATAGTTCTCCATGATTTTTTCGCTGCTAACCGCAATTTCTTCGGTTGCTTCCGGCTCTAAATAATCTTCAACACTGGGGCGGCCCTTGCTGCGGACTTTTTTCATAGCCTGTACAGGAGCACCATTTAACGGCGCACTGTTAACATCGTTAAAAATTGTTTTTACGGGATCTGCCATAGGTGAATTCGTTTACATGCAGATTACCCACTAATTCACCGCCTCACAATGTTTAAATAGGGTTTTGAGCAGTTGAGAAGAGATAAAAATTTACCGTAAAAGAATGGAGTATATAAAGGATTTATGATCGAAATGAGCTATCTGAATTATATAAAAGCTTATTGATTTAACCGTAACTATATGAGTAATACGGAACTGCAAAAGGGGATGGATCACAGGTAATTACGCATTCATTCCAGGGTTAATTCTGTGGTTTTTATCCACAGAATGAGGGTTTTTAGGTTAGATTGTGCGTGAATATCGAATAGAGCATCAACACCGTTAAGATTTTTTCACCTTCTTTTTGGCCTGATACCCCATCGATCTCCAATGTAGTTCGATCAGAAAACAATCAAATAACTCTCTATCCTTAAGGAATTCAATCCAAAGCTGATCCACTTCATCATCACCTAACTTTCCCAGGATTAGTTTTTCGATCATTTTGAAATTTTCTAATTCACTCATGGCTTAATATGTATAGTAGTTTATTATATGAACCACCTAAAGCGAATTCCTTACA
>LKNA01000166.1 GCA_001564065.1 Chitinophagaceae bacterium T5-Br10_B2g13
CACAAACTTTTTTAGCTCACTAAGGCTATTATCCGTTGAAGGATCATGTACAACGATTATTTCAAAATTTTTAAAACTCTGCGATAAAACTGATTTGATGCACCTCTCTATATAGGGTCCTTTATTAAATACAGGTATAATTACTGTAAAAAATGGTTCATTCTGATTTAGACCCAAACTCACTTCAGCACCTCTTTGGTTTTAAAAACCTTAAATTTATTAATTGAAGTGCTATGAATTTAGTGATCGTTCTAATTATTAATACAAAAGCAATGCAAGATTTATGGTTTTTTCCTTTCAGTTTTGTTGGTATCTGCGAGAGTAGCTTCAAACTATATCCAAATGGGTAAATTAGTCTGTACATAAACCTTTTATTTTTTAATTTCATGATATATTTTCCTCCAACAACTCTTATATCTTTTTTCATAAATTCTTTGAATGTAGACCTTGCTGGATGCCAAACTATTAATTCATCTGCAAAGTTTAGAGAATACTTATCAGATACTCTTGAGGTAAATTCAAAATCTCCGCCCGACAAATACGACTCATCAAACCCTCCAAAATCTTCAAGTATTTTCTTTTCAATCAATAAATGAGCCGTTACAGAAAGCCCTTTTTCAGCATTTCCTTTTTGATCAAATGAATAATATTGTTCAAATTTTTCCCAGCAATTAGGCTGCTGGGAGATTTTAATTCTTACATCACCTGCAAAAAAGAAATGCCCTTGGTATTCTATGAGCCTTAAAATTTCATTAAACCAATTTTTGTCAAACAAACAATCTGAATCAGTAAAACAGACGTAAGAATAGGTTGATCTTTTTATACCTGAATTTCGAGC
The DNA here is from genome assembly GCA_001564065.1 of Chitinophagaceae bacterium T5-Br10_B2g13. Lineage (GTDB taxonomy): Bacteria > Bacteroidota > Rhodothermia > Balneolales > Balneolaceae > Rhodohalobacter. Next base: position 839 of record LKNA01000166.1, read on the forward strand.
AGCATAAGATCCTTTCTTTGGCTCATAAACATAAATCGCAGAAAATTTATCCGCAATATCATTTACAGGTACATCCGAATTATTATCAACAACAATAATTTCATAATCAATATTTGATTTTAAAGTACGTATACTTTTCAGACACTTCTCTAACCCCAGGCGGTCATTGTATACGGGTATAATAATCGAGAGCCCATCAAACCGGTTATTTTTTGATTTAAAACCCATAGAATACTTATCACTCGGTCAATATTATAAATCAATTTGTTTAAAAACCATATCCCACATCTTTAGAACTTTAATTTTCTGTTGTTCAGAATAAATTTTTAGTGAATTACTTATTTGCTCAGAATTTTTTCTGTTCGTTATCCGGTTAATCTTAACTGTAACCTCATTTAAATCAGAAGTATCACATAATGCTTCTTCGTAATTATAATCTTTTAATAACATTTCATATTTATGACTCCAGCTGGTTGTTAAAGTTGGAACTCCCTGTGAGAGAGCACTTACAAGACCATGAAATCTTGATGTGATTACTGCCTTTGATGCTTTTATAATACCTTTAACTTTAACAGGATCTGAATCATATAAAATTGGTATAGAATTTTGTAAACGAGAATTAACTTGATTTGCTATTGAATAATCTAATTCTCCCTCATGTATTAAAAAATATGGCTTCATTCCTTTCCCAAGAATGACCTCAACACAGTGGATAATAAATTTATAATATTGGTCTTTACTCAATTTTGAATTTGTATCGAACATTTTGTGATTTGGTATAATTGCAACTTCATGTAGATCATATTTATAGTATTCAGGAATTTCCCCATTTATAAGAATGGTAAAGTCTGGAGCGATTTTGATATTATTATTATTGCAAATGTTTGTTAAATGTTTTTGTGAAATGGGGTCTCGCGCAAAAATCAAATCTGCGTATTTAATAATTTTTCCAATACTTTTTTTCAAATCATTATCTGTGAACGGTCCAAAAGCTTGAGGTAATAAAATAATTTTCTTGCCTTGTGTTTTCCATTCTTTAACATGACTTCCCAATCTATTCTCTGATTTCTTAACACCCCATTTATCTCCAAATGCAAAGCCAGATCCATCCAGAACAATATTAACCTGACTTTCTTTAACAAAACCAAATAGATTAAAGAAATATGAAGGAATTAATGAGCTTAATATTTTTACAATCCCTTCGAATTTTCGAAATTTAAATTTAGTATAAATACCTAATTCTCTATGCTTTCTAATTGGTGAATTTCCTTTACGCTCCATCACATAACTTACTTCAATATTCCTTTGCTTAAACTGGTCAAATATTGCCGCCATCATTAAATGAGCACCTTTATTATGAAATTCGACCCCCCTTAATTCAATTTTATTTTTTTCCATTTAATTATGTTTGTAAATATTTATTTTTCAAACGACTAATCAAATAGTCTATAAATTGAATTTTATATTTCATATGCCATATAAATAATACACATTTATGATACATTAATAATGTATCATTTTTCATTATATCAAAGAACCTTTTACTAAATACATCCCGAATAGATTCTTTGTAAGACCCATTAGTGTATTTGTCCAATATTTTTAAATATTTAAATATTTTTTTATGGTGCTTATATAACATCAATGAACTATTTTTTGCCCTATCATTCCATGATCCATCGACACCTCTTCTATAAACAGACATCGTTTTATTGACATATATAGCTCCTCCTTCTAAAGAAGCAATAATCTGTCTAAAATAACTATATCTTAACTTATGCTTAACGAATAAATCATGTTTAATTATATTTGACCTTATACAAACTGAAGCTGTAGGGCAATAGTGAGGGCCACCAATTATAATTTCTTCTGTAGAAATCAGTTTATTTATATTGAAATGTTTACTGATCACTTCATTATGTTTTTCAGAGTTTTCGTACATAGAAATTGCTGGATGAAAACATAAATTTACCTTAGGATATTTCTCCAGATACTCAAATTGAGTTTGTAATTTAAATGGATCCGTCCAATAATCATCACCCTCACAGAGAGCTAAGTATTTGCCTTTTACTCGAGGATATATAAATCTACCATAAATATTACCTCCATTTGACCATTGGTTCTTTTCTTGTAGAATTGTATTAAATAGTCTTGGATATTTATCTTTGTATTCGCCAATAATATCTCTCGTACCATCATTAGATGCATCATCATGAACAATAAGTTCAACAGGGAAAGTAGTTTTTTGTTTTAAAAATCCATCAAGGGCTTCACGAATAAAACATTCATGATTATAGGTAATACAAGCTACACTTACTAATGGAACAGTATTCATATCCCAATTCTGTTCGGTAATAGGCACTGGTTCTTTTGAAATATTAACTCCTTTGTTTAATTCCATCATCAATTTTTGAAATTATAATATCTTTTCTTCCCTCAATACCTACGGTGTATCCTTTCAGTTCTTCTACTCCATCATCATTTTCAACCCATTTCAAAATTGCTCCAGGCAAATTTGCCCCAGCCAAATGGCTAAAAGGATACCCTCCACCAAACCTGCAATTCATTTCAAGTATATAAGGTTTACCATCAACTATAAAACAATCGGTATCGAGGTTGGCTATATGCCCAAGAGTCTTTGCAATTTGTTCTCCGGTCTCTTCAAGCAGATCATTTTTTTCAGTAATAGCTCCATCTGTTTCACCAGAGCGCATGGCGGTTTTCTTTTTTACAAAGGTAGTTACATAGTTTTTCTCCAAGTCATTGATAATATCCAATCCATATTCTTGGCCATCTAAATATTCCTGTATTATAACCGAATGTTCGAAATCTATTTGTGACTCAAACTTTAGGTAGCTTTCCTTTACTTCTCGTTTCACTTTTTTATAAAAAACGATTAGCTCTTCACTATTATCGGCTTTAAAAATCGAAATAGATCCCATTCCCCATCTAGGTTTAATAATCAATGGAAACTGAATGTCATTCTCTTGCAACGATCTTTCTGCATCCTCTATATCAATAAAACTGATAGGTGCATTCAGGTTACTCTGTATTAAAAATTGATATGTTTTCCATTTGTCATTGCAGATTTGAGTTACCTCATAGTCTGATACAATCACCTGGATACCCTCTTGTTGAAACTGTTCCTTTGCCTTGGATAAAACCGGAAGATCAATATCGAAAAATGAAATGACTACTTTTATGTTATGATCCTTACAATAATTTAACAAAAATGTGATATAATTATCATCATAAATGAGTGGTGTTATTACAGCTAGGTCGGCAACTTCTAATGCCGTAGACCATCTGGAGTTTGAGGCATGTACTGTTCCTGTACTGGCTAAAATCTCTCTAAAATATTGTATTAAATATGAGCGCCTCCCGGCTGAGGTTAAAAGAATATTCATTTATTAAGCTAGTTGGTTATGGTAAAATTCACTTTTCAAAAGACTCATAACCATGATATCTCTATACTCACCATGAGAATAAACTTCCTTCCTGAGCACTCCATCAATATTAAAACCAATTTTCTTATTTAACTCAATATTCGTTTTGTGATCTACTCTAACTTTTACATAAATTTTATTCAGATCATAAATATTGAAAATATATTTCAATGATAATATCTTGATTTCTTTACCCAAACCTTTACCCCAATAATCTTTTTTCCCTATACCCGTATAGCTCTCAGCTTTTCGGTTAATAAAATCAATATCTCGAAATCCTGTATAACCAATTAATTTATGATTTTTTTTTAAACACACAGCTAAGTCAATTCTAGTCTTATCCTCTGTGACGTAATTTAACCATTTTTGTGTTGACAACATTGAAACTGGATAAGGTGAATTCAACATTTCTCTAAATTTCTTATCATTCATCCATTTCATACGAGTTTCCACATCTTCTATATCGAACAACCTCAAATAAATTCTTTCACCATCTAACATAATATTCATATTTTAATTTATTATATCTTCAATAATCAATACTTGTTCATTTTTCCCAAGGGAATTATAAAGAGGTAAACACAATATACGCTCCGCTATATCCTTTGATATCTCTATCTCTTCTGACTTTACATACTCTAATGAGTCTAAACTTGGATAAAAGTACCGGCGGGGATGGATATCTTTTTGTTCTAAAACTTCTTTCACCTTTAAGGTTACAACTTCACTCCCGAAAATCACTGGATAATAAGCGAAATTCCATTCTGAATCTTCCTGTATTTTAATACTTTTTATCGGGGCATCCTTAAGTAATTCTTCATATAATAGACACTGTTTTTTCCGGTTTTGCAGTATTTCATCTATATAAGTAAGATTACATAATCCCATCGCAGCATGAAATTCAGAGTTTTTACCATTAATCCCGACTCCATCATATTGCCCAAAACCCGCATGTCCAAAATTTCGCATCCGGCTCATTCGGTAATTCAGGTCTTCATCTTTGGTAAATACCGCTCCTCCTTCCACAGTGTGGAAAAGCTTTGTAGCATGAAAACTGGTGGTGCTTATATCGCCGTATTCAAACACCGATCGGTCTTTGTAGGTCGTGCCGAAGCAATGGGCTGCATCATAAATCACTTTTAAATCGTGTCTGTCAGCAATAGCTTGTATAGCTTCAATATCACATGGATTGCCAAATACATGCGTAGCTAAAATCCCGGTAGTTTTCTCCGTAATGGCCTCCTCAATAAGTGCCGGATCAATATTAAGGGTATGCGGGTCTATATCCACAAACACCGGTTCACATCCCTCCCAAACAATACTGGAGGTAGTGGCGACATAGGAGAAGGGGGTGGTTATAATTTCACCTTTTAGGTCCAATGCCTTAATAGCAATTTGGAGGGCAATAGTACCATTTGAAAGATAGAGCATGTTCGCTACATCCAGATACCCTTTCAGTTTAGCCTCCAACTCATGTACAAGCGGTCCATTGTTGGTCAGGTATTCCCGCTCCCAAATATCTTGGACATACTGTTCATATTCCTCACGGGGAGGCATAAATGGTTTAGTTACGGGGATCATATATTTCGGTTATAAATTTATTTACTTTTTTAAATTCACTTACTTTGCACTTTGCTTCAATTTCAATGAGTGGAATACCAATTTGTTTACATACCTTTAATTTCTCATCAGCTTTTTCTTTTGTATGTTTGATATAACTCCATACGTCTTCATCTGTCATGCTGCCGGTTAAAATATTAATACTGTTCACTCCTTTTTCATTAAACCTTTTTTTAATCCTCTCAAAATAATTTTGATCACTTAATTCAAAAAAAACAACCCCACTTGGACGTAACCTGTTATTTGCTAATACACCTAAGTTAGACGGGGAATTATGCAATCCACCATTATGAATAATTCCTTCGTCAAGAATAATCACCCGCTTTTTTTTGAAGTACTCACACAATAATATTAAATCATAAAGTATTCTCTCTGAATAAAATCTGATAAATTTTCTCTTTTTATTGGCACTATAACCTGAATCAAATACATGGTTAAAAAAAATATCTAAAAGTGGATCAATATCTCTTTCATAATTCTCAAACAGTTTTTGATTAGTTGGCACATTGATATTTAATCCAAGTAGATATAAAACTTTTGATGTATATATACTTAGGAAATGTTTTATTCCCATATTAAAACTAATATGTTTCAGTGCTGCACGCTTTGTGATCCAATTTTCTGTATCCCCTCTCTGTTCTTCCAGTGCTTTTAAAAAAGTAGATTTACCAACACTACTGGGGCCTACAAACTCAATACTTTTCATACATTATATTTTAGAGAAAATTATCTCTTAGTTTTCAATATTTGCCATACTCGATATATGAGCCTTTTAAACCTATGGTATCTACTGATATTAATTGCTTCACTTTCTGCTTGAATTAGATCAGAGGCTATATTTATATCATCAAGAATTTGCGAAGATGATACTTTTGCATGCATTTTGCTTCTGGTTCGAATACTTTGTTGCATAGTGTTTTTATTAAAATACATCGACGCATTATCATGCAAAATTCTTAAATAACTATGTCTTTGAGACAACAAAATGACAGGAATTATTTTATCTGTATTCCTATGCCCACCTGATTTCAAATCAAATACATGTTTAAAGGACATTTCTTTTTTGGAAATGAGGCATAGACCCTGTGCATTCATTGGAACATAAGTCTCACCATATGTTGTAATGATGTTTTTCTCAAAATCAAAAAAAGCACTGTACCCTTTTGGGAAAGTAATTGCCATGCCGGCAAAATTATGTTCTAAATATCGCTTTAAACTATCAATATATGTATTTGAAATGGCATCATCATCGTCAATTCGAAATGTTCCATACACTTCGCCTGGTTCAACTGATTCTTCAATAATCTTGTTTGCAGCTAAATTCAAGCAATCCGTTTGAGTCCCCAATAAGTGTATTTCAATAAACGAATACTTTTCCTTTAAGCTGTTAAGAAACTTTAAATGCCAGTCAGGTAAGCTTTCAGAAGTAAATACAATAAGGCGAAGATCACACCAATCGCGCAAATTTGATTCCATGGATGGCAATGTGAAGTTTTCAAAAAGGAAACCTCGTTGTTCAAGTCTTTCTCTGGCAAACAAGTTTTCTTTAAGCTGTTCGTAAGTCAAATGCTTACTAATATTCCATTTTTTTTTATTTCTATTGTCCGTCAAAATCGAATATCGTACAAATCCAAAAACTTTCTTCATTTGCTATGACTAATTTTTCAATTATTTGAGCAATAAATTATTTTTTTAATGCCATTGTTCCTAAAC
>LKNA01000167.1 GCA_001564065.1 Chitinophagaceae bacterium T5-Br10_B2g13
GGGGGGTAAACTCCAAAATTCTAAAATTACTGATCCGGGCCTTGAAATGATTGGAAAAATCAGTAGCGGTTCTTCTTTTGGGAGGCTGATTCGGTATATCACAGACCCGGAAAAACAGCAATGGACAGATAGCCGTAATCTTTTGGGAACCCGCCCATCGGATGTTATTCAAGAAATGGATATGGTAGCAACCCGCAGCCGGGCAACCCATCCTGTGTATCACATTTCTGTGAGCTGGAAACCCAACGATGATCCATCCAAATTTGACATGCTGGAGGTGGCCGATCGGGTGTTAGCAGAGTTGAAACTGGAACGGAACCAAACCCTCATTGCCTCTCACAAAGACACCGGACACCCGCATGTACATATGGCTATTAATCGGGTAGATCCGGAAACGTTCAAAGCCGTTGATCGTTGGAATGATATGCGAAGAGTGGAGGAGGTACTGCAACAGATTGAAAAGGAAAAAGGATGGCAGGAAACCCCGGGCTTACTATATGGGGATCCAAGAAAAGTGAAGGGGAAGGGAGAAAAGCTCTGGGAAACCAAACATCGGGTAAAAGTGAATGAGGCGCTGAAAGGTGCTGGAATCGGAGAGCCTGATTATAAATCAGTTCGGGTGAGGGCGCTTGAGGTAAAGAAAAATCTCTACCTTGCTAAAAACTGGAAATCATTTGATGACAAACTTGCCGGTCAAGGTCTTTGGGTGGAAAGCAAGGGCGCGGGTATGGTTGTTACCGATGGAGCCATGAGCATTAAAGCCAGCAGCGTAGGTCGGGATTTTAGCCGGGGTAAGTTGGAGAAAAAGTTTGGGATGTCTCTATCCAAGTATGAGGAGCACAGAGAGCTCAATGTAAACGTAAAGAAAGGTATTGGAGAGGTCAACAACTGGACAAACGCCCTTGAACGGATCAAGTTGGAAGGAAAAAAAAGCGACCTGGTACAAAGCAAAATGTTTATTGACGCTGAGCTATATAAGATTGATTACTACGATACACACCTGAAAAATCTGAAAAAACGGATTAACGAAGGTTTTGAAAAAACGTTTCATGATCCGGATAAGGCGCAGCGAGAGATGGACAGGGTCGTAAAAGAGGAAGGTTTGGTGGATGCGGGTGCAGAGTTAATGACTGACCCAAGGAGATTTGGTAATGTAAAATTAGAAGGGTGGATGCTTCAACAGCTTGGGAAAGATATTAATGAGATGCATAAGAAGTACAAGCAGTGGGAAACATACCTCGAAGAGAAGATTATTCGTAATCCGAAAGAACTGAGCCAAAGACGTCAAGAGCTTACGGAGAAGCAGAGCGATTTATCCAATGTTAAGCTGCCGGCCATCAAGCAGGCGTTACGGAAAAACATGCGTCAAACTGAAGCGGGGTACAGTATGAGCCGGGGCGCCGAGGAGGTCATTGCCGTAAGCCGGGCGATCACTTCCATCATGAAGAATTACCAGCCGCTTGCCAAAAAGGTGGCCGGACGCGGAGTGGCATCGTTCAAAAACGATTTAGCTAAACAGTCGGAAGCGGGCAAGGCCCTGGTCCAGATGACAGACCAGTCGATGAAAGCGACCCGGATGGTCCTGAGCATTGCTAACACACTGAAATCTGGCGGCGCGTCACTTGCCCAAAGCGGGATCCGCCACGCCATTTACCAACACAGGCAAGTCGCAGTTCAAAAGCAACTGGAGCGCGAAGCCCAGCGCGGTGACTTTAGCCGGTAGCCGTTTGGAAGTTAGACCGGACAGGCAGTACATTACCTGTGTCCCCTTTTCATATTAAATATCTTTTAAACACAAATAAAATCTACGACTATGAGCTATTATCCAATCAAAGAAGATTACATCGGCGACCTGAGTTACCTGAAACCTAAACGGAGCATTACAGACAACTGGGAGTTTTATGGGTATTTGGTTGTGGCGTTTGTTGTTGGGGTAGGGATTGGGGTGTTTGGGGTTTAAATTCAATAAATCATCAAGGGGTATGGACCGCGGTACTGAATAAGACTTGAGTAAGGTGAAAGCGGGGTAGCCAATGATGAAAAAGCGTCCTCGTCGGCATCTTTTTCTTTACTGATGAGCTACTATGATTTAGTTTCTTTTAGGTGTTCTCTTTTTCGTAATCAACCCAACATCCTGAATTTTTCTTCCAAGTTATCATCAGACGCCAATTTTATGATATCCTTGTCCAGTCCCATGGCCACAAGTACCCGGAAGTAGTTTCCCATCGCTAAACCGTGGGATCACCCTTTTCATTTCTACAGAGTGTTGACGTACCAATATCTGCTCGCTGCGAATTTGCTCGGCACTCAATTTCCAGCGTAACCGAGCCAGTTTGAACTGTTCTCCAACCTGCTGAAGCATTCGTTCATGTTTGGGAAGTACCTGATGAGCATGCGTCTGGAGAATCATTTCAACATATCTTTAGTTGGACTTCCAGTTTTACCCGAGTGCTCTTCTAGGCACTATCTGGCAATTAAATTGAGGTCTATCTTACACTATATTTCGGCACTAATCTTTAAATACTGCCGATAATTTATAATAGCAAAAGCCTTGGTTTTGACTGATTTGGTATCCTAATAAAACAGTTCCAGAGTACAAAGTGCCAGATGTAACCTCATCGTGCAGTAAATTTTTCTATATCTTCGATCGAAACTTCTTGAAACCATTTCTCAATCAACACTATTTTATCTTGCTTTACCCCACGTTCAACGTCAGAATAGGATAAAAATCTTGAATACTTTGCCATATTCTCAGGTTCCTTGTGAATAATTATCATTTTATTCTTCTCATCTCGATAAAGCCAATCAAACAATTTCCAATTTAATTGTACATCATTCCAACCGTAGCCTGAGATTAATAAATTTCGACAGTTCCTTAAATGATGAGTAAATCTATAATGGATTTCTCCGTGTATTCCAGATATGTAATTCTCAAATTTCTTCTGCCCCGTGAGAATGCGCCCTGTTCTGAGCAATAAATCGACATTATCTCCATTCTTATCTTTAGCATGCCAAGAATCTTTACCAACTATAATTCCATGGACCTGTCCCTTATCTTTATGTCTAACCAGACTCCAATTACGAGAGCCGTGAATCTTGTAAACTTTTACTCTTCTCTCATTATCCCATGTAGTTGGATCGTACCACCTGACATCACCATCAGCATCCGAGAATCCATCAGAATATTCGACTTCTAATGAATCAGATAGCTTTTCTATTAGTAAATCATGGTTTAATGTAAATAGATTTAGTTTATAGTCTTTGGATATTAGCTCTTCCAGAACGCCTAATCCTTTGAGTTCATTTTCATTTAATCCGTACTTAATTACTGCTTCGATGAATTTGAGAGCTTTTTCAGAGATGTCTCCTAAACTAATTACATCTCCTTCGGGATAATTTCTGTAACCATTTCGAATTGAGAATGTGGCTTTTTCTATATCTTTACAAAACTCTTCAATCCCTACATTATCTCTTACTGTATTAGTTTCTTCACGAATCTGCTGAACGATATCAAAAATGTCTTCGTAATTGGCTTGTCTTACATACAAAAATCTACTTCTAACATAATTATCAACTCTTTCCTTAATGAGTCTCAGAAAGTCCTGAATCGGCTTTACAGTATAATGTTGTTGAAGTTCTGGGGATGGATTTAGTCCTTTTACAAACGATCCATCAGTATGCTCAAAATAATCATGATCAAATAAAGCCTCAGTAACTTCATCAACAGATTGTACTCCAGACTGAAGCGATATACCTGATCCAAGTAAAAAAGTATATCCGGACATTTTTTTGAAAGTTTAATTCATTAAGCTAACGTTATCTCTAATTTCTCCTTCCAACGTTTCCAATTAGGCATTTTGGAGTTTAGAAGTCGATAAAAGTCAGCATCATGTTTATGGTGTATGAGATGACACAGCTCATGCAATATCACATACTCAATACACCGTTTTGGAGCCTTAATCAGGTGCAAGTTTAAGGTAATAACCCCTCCGGGTGTACAGCTGCCCCAGCGTGTATTCATCTTGCGAATATTGAGCTCTTTAATTTTCAGATCATGTTTTTCAAATTCAGGTAACAGATCTTCTAAAACAGTGTTGAAATGAATCTGAGCCTTGAACCGGTACCAGTCATATAGTAATTCTTCGGCTTTTTTCTTGTTCTTGGTTTTTACCCTCAGATATTTCCCTTTCAGTTTGACTTGGTTATCAGCAGCTTTCTCAACCTTTAAAACATACTGTCGACCCAAATACAGATGGGTTTCCCCGGATACATATTCTTTGGGTTTGGATAGCGGTTGATACTTCTCAAATGTCCGAAGCTGTTTCAAAATCCAGCGGGCTTTGGATTTCACCTTTTCCTGGATTTTCTCTTTACTGACATTTTCCGGAGCAGTAACTACAACATTCATGTCTGGATAGACCGCTATTCCCAGTGTTTTTCGGTCTGAAAATTGCAATTCATATCCGATCTCTTTTTTTCCGTAGCTAATTGTGTTCATGTGTAATTCCTGATAGCCAATTCAATAGATTTTTCAATGATATCATCCATCTCTTCCAATGTTAAATTCACACCCTTGTCTCTTAGTGAATAAAGATAATCATCGATATCCTGACGCATCGCATTTTTAATATCTGTTTTAAACTGCCAGTCTACGACCAAATGGTTTTGAATGATTTCATCAATCTTGATGCCCATATCACTCAGCTCAGTTTTTGAGGAATCTGAGCCATAGGGAATACCATCCGACTTTACTTTACCACCATTCATGATCTCATTTACAACTCCGTATATGGCCTGGGCAGTTTTCTTTCCTTGTAACTCTTCGGGAATATCATCGGAAGACCGTGAACGAACCTTATCCATGATTTCTCGTACCCGGTTTAAATACTCTGCATCTGATAATCGCCGAGCCTTCCAGTCACTTATTGTTTGCTCCAGCATTTCAGAAAACTTCTTATAGAGAGCAGGATCTTCATCCATCACCAGGTTGATAGATTTTTTTGTGCGAGTCGCTATCCGGTCAGCCCGGGCCGCATCGCCTTCAACCTTCGCTAACTCCTGCTCAAATTTCTCTTCATCAAAAATGTTAACCTGTTCTGTCAATTTCACGACTTCACTTGAGGTGACATGCGTATCTATCAACTTCTGCACCTGTTTTTCGTATTGACCATAATCGATTGAATCAGAATACCTGGCCTTTACTGATGAACGCAAACTCATAAAAAACTTTGCGTCATTCTTGTACTGGTTAACCTTCTTAGGATCTGTATTTTGAATAAAATCAAAAGTAGAAAGAGCCATCTTCAATGTTCTTGCAAACAGTGAGAGTCGCTCATAAAATTCATCCCGAATATCTTCATCTTCCAAATGCTGCTCATAATATTGAGCATCCAAACTCCGATCTATTCCATTAAATATATCCCACACGTGAGCATGACGCTCAGGGAGTTTATCTATTTCCTGCTGAATATCGGCTAAGGTGCCCTCTAACTCTTCCTCCTCAAACTCTTGCAGTTCACTGTATGTTGTCAAAGCTTCATCCAGCTCACCAAGAATGCCATAGTAATCGATGATGTATCCAAAATCTTTCCCTTCAAACAAGCGATTGACACGAGCGATGGCCTGAAGCAGTTTATGTTCTTTCAGGCTCCTTGCAATGTATAAAACCGTATTTCGGGGAGCGTCAAATCCGGTAATCAATTTATCCACGACGATCATGATCTCCGGATCTTCATCACTTTTGAACTGGTAGATCAGTTGTTTGTTGTACTCTTTTTCGGTACCGAACCGATCCATCATTCTCTTCCAGAATTTCTGGACGATATCGATGTTTTCCTCGTCCATGTCTTCGTGACCTTCACGGGTATCCGGCCCGGAAATGATCACTTCGGAACTTACCTTTTCGAATTCATCCAGGAATTGTTTACACCTGATCGCGGCTGTTTTGGAATGAACGGTTAGCTGACCTTTGAAACCGGAACCTTGCCATGTTTTTGAAAAGTGATCACTGATATCGTAGCAAATGGTCATCAGTTTTTGTTCGGCTTCATTCAACTGATCGGCCCGGCTGAATTTCTTTTTAAGATCGGCTCTTTCTTTATCATTTAACCGTTCCGAAATTCGTTCAAAATACGTGTCGATGGGTTTTTTATTGACATCTTGCGGAATATGTCGTCCTTCATATAAAAGTGGAACGACCGCCTTATCGCTGACGGCTTCTTTAATTGTGTAGGTATCTATAATACCGCCAAACTTTCGGGCGGTATGTTTTTCCTGCTTCATTAGTGGAGTGCCGGTAAACGCAATAAAGCAGGCATTGGGAAACGTCTGTTGCATCCGAACATTGGACGTTCCGTACTGCGTGCGGTGGCCTTCATCCACCAACACAAAAATATTGGGTGACTCCTCTTTCACCTTGCTCTTTTTAACAACGGCTTCAAATTTATTGATGACCGTCGTTATAACGGCTCTTTTCTTCTGCCTAAGCAGTTCAATCAAATGTTTACCGGTCGATGCCTGAACCGGTTCCAGGTCGCAGTCATCGAATGTTTCATAGATTTGATCATCCAAGTCCACACGATCTGTGACCAAAACAATACGGGCATCGGGAATGCCTTTATCAAGTGCAATACCTTTTGCAAGCATTACCATTGTCAGGGACTTTCCGGAACCCTGGGTATGCCAAATCACACCCCCTTGCCGTTTTCCCTGTTCGAGTGATTGAATTCGTTTCAGCGTCTTTTCTACGGCATAAAATTGCTGATACCGAGCTACCTTCTTCTCACCGGCGTCATATAAGGTATAGCGTTTGATAAAGCGCAAGAGACGAGCTGGGCGACAAAAACCGTAAAGAATCTTGTCCTGACATGTGACTTTTTGATCTCCCTTTTGCAGAGCCTCAAAATGTGATTTTACATAACGAAACCGATCAGAGAAAATACCCTCAAACAGGTCTGGGTGTAGTGGTTCATTTTTTAATTCTTCAAGCTTACGCTCATAGTGTCGCTCTTCCTCTTCTGTTTCGAACTTCTCTTTCCATGTGCTCCAGAATTTATTCGGTGTTCCGGTGGTTGCATATTTATTGCTGTTTACTGCAAGCCCAAGCAGCAATTGCGAATAAACATATAAACCCGGAATTCCGTCATTCTTTTGATTTCTGAGGTGTTGCGAAATGGCCTGATCGACCGGCTTTTGGTCTTTTTCCCGCATTTTCAAGTCAGGGCGCTTGCATTCAATAATAACCAGTGGAATACCATTTACAAACAACACGATATCCGGGCGGTACTCTTTATAACTGCCGGTGCGCTGTACGTTGAACTCTTCGGCCACGTGAAATACATTATTCTCTGGATTTTCCCAGTCAATGTAGTGCAGACTGAAACTTTTGCGGTCACCTTCTATGGTTTCTTCAAAACTACTCCCCAGCGTAAGCAGGTGGTATAACTTCTCATTGGTTTTAATGAGTCCGCTTACGAGCGGCAGATCACTTACTTTATCTACGGCCGCTGAAATGTTGTGATTGGA
>LKNA01000168.1 GCA_001564065.1 Chitinophagaceae bacterium T5-Br10_B2g13
AGTTCGTATTGAGTAATGCAGATTTACATTTACAATCACACCTTTACCAAACACATAGAATGATTTCTAATCCGGCTACTGGCGTTCATATATTGATCTATAACTTTAAATTGACTGAAGTATTTAACGACAGTTCGAGATAAGGAAATGAGGCTAGAAAGTCCCCCTTTGAAGGGGGAAGAGTCCCGGCAGCTGTCGGGATGAGGGGATGCCCCTCTGTGCTAAGCTTTAGCTCAAACATTCATCTTTACGCTTTAAATGAACGACTTTTCATCCCCCATTGCCCCCTTCAAAGGGGGACACTTCTTTACAAACTCTTATCTCGAATTCACGTTATTTAATACTTCCTAAGGATTGATTTGAACTGAGTAGCGTAGTGTCCGCCAAAAAGGTTCACATGTACCAAAAGCGGATAGAGATTGTAAATTGGCACACGTTCAGAAAATCCCGGCTCGAGTGGGGTTTCCGATTCATACCCGCTATAAAACTCACCGGAAAATCCGCCAAACATTTTGGTAAATGCGAGGTCCATCTCCGGGTGACCGTAATAGACGGCGGGATCGATCAGAACAGCACTGCCGGATGAATCAAAAAGGTAATTTCCGCCCCAGAGGTCACCGTGCAGTAGGGAAGGGGTGCTTGCCGGAAAAATATCGTTGAGCTTTGCTGAAAGACGGTTCCAGTTTTGGTTGATATCTGTAATCAGTTTACCGGAATCGATCGCCATTTTTATCTGTGGCTCGATACGTTCTCGTGCGAAAAACTCAATCCAGTCTCTATGTTGACGGTTGCTTTGTGGAAGACTTCCGATGTAGTTATCCGATACCAATCCATACTGTTCAGCCCCGGTTTGATGGAGTAATGCAAGTTGGCGTCCAAACTCAAAGGAATTACCGGAGCGACCCTCTTCAATGAACTCCATCATCAGATAGCCCGGTCGGTTGGTATCCGGTTTGCCGGTTGAAATAACGTTTGGGACGCGAAGATTAGATTTGGCCTGGTCTAAGCGTTTCAATCCGTCCGCTTCCTTCTCAAAAAAATCGTTCGGCGCCGAGCGGTTCCACTTCAGGAAGAAGTCACCCTTATTCGTGGTGATCTTCGCCGCCCGGTTGATGCTGCCACCCGAGACAGATTGTGATCTTTTAATTTCCAGATCAAGGGTTTCCGAAAGATGAGTTGAAAGCTCTGTTGGGATCATGGGTTGAAGTTTTTCATTTCGCGTGATGTGTTTGGGGTTGCAGTAAGGGTCACCTGACACGGGGAATATAAATCAAAAAAGACAGGGTATTTAGTGCGTTCTGTTGATTTTGAAAGGGAAGTAAACCGGACATGGTATTTTTACCCTCAGGATCTGCTAAAATTATCAACCATAGCAAGATAGGGATACGAATAGAAAACCATGCGAATTCAGAAAAATACCATGTCTCACACTCCGTGCATAACCGCCTCAAAACTGCAAAACACTTTGAGCAACGCTCTCTGTTCGGCGGTATTAATTTTGGTTTGTATTCATCCCCGGGGTTAAAACCCCAGCCTGTCCCGATGTTTTTGATCGGGAGGCTATATGTTGGACACCCCTACAGGGTTTGGGATTGAGTTTTACACAAAATTTTGGCAGTCAATTGATCACCGAAGTGCAATTAAATTACGTGAACGGAAATAATGGCGTAGCCATGACCATACATTTTAGCCCACCATTTCAATGGTGGGTAAATCAATACAAAAAATAGAAAGCCCTGAAGGGGCGGGCCACTAAAAGTAGATGCGAACAATTTTAAATTGTTGAAATGAGACCGGGGCAACGCCAAAATCCACGAGTTAACTGACACCTTGAATTATCATCTTTCTTTTAAATCAGTATAATTTACGATTGGATTTCGCCTAAGGTCCAAAACGGCTACTACTTCAATTCGCTTTTCATTAGTGTGGTAGTAAATTGCGAAAGGAAATTTAGTGGCAAGCATTCTGTGATAACCGAAAACAATCGGATGAACTCCGCTGATATTGGATAGTTTGTCTAAATCGGAAAGGATGGATCTGACAAAGTAATCCCCTGCCCCCGGATCAATCTTATTATAGAAATCTCGTCCTTTTTCAATGTCAGTAGCAGCATCAAAGAGGACGATAACTTTTTTCATCCGTCTCTTTTTATTTGCTGAGTTTATCTTTCAACTCCCGTATCGTTAAATACTCCTCTTCTCCGGAGTTGATTTTAGCCTTGCGAGCTTTTAGAACTTTTGCATGCCAATCTGGTGAGGAGAGTTTATCGGGTTTAGAAGAGAGGGATTCCCAAAGCATCTCCATGGTTTCCAATTGTTCGGAATTACTCAACTGTTCTATGTCTGCCTTTTTAATCATACAGAAATATAGTTTTGGTGAAGGTCGGATTCAAATATGTTAAAACGCGTTTGAATTGGCATAATTATCTAACTCTTTAGTTACCACCTCTCAGCTATTAAATACTTCGAGCAATGCCCTCTTTTCGGTGGAATTAATGCTGGCGTAAACCTCAACCCGGGGTTTGGACTGTAGAGTAAGTATACACTCAGCTCACTTAAACACATTTAAACTTCGCAAACAGAGCAAATGGCGTAGCCATGATAATACATTTTAGCCCACCATTTCAATGGTGGGTAATAGATCAGCACAGAAATTTGAAAAGCCCTGTAGGGGCGAGCCACTTTTAAATCATATACATCAAAAAAAATCAATTGATTTGTAACCTTTTGAAAGATTCCTGCATCAAACAGTTGAACTTTAACAAAAACTAAGAGCGACAAAAATCATGAATCAAATTGTATTTACGATCATTTTCCTGGCATTCTTAACCGCAGGTTTCCTGGCATGGTATTTTACTCACAAATCACGTGAAAAAGAACGTATGTTGCTGATTGAAAAAGATCAGCAAGTGCCGGAACAAAAAGATGGGTGGAGTTTTTCATTCCGTTTTCCGTGGTTAAAGCTTGGAGTATTGATCACCGCAATTGCATTGGGTCTGATTACCGGGACCTTAATAAATGAAATAACTGATATTCGGGCTGAATTTCAGCCAATCATGATGTTTTTGTTTGGCGGAATTGGGATGATCGTTGCACACTATATGGACAGAAAAGATAACGGATAACTTGTAAATGCCGGATCGTTACATAGAACAGGTATTAAATGGCGACAAAGAGGCCTTTCGATTTATCATCAGGGAGTATAAGGACGATGCTTATAACCTGGCGATATCGATCGTGAAGGAGGAGTATGCGGCAAAAGAGGTGGTCCAAAAATCCTTTATCAATGCATATGAGGGGCTGCCTGAGTTTAGAAAAGAAGCCGCATTTAAAACCTGGTTTCATCGAATTGTTGTCAATGAATCATATCAGCTGTTACGCAGCCGAAAACCGGATAGAAATCACCCGTTCAACGAAGAACAGCATATTGATGTATCAAAGAATTCTGTACACCAGGCTATAGACGAGCAACACAAAAGGCACTGTATTCGAACCGTTTTAAAAGCTATGAAGCCTGATGAAAGCCTCGCTCTGAGGTTATTTTATCTGTATGAGTACAGCATAAAAGAAGTTTGTGAAATAACCGGCTGGAGCAATTCAAATACAAAGGTAATTCTGCACAGAGCAAGGAGTAGCATGAGAGAAAAACTATCCAAAAATTTCAACCTGAAACCGGAAGATGTGTAGTGATGACGGAAGAGGATAAACTGTTTAAAGAGTTGTTATCGCACGGAGAGGAGAATTTACCTTTTTCCGATATTGAAGATGATGTGATGCTGAATATTGAACGCCTTGAGTTGGAAAAAAAGGCAATTCAGGAAGGCTATCGAAGAGGCGTGGCTTTCTCCTGGTTCTTTTTTATCGTGGGCATAATTAGCGGCGTTGTTCTGTTGAGTTTGTTTCCGCAGATGGAATTTCAAGTTTCACCAAAACAGACAGATACAATCGTGCTGATTTTCCAGGTCGGGTTTATTCTATTTGTGCTGACACATTTCGAAAGGCTTATGAGTATGACCCGGAAAAATATCATGAAATTTAAGTAATGGATTGAAGAGGAGTTAGGAAATCTGAGGCGTAGCCTGTGCAACGGGTTGCCTGCCTCGTTGGTTTTAAACCAAGCAGCAGACATGGTATTTTTTACTCACTGGATTGGCTAAATTCTTTTCTACAGCAAGATTGAGATGCGAATAAAAAACCTAAGAATTCAGAAAAATACCATGTCTTAAACGACGAGCGTACCCGCCTCAAAACTGCTAAATGCTTCGAGCAAGGCTCTCTGTTCGGCGGTCTGTATAACTGGCCTTTATTACCCTGGGTTCCGCTACGCTGCACCCAGGGCTAATGATATGTCACCCCTACGGGGTTTGGAGCTTTAAAGTAAATCCACTCTCAGCTTATTTATTCTTTATTTGATTTTACATGCTACGACAAATGGCGTAGCCATGCCCATACATTTTAGCCCACCATTTCAATGGTGGGTGTGGATCAGCAAAAAAAGGCAAGCCCTGAAAGGGCGACCCACCCCCTGCCCCTCCCTCCGGCGGCCCGAAGCATCGGGCGACACCGCCGCATGGAGGGGAGTTATCTTTACGTAATATTGTAAACTAAAAACCAAAAAGTGCTCCTAATAAAGAGACAATGTCAAAGTCTCCTTCATCCCATCGGGATGAAACATGGGTAGAAAATTGGAATGAACCTCTGCAGCCGCCGAACAGAGGAGATTGTTTGAAGTGCTATTCATTGATGAGGCGGTACGCAGCAAAATGAATTTTGAATAAATACTCCCTTGAGAGTAGTCATTTCCCGAATCAGGCGACTCGGTGCACAAGGCGTAATTACTTTTCAACCCTTTCTTCCAGCTCGTCAAGCAGTTTTTCGCAGCTTCGTTGAACGATATCAAACACATTGTTGAATCCATCTATACCGCCGTAATAGGGATCGGGGACTTCGGCGTTATTATCGGCTTTCGGATCGAATTCGCGCATTAGTTTAACCTTTTCGGAATAGCTGCCGTTACCGTCTAAAGCCAGAATGTTTTGGTAGTTCTCACGGTCCATCGCCAGAATCAGGTCAAACTCGTCCAGGTCTTCGGCTTCAAATCGCCGGGCTCTGGATTTGAGCTCAAACCCTCGCTCATTCGCCACTTTTTGTGACTTGCTGTTGGCCGGCTCCCCGATATGGTAGGCGGATGTCCCGGCCGAGTCGATATAGAAATAGGACTGCAGACCACGTTCGTTCACCAGGTGTTGCATGATGCCCTCAGCCGTCGGGCTGCGACAGATGTTGCCGAGGCAAACGAAAACAATTTTATAAGGATTCTCTTTCGAAATGGGTGTTGAGTCAGCCATGATGAAATTTCACTTATTATGGGTCAATATTCGATCTTTAAAAAAGATTGCACGAATCGGTGAGAGATTCAACAACAAAGTTGTAGTGGTGTTGGATTGGGGCTTTTTTAGAATGACAATTGTAATTTTTCGGAAATGGGTATTTCCATTTAAAAAATTCATGTAAGAAGTGGCTTTCAGGCAATGTCACCTTCTCTGGATGCTGACCCTAACAGCAGTCGTGGCCGCACTGTCATACAATATCGACCTTTTAACCAAACAACCGGCAGTGACGTTGATTCGCTTTGAGATCATCCCCGACTCCCCATCTACTTGGGATCGTATTAACTAACATTCAAAAAGAATGGAGCCTCAGTTAAGTAAGAAATTGTACATATAGTCTCTAAGGACTCACAAAGTATACAATTTTACTCACTGTATTCGTGTTCGGATCTATTTCCAAATTGATTCCAATATCCATATCGGGACATCCAAATGCAACGAATGAGTATGATACATACTGAGATTCTCCAATAATCAGTTCACTTCCAAATGCCTGTTTAAGACTGGCAACCGTATCTCCCACTTTTACAGTATTGCCCTGAATAACGACAGGCCACTGATCGTTGGTTATTGTAATCCGTGTGACAAAGGTTTGTACATCGTATGTAAATCCTATACGATTGTCCCCGTAGTTAAAAGCCCTGCTTCTGTTCTCTCCAAGCTCATCTACTGAACTGTAATTACCCAAAAGTTGCTGAACATCTTGGGGTTCTGCATTAGTAGCATTTAACTGATCAATAGTTTTTCCGTTAAACATGATCTCTTCAAAGTCATTGCAAGGAATCGTGTTTACTACATCTTGGGCCTGTATGCAGGTTGCACTTATCAAGGCAAGTATGAGTAAAAAAATCATTCTTAATTTCATCATTTTGTAATTGTTTTATTATTAGCAGTCAGTAGTACTTAATGGGTTTCCCTGAGAGTCAAACTGTGTAGTCATTATTTTCTTTGGATTTTCAGGAGCGCTGTAATCGTTTTTGAGATCCCAACCTGAACCGATTCGTTTCCTAATTACAATATGCGTATGTGGGACAGTAATTCCGCTAATAACAGCACCCTCTAAATTACCACTTAAACCCTGAACTCCAATTACAGTACCGGCATTTACATCTGTGTCATTGGCAGGGCGGCCATCCTTTTGTAAATGACCATACTGATGAGTGTAATACTCACCGTTGATATAACTTTGGATGGTGACAAAATAACCGATTCCTTCTGGTTCATAACCAACACTTACGACTTTCCCTCCATGCATTGCAAAGAAAGGACTTCCAATTTCGTTTTCTATATCAATTCCATTATGGAATTGTTCACCACCGCTACGAGTAGGGCCAAATTGTCCACCATTTACACCGCTGACTTCCTGCGGGGCAATTCTTGGATTCTTAATTGGGTTACCCACACATGGCACTTCACCTTCAATACAATTCCCATTCGCATCTTTAACTTGTCCGATAGGGCAAGCATCAGGATCAGGCACCGGGCCCGGCCCCACACCGCCGCCACCGCCATAGGCCACATGGCATTCGGTGTCATCCGGCTGGGGTGGATAAAAACCGCCGCTATCATCCTCTTCATCTAATGACTCAGGATCAAAAAATGGATCGTCTATCCATCCCTCTTCAGGAGTTACTATTATTTCTTCATCATGAACACAGCCCATTCCATCCACCCAGGAGGCATAATCCCCGCAATCAAAGCCTGAGCCTCCGTCAACTGAGTTCGACATAAAAGAAGTGCGAGCATTTTGTTGCCCGGGCGACGAGCCGCTGCCACGAGCCCAAATGCGCATCTCATCAATGGCCTGCCTGCTTATTGGGGCGTTAATTAACACCAGTTTAATCAGTCTCTACTTTTACCTCTGTTTGTTGTGAGAAGGGTTGAGTTTTGTATAATGCTATCTTAACTGTTAATTCAGATTTATTAAAACCCCATTACGGTAATGGAGTTTTCCTGATTCGGGTGATTTTATTACTTAAGTCATATTGAATTATAAGATCAATCGTGGATGTTTTTAATTCTTCATCAACGGTATGTCCAAGGTTTACTACAATTGTGTTCACGTCTTCATGTGCACTAAAAGAATTGGGGAATAACGC
>LKNA01000169.1 GCA_001564065.1 Chitinophagaceae bacterium T5-Br10_B2g13
CCCGTAAGCACAATAACCGGTACGGAACCGGCCAAATCCAGTATTTGCTGAACCAGTTCAATGCCATCAGAGTCGGGGAGTGACAGATCGAGCAGTATTGAGTCGTACCGCTCTTTAGGCGGCAACAGAATTTTTTCCGCTTCTTTGTAGGTGGAAACCTCGGTGAGATTGACATTTTCAAAAGACTCTCCCAGGAACTCTTCCACTAAAAGGGCGTCACCCGGATTGTCTTCAATCAGTAGCAGACGCAGAGACCGATTATCTTTTCGCATAGTCTCTCAGGAGTTTATAGGAAGTTTTACGAGATGAACCCAAAATTCTTCAATACTGATAATCGCATTCATAAAATTATCCACATCAACGGGTTTTGTGATGTAGCAGTTTACGTAATTGTCATACGATAATTTAATATCTGTATTGGATGATGATGTAGTTAACATAATGACCGGTATGTGCTTAAGCTTACTATTATATTTGATAAACTGCAGTACTTCATGCCCGTTCACTCTGGGCAGGTTCACGTCCAAAACAATCAGGTCCGGTACCCCAGCCTCTTTATAACTTCCTTTTTTTTCCAGATAGGTTATCGCCTGCTCTCCATCTTTTAGTATAGTTAACTCATTGGCGAGTTTCGCCTCTTCAAACGCCTCTTTTATCAGCATAATATCGCCTTCATTATCTTCTACCAATAGGATGTGAATAGATTTCATTTGTTATGTATCCGGATATAAATTCTTTGATATGATAAACCTACGCAGATCCTTTTCTCCAATTTATTAAAAAATGGAATATGATTCAGATCAAGATTACTGCACGGCGATATTGATAGCTTAAAAGACCCAGCGAACATAATATATGAGAGCTTCGCAGGTGTGATTTATCCGTACCCACAAAAGACACCCAGCCCATATTTGCCCACAATTTATTTCATAGAATATGAGAGCTTCCTCACATTCAATCAGAAATAGTATGCTAATTGCTCATCGGATACAAACCTCCAGCGTTAGAGTTTGATCTCTTGAGAGAAACGGAATGCGAGCCGGACTACCCTCTTAAATTTAAGCGTGAGATTGGTTTCGGCGTTCGATTTATTCCTCGCCTACGGCGCTTCTTTAGTGAATCGGTCTATTTCTGAGCCCAGGGGCACTGCGCAGCGGTGCTATTTCGCAATCGTAAAACAGAACGTGCTCCCTTTGCCGGCTTCTGACTCCACCCAGATTTTCCCGCCATGCTGCTCCACTATTTTTTTGCAAATCGCCAGCCCCATTCCCGTTCCCTCAGTTCTGTCTGAAACATCAATACGCCTGAAGAGATCAAAAACAACCGTATGATATTTCGGATCAATCCCCTTTCCGTTGTCCGAAACCGTAAAGAGCCATTCTCCGGGTTTTTCTTCACAGGATATTTCAACAACCGGCGTCTCGCCCTCTTTCCGATACTTAATGCTGTTTGTAATCAGGTTGCTAAAGAGCTGCTCCATCTGCATCTTCTGGCATACAATCCAGGGCAGTTCGTGCCAGTTTACCAATGCATTTTGTTCTTCAATAAATGAACCTAATAGCATTGTAACCTTTTCCAGTACATCGTTTAGATCGGCTTTTGTAAACTCATGGTTTTGCCTGCCAATGCGCGAAAATTCCAGAAGATCTCCAATAAGCAAATTCATCCGTTCTGAACCGTCCACCGCAAAATGTATATATTTATTTGCTCTTTCATCAAGCTGATCACCATACCGCTCTTTTAAAAGCCGCATAAACGATTTGATCATTCGAAGTGGCTCCTTCAAATCGTGGGATACGGAATAGGCAAAGTGCTCCAGCTCCCTGTTGCTTTTTTCCAGTTGACTGTTTAACTGATGAATTTCTTCATTTTGTTTAATGAGTTTTCTTTGAGCGTTTACCAGCTCATTATTTACCTTCGATATTTCATCATAGGAGTCAAATGAAATTTGATCAACCGATTTAGACACCTCACTGAGCTTTTTTTCCGTCCGCCGAATAATATTCTGTTGCTCGTTATTCATAAGCACCATCTCTTCCAGCATATTATTGAGATCTTCATCCCTTGAGGCAGCTATTATCCATATCTTATCATTAAAATTCCCCGCAGAAAATTTCAGTGGCAATGATGCCTTTTCATCTCTTGTAACCAGCAGTTCATAACCAGAAACAAACTCCAGGTTCTGTATATCGTTCCAGAAAGCGGAAGACTTTGAGATGCTCTCTTTGTCCAGAATATTGAAAAGTGGTATAGGCAGGAGCTCTTTCGGCACCAGCCCAAAACTATCGAACAGAACATCCACAATCTGCCCGGTCTTGTTGCAAACCAGGTAAAGTCCGTTTTTTTTCTCTCTTTGTTCGTTTTTCATTTTAAACTCACTAATCCATTTGCAGTTTTAACAGCTTCTCCTGCAGAAGCAGCAGTTGCATCTGCTCCAATATGTTGCTGCAGGTCCGGTATAATTCCAAATGGATATCCTCCTGCCATGATTTTCAGATTTTTAAATTCATCCCTGCCCCGGATGTCATCAATCAGCGTTTTCACCTTTCCAATATGGATGGGCAGCGTTACAGATATTGCAAGAAGATCCGCTTCGTGATCGCGAATAGATTGAAGCAGGTCTGCATCCGGCATATTACTCCCCATATAGTAGGTGTGCCACCCGTCCATTTCAAAAAAATCGGATACCATGCGGATCCCCATCTCATGCAGTTCGCTCGATACTGAGCATGCCACCAGTTTTAACCCGTGTTTCCGGTTTGAAAATATAATCGGGTAGAGCCTCGACATAATCAATTGGGTTGCTGCAGTACAGTAGTGCTCATTGGCCACTGTAATTTTATTGCTATGCCAGAGCGCCCCAATTTCATACTGTGTGGACTGGAAAATGTATTCGTAAATATTCTGAACGGATTCACCCCTCTCCACCAGCTCATCGATTAACTCGGCGGCATCGCTCCGTTTGGCATCCAACAGAAGTCGTAAATATTCAGCGGCTTCTTCGTACAGCGGATTGGATTTTAACAAATATGTTTTAGTGCGCGGCTGCAGTTTTTTCAGATGATCAATACCGCAATCCAGAATAGTGTGTGCCCTCTCCGACCCGGGACCCTCAATATGGTCAAAAATTGCCGACTGCATGAAACCAATACCGGAAATGAGCTCTTCTCCTGGTGTATTCCGGGCTTCAAGCATATGCCATGCCCACTCCAGGTAATCATTGAACAGTTCAGTGCTGTTCAGTTTAACAGCTTCAATCAGGTAGTTGAAATGACTTACTGTATCCTCAACATAATTTTGCCGGACAGTTTCCCCGTACCTGTCCTCAAGATCCGAATTGTGAATAAAATGGAGTTCAGTAATAACAGCAGCAAGCTTGATCTTTTTGCTTTCGAGCTCCTTAATAAAGTTAAGCTCTTTCGGTTTCATTGATTTTATTTTTTTGATGGCAGTACGTGTGTAAAAAAGACGACTCTAGATCACGTTGACTATCAAGAAGTCACAACTCCTCAATGCTGCTTTTTTATTGCTTATGTACATACACTAATTACATAATATGAAATTACTATGTTTTAATGATGAATTAATTCTTATTAAACTTAGTAGTGATAATTGCAACCGATCAAAAATTGTTAGGTTGAATTACCTTTTCAACGGGTAGGGTTTAGTGTTCACAAGCTTCTAATTCAACTTCCGAAAAACCTATAGAATCTGCCTCCAATCTGTTTATCATTGACACGATACCAGCACCTCGGTGCTGCATGTCCGTAGCCCCTGGTCACTGCACAGCCATGGCCAGGGTTTAAGCGCCCATCAAACACCTGAGCTCCGCAGGCCGGCACTTCCGTAACCCTGGTTCTTGAAAAGAATCTGTTTAATATCTCAACAAACCGAATACAATGGCAGCAGTGCTATTTCGCAATCGTAAAACAGAACGTACTCCCTTTGCCGGCTTCTGACTCCACCCAGATTTTTCCGCCATGCTGCTCCACTATTTTTTTGCAAATCGCCAGCCCCATTCCCGTTCCCTCACTTCTGTCTGATACATCAATACGCTTGAAGAGATCAAAAACAACCGTATGATATTTCGGGTCAATCCCCTTACCGTTGTCCGAAACCGCAAAGAGCCATTCTCCGGGCTTTTCTTCACAGGAAATCTCAACAACCGGTGGTTCACTCTCCTTTCTATACTTAATACTGTTTGTAATCAGGTTGCTAAAGAGCTGCTTCAACGGGACCTTCTGGCAAACTATTTCCGGCATTTTCGCCCAGGTAACCGTGGCTTGATGTTCATCCACAAACGATCTGATTAACGCCATAACATCGTCCAGAACCCTGTTCAGATCTGTCTTTTCAAACGTACTGTTCTCCCTCCCCACACGCGAAAATTCGAGCAGATCATCAATAAGGACCTTCATCCTGTCAGAACCGTCAATGGCAAAATGGATATACTTTTTCCCTTCTGCATCAATACTATCACCATACTTGTCGCTCAACAGTTTCATGAAGGACTGCACCATTCGCAGCGGCTCTTTCAGATCGTGAGAGGCCGCATAGGCAAACTGTTCCAGCTCACCGTTCTTTTGTTCAAGCTCTTCAAGTGAGCGATTCAGTTTCTGTTGATTCTGTTCAAGTTCAACTCTTAGCCTGTTCTCCTCCTGAATGGTTTTGTTCAGCCCGTTATAGAGCTTGGGAATCAGCAGAACGGCCAGCAGATTCAAAAACACAAGGTTAGATGAAACGGCTATCCAGCTTTGAAGATCATACACAGAAAACACCAACGTATCCCACCATCCATAGTAGATTGCAAACCCAAAAATAGTGCAGATCAAGGTGTTTAAGAGTACAACAATAAAGCCGTATCTCTTTTCGAAAATCAGAATCACAAATACACCAACGGCAAGTAAGTACATGAGGCCCGGCCCAAATGTGCCCAGGTAGAACAGCAGTGCAAGTGAGACAAGGTAGAGAGCCGCACAAAAGATCAATTTACGGGTATAAACCGGTATTCCCGGCACAAATGCGATCACAAGAAGGCTTATTACGGCAAATCCATCAGCAACGATCAGGTACGTTAGTCCTTCAGCATAGGCAGCATATATGCCGGGTATCAGCGCAATTAAACTTAATGGCATCAGGTAAAACACAGTTGCTGCAAAGAGGTGATCCCTCCAGTATTGAAGAGCATCATCTTCTCCGGGCGGCGCTGACGTATTTCTAAAAACTACATCCCGATAGGATGACCATACTACATAAAATTGGTTTGTATGTGAACCTTGATTCCTCACTCAGGCAGCCCTTTTAAAATGGTAAAATAGAACGTGCTCCCTTTGCCAGCCTCTGACTCCACCCAAATCCGCCCGCCGTGCTGTTCAACAATTTTCTTACACATGGCCAGGCCCATCCCAGTACCGATAATGTCCAGCTGAGTTTTAAATCCTGCATCTTTTCGGGCTAATACTTTCTGGATCTGGTTTGCATGAATCATGTTTGCAATAATCCGGATTTCGCCGTGCCTTGTCCCCCTGAAGTAAGTGCTGTAAAGCAGTGAAAAAAGGAGTGGAGTTTCAGAAATGTGGGCAATCTACACATCACCCGAGAGGAGTTTTCTTACCGACTCACTGCCCGAATTGTTTACCCGCGGGCTTACATCGAGCGCGTGGTCTTTTAAAAATCCTTTTTCATCCGCTACAAAAGAGGCTGCCTCACCGATAAACGATTTAATCGCCACCGTTACCGGAGTAAGTCCACGCTCCAGGGTATTTTCACTGCTGCAGCCGTATAGAAGAGCTAAAGAAACAAGAACTATACTTTTCAACCTACTCATTTTGCTCCATTAGTGTAAATTAATCAACGCCGTTGGTAAACATTCTTTTCAGCTCATCATGGTTCATGACTTTTTTACAAGTCTCAATACTTAGCGGTTTTTCAATGTAATCTACGACGTGCCTGTATCTGCCCGATTTTTCCCGATCAGATCGGTTCACCGAAGAGGTTACCATCACAACGTGCACGTTTTCGGTATACTCCAATTCTTCAAGCTTTTCTAAAAAATCCCAGCCGCTCATTGCCGGCATATTTATGTCCAGAAAGACAAGCAGTTCCTGCCCGCTTTCTAGTCTGCTTCTGAGAAAAGAGAGCCCTTTTTCTGCACCGTCAAACGTTTCTATATTCCCAGGCATACCGCTCTCCCTCACCATGAGCTCATGGAGAAAGAGTACTCCCGCATTATCATCCACAATGATAATCTGTGAATCTGTCATTTCTCCTCCGGCGGGTCTAATTTTTCAATCTCTGCATTCATCTTTCGTATCATGTCGTCCAGCTCAACAGCCGCCTGATCAATTTCACCAATCAACTGTTCTCTGCTTTTTCCAACCAAGGTAAACTGCCCATAGTTTTTCACAACATCCAGCAGTCCCAACATTCGCGATAACGGACCCCTGAGCTCGTGTGACTGGATCCAGGCCACATCTTTCAACACTTTGTTTTGATTTTCCAGGTCTTTCAACAGAGTCTCGAGCAATCGGTTTCGCTCATGTATCTCTTTTGTTTTCTCACCTATCTCCTTCTCCAGCTTTTTGCCCTGCTGGGATTTCGCATAAAAAAGATGGACAAAATAACCCGCCAGAAACAGGCCCGTCAGTATTAAAGCGGTAAATAGCCTGGTTTGATAAAAGAACGGTTCAACTTCAAAAGTAATAGATGCAATTTCAGATTCTGTACCAAATTGCTCTGCCTTTACTTCGAAGGTGTAGCTGCCCGGGTTTAATGCTGTGAAGTACGCTACGTTCCTGTTTTCTGCAGATTGCCATTCGTCGCTCAGTTCACGTAACCTGAATTGATAGTTGATCGTGTGCGGTTTTTTGTAGTCAAAGCTTACATAATTGATCTCCAAATTATGGACGCCGGGCGGTATTGAAATATTGTCAAACACACCGAATTCATTGTCACCAAAGCGCATAGATGATATATGAATGCCAATTTCCCGGTCAGTTTCAATCAATAAAGAAGGGTTAATTCTTGCGATTCCCTGCATTGTCGGGAACCAGACCTCTCCGTTGTCCATCTTCCAACCTGCAGGAAATACTCCCCCGTTCGCCTCATGATTAGCCATGCCGTCGGACGTGTCGAATAATCTGGCGTGTATTCTTTTCTCACCGGTTTCATCCCGTTTTAAAGCCAGCAGATCATCCACTTTCATTTTCTGAATTCCAAAATTACCGCTCGCCCATAAATAACCATAGTCATCTTCTATCATTCTGAAAATTCCGTTAAACTGCAGGCCATGGCTCCGATTAAACAACCGAAAAGTACCATTTTCCAGCACCAGCAGTCCCTCGTTTGTACCTGCCCAGATAGAGCCTTCAGGATCTTCATACAGACTCAGCACCATTTCTGAAGAGGGCCCGTGATGAACTGAATAACCGGTTGGATGATCATTCCGGTCCAGCTTTA
>LKNA01000170.1 GCA_001564065.1 Chitinophagaceae bacterium T5-Br10_B2g13
CAGATGGATCTGTAAAACGAAACGGCTCACCATCAGCTCGTCCGTTCCGGATTTTTTGCATCCACACTTCCGTATGGCGGCTGTTATCATCCTCTTTAACGATGGTTTTAGTGAAGGCGATCAGGTCGCCGTTTGGGGAGATCTCCGAGCTGCCTACAAATACAGTTTTATAGTAATCTTCGGGCTGGATGCCGGTTTGGGCAATTAAAGGTGATGCAACTATGGCGAGGTAGAAAAAAATCAGTAATCCTGGATGTAGTGTAGAAGTCATGATAGCAGATGGTTTATAATGGCAGATGGTTTTTGAATATCCGAATGTACCTTTTGATTCTGAAAGTATAAACCACTAATTCGTAAAAGAAGGTGAAAGTAAATCATGTTGAGGGAGAAAGCTCTGTTTAAGCTCAAAATTTCAAACTGTCATCGCAAATCGCGATTCGCGATCTCCCATCTATACAAAACTCGTTCCGGTGCTCTGCATTGAAGTGAAAACCGGTACATTGCTGCTTGACTGACACTGACATAGTATCGTCCAAAACCAGATCGGAAGAATGCCGCAACGGGGTGCGGGATGACGCTTTTTTTAGGCTCAAAACTTACAAATCGTCATCGTTGCCCCCGATCTGTATTAAGCTATCCATGTAATGGTCAGTTTGTAGACTGAACCGGAACGGGAGATGCTGCCTGGCCTTCCAAAAGCTACTGTTCAAACAGTTCCCGGTATGATGAGATGGAGGCTTTCAGAATGCGTGAAGCTGCCTCTTCATCATCTACGGACTGAATTTGAACCAGGTCACCTCCTTTATAAGATTCAAACCAGATAGTTAGAATATCAACTACACCGGGAAAGTTATTCTCCAAATCCTGCAGCGTATGGATGCCGTAAAAATGACTTTTTGGATCTACTGCAATTAATTTATCGTCCTGTTCGCCGCTGTCAAGCATTTTTAATACCCCGACAATTCGTGCGGGCACCACTGAGCCGCGATCCATTTTATCACCCAATAGAATGATATCAAGCGGATCGTTATCTCCCCCCTCATCAACAGGCAGCCATGTTCGGTGAACCATACCGTAGTTGGCGGGATAGGGCAGGTAGTTAATCTTTCGAAGTGTGTCGGCACGGATCTCCCACTCGAGAAACCCACTCTCTTTATTTACTTCCCATTTCTGAATGCTGCCCGTAGGTATTTCTATAACAACATTGACCAGTCCCGATTCAGTTAGCGGTTCAAAGTCTCTCAGATAGTCGTGTTCAGTCAATGAGGTTTGTTCAGCATCGCTGGATTTTTCTGTCTGTTGTGAACAGCCAAGAATTATCAGTAGCGGCAGAAGTAATAATAGTTTTTGGTTATGCATCGGCTTAAGTCAGTTTATTGTGCTTAATCACTTATCACAAATGAATTCGCAAGAACATAAACATTTTGAAATCAAAAACGGTGGTGGTAACAATTTGATAACAGTAGGGTAAAACTGCATTAACCGAAGATGTAGTTCTTTTGATTGTAGATCAGCGATAAAAAAATTAGCAATCAAATATGAAACATTTACTACTACTTCTTTTAGTCGGTATGCTCGTTTTCAACGAAGGGGTATCCGCTCAGGATAGTTCACAAACCATTCGCGGCAAAATTGTCGACGGTACGGGCGAACCTCTCACAGGTGCAACCGTAGTTTTGCAGGGCACCAACTACTACGGAATTGCCGGCCTTGACGGTAGTTTTATTATTCGAAATGTGCCACATGGAGAGTATGAAGCAGAAGTCTCTTATATCTCGTTTAATAAGTTTACAAAAAAAATAGTGGTTGGATCGGAGCCGCTTGTTCTCTCGATTGAATTACAGCCAGATGTATCTGAGCTTGGTGAGGTTACAGTTTTTGGCACCCGTGACACGAGAACTGAAGAGAGTGAACGTGCTACTGAAAGAAATGCCGATAATATTGTAAATGTGGTGGGAGCAAGAACCATACAGCTTTCTCCTGATGTATCTGTGGCTAATGTAGCTCAGAGGGTATCCGGCGTATCGCTGGAGCGCAGCAGCAGCGGCGACGGGCAACACGCCATTGTGCGCGGAATGGACAAACGCTACAACTATACGCTCGTTAACGGGATTAAGATTCCCAGTCCGGATGTGAAAAACCGGTATGTGCCTCTCGACATCTTTCCTTCAGATCTGCTTGACAGACTTATTGTGACCAAATCTCTTACTCCAAACATGGAGGGAGATGCCATTGGAGGTGTGATTGACATGCGTATGCGAAATGCCCCTGACCGGCTTACAGTGAATGCAAATATTGGTGTCGGTTACAGCCAGATGTTTTTTGATCGTGACAGGCTAAATTTTAATTCTGATGCCGTATCTGTACGATCGCCTCACGCAAGAAATGGTTCAGGATACAGGGCCAGTATGGATGCCTTTCCCTCTGCAAACATGAATTTTAATGAGAACAGTGCACCTGTGAACAGGACACTTGGCCTTGCCGTTGGTGATCGTTTTTTCAATAACCGGTTGGGCGTAATTTTGGCCGGCAGCTATCAAAAAAACTTCAGGGGAGCGAACAGTCTGTTTTTTGAAATGGATGTGGATCGTGAAGACAACAACCCTTTTTACGACACTGTAGAAGATCGTCAAATATCAACAGAACAGACGAGGGGAGGGCTGCATACTAAATTTGATTACAGGTTCAGCTCTGATCATGCAGTGGAAGTGTACGCAGCCGCTATACAGATGGAAGAGAAACTGGCCAGGGCATATGCCGATACAAATTTGCGGATCGGCCGGTCGCAGGGCCCCGGAACAGGTCGTATTAGTCAGAACTTCAGATCATCGCAGTCGATTCAGCGAGTGTATAATACAACCGTTCAGGGCCGTCATGATTTTCTAAGTAACAGTCTGCGTGCCAACTGGTCTGCAGTCTATTCACTCGCCACAAACGACGATCCCGACATGGTAGATCTTAAGCTGATTACCGGATCGAGGATCAATTCTTCGGGAAACCTCATCAACGAGCCTGTTCTTCTGGATCGTGATTTGAGAAGAAGATGGACAAACAACAGCGACCAGGATCTGGCCGGCTATTTTGATCTCAGTTATGTAACAAATTACAGGGACATCAGCTTAGAGTTTAACACAGGCACAATGTACCGGCACAAAAATCGCGAAAATAACTACAATCAGTATCTCCTAAGAGCATCACCAATCACACAGGAGTGGACGGGCGATATTTTTCAGCACTCATGGAACTTGTTCAACCCCGGTGGAACACCGAACGATCCACTTAATTACGAGTCGGAGGAAGATGTGTTTGCGTACTACGGAATGGCTAAGATGGGCATGCGAAATTTCCAGGTGTTTGGTGGGCTGAGGGTTGAGGATACAGAATTTTCATGGATATCGGACGCTCCCGAAAATATACCCGGCAAAACCGGCAGACGAAGCTACACTGATGTTCTGCCGAGCATTCACTTCAGATATTCCCCGATAGAGAGCGGAAACGTCAGGGCATCGTACTTTCAGTCGATCAGCCGCCCGAACTTTTTCGAGGTAATTCCTTACAGTTCAAACGAAGGCGACTTCAGAGAGCGGGGTAATCCTTTCCTTGAGCGCACACAAGCACAGAATGTGGATGTTCGGTTTGAATACTTCCCATCTGCACTTGATAAAATTATGGTGGCAGGTTTTTACAAAGAGATCAAAAATCCAATAGAAACAGCTCTATTGATTGAGGGTCAGGCGATATTCCTTCAGCCAAATAACTTTGGTACGGCCAATAATTATGGACTTGAGGTTGATGTAACAAAATATTTCAGAAATTTCGGGATCCGTGGCTTTTACAATTATACGGATTCGAGAATTACAACCAGCAAAATTGAGCGCTTCAGAAATGATCAGGGCTCTTTGACATCGCGTGAACTGGATCAAACGCGGCCGCTGCAGGGGCAGTCTAAGCACGTCAGCAACATCTCTCTGCTCTATAAAAACGTAGTGAGCGGTACAGACGCACAGCTTGCAGCAGTTTACACAGGCAGCAGAATTATAGGTGTGAGCCCATACTTTGAGAACGATATCTGGCAGCGATCCTTCTGGCAGCTCGATTTTTCGTTTGAACAACAACTGCTGCCTGGTGTGGTGGGGTATATGAAAGTAAATAATATTCTGAATACACCACTTCGCGCAGATGTACGCCGACCCAATACAGCTAATCCACAGGAAGTACCTTACTTGGATGTAAGTGAAAGGACATTGGTACAAGAAGATTTTTACCAGCAAACGTGGCTCATCGGTTTTAAATACAGTTTATAAACGGATGAACACACAAAACACCCTATTAATCAATACAAATCAACAACACTCAAAACTCAATATGAAAACACTTAGATATACTGCACTTTTTATTCTGCTATTATCACTGGCGGCTGCCTGTTCAGATGATAATCCCACACAGGTAGAGATCGACGAACCCACAAATGGGGATGATATTGTTACCATTACCGACGAAACAACCGAACTATCCGGTGAGATGCGGGGTACACTCCGAAGCGGCAGAACCTACACGATGGTAGGCGATGTAATTATACCTGAAGGAGAAGAGATTGTAGCAGAGGCCGGTGTTACCGTTATAGCTGAAGGAGATGGTGGTGATATTGGACCAGAATTTACCATTCACGGGTCGTTCAAAAGTCTCGGAACCGCCGATAATCCAAACCTTTTCACCGTACCGGAAGCACTCAGAACACATGAAAATCGCTTTGCCGGTTTGTGGGGTGGTTTCCAGGGAAGTGAAACAACCGAAGCGATAGTGCTGAAGCATACCCGAATGGAGTATTTTGGTGGTGAAGGCGGCCCCGGAACCCCGAGAGCAGGTAGCATTCGGTATGGAATTTGGACATTGAGCGATCAAACCGAAGTGGTACTGGAAGACAACTGGTTCTACGGAAGTAAAGATGATTTCTATCGGCCTGTTGGCGGAAAGATCAATATCGTCAGAAATATCTTTGAAGAGATGGGCGAAGATGGCGGCGACGTAATCAACGTAAAAGGCGGAACGGTTGGAAACATTGCCTATAACCTTGTAATTGGTGGTGCAACGAATGCTTTCAAACCATCAGATGACGGTTCAAGCGCTATTCAGAGTTCTATAGCCGTATATAACAATACAATTTTGAACAGCGGCTTCAGAAGAGTCGGGCTGAATAGAGGCGCAAATATCAACTTCGAGAACGGCGCCAGGGGAGTGGCTTACAATAATATCATTGTGAACAACAAACGTGGAATACGGGTGCTGGATGACTCCGACCTCACAAACATCGATGTTGATTACAATCTCTACTATGCTACTCACCAGGAAATGGTTGATGAGTTTATTCCGAGCGATTCTGAAGGCTCTACACTCGAAGTACTGGGAGATAACAATATGATCGGGGAAGCCGGCGAGAACAATCCGCTTTTTGTTCAGTATGACATCGACCTCTATACAATGGAAGATTATGAGGCAGGTGAAAATCAGCCGTTAGAGATGAATATCGCTTCTCCCTGGAATTTCAGACTGCAGGCAGGATCACCAGCAATCGGTGCCGGAACAACCGATTTCAGCCCTATTGATGTAGAATTCACTCTCACAGGTGCTGCTGCTCCAACAATTCTTGCTCCAAATGCAGATCTCGGAGCCTATCCATCTGACGGCAGCGGACTTCAGCAGAACTAAATATTTAATAGTTGAATAATATTTCCTTACAGAGAAAGGATTGGAGAGATGCCGGGAACGGTGTCTCTCTTTTTTTTGAGCTAATTCGCAGTTCTTCAAAGTTACAGTCTTTAGAAAATCTAAGTGATCAGATATGAACAGAAATCAATTTCTTAAAACAGGTCTTGCCGCAGGTATAGGGGCCGTACTTCCCTTGCAAAAATCCTTCTCACCGGTAATCGGGAGAGCAAAAAATATCATCTTCTTCAGTTATGATGGATTTTCCTGGGAGGATTTTAGTGCCGCCCAACACTATTCACGCCGAAATTTCGGCAAACCACTGCATATTGAAAAGCTGTTCAAAACAGGATCGGCCGGCAGCATGCAGAGCCACAGCCTGACCAGTATGGTTACCGATTCGTCGGCGGCAACAACAACCTGGGCGACGGGTCGAAAAA
Source organism: Chitinophagaceae bacterium T5-Br10_B2g13 (assembly GCA_001564065.1). Classification (GTDB taxonomy): domain Bacteria; phylum Bacteroidota; class Rhodothermia; order Balneolales; family Balneolaceae; genus Rhodohalobacter. Next base: position 6,144 of record LKNA01000170.1, read on the forward strand.
TTGTAAACGGAGCACTTTCAGCCTATCCCGACGGAGAGGAGCTGACGACCATACTTGAATTGGCTAAGGCCAAAGGTATGGCCACCGGGGTTGTTTCAACCACAAGGGTTACTCACGCAACGCCGGCCGGGTGGATCGCAAAGCATGTTAACCGAAGGGCTGAGGAGGATATTGCGGAACAGTTCGCCCAGTTCAAAGCCGACGTGATGATTGGAGGTGGTATCGAGGCATTTGATCGGAACATCAGAAGTGATGGAAAGGATCTCTATAAGCCTTTTGTGGATCACGGATATGACGTAGTAAAAGATGTATCAAAACTCAGTTCCATATCTTCCGATAAAGTGTTGGCTACACTTCACGAAAGCCATATTCCCTTTGAAATTGATCGGCGGTTTCGCGGAGAAGAGGCTCCAACCCTGCGGGAGATGGCGATGAAAGGCGTTGAGATTCTCGACGGTTCTGAGCGGGGATTTGTGCTCCATATTGAGTCGGGGCGAATTGATCACGCCAACCACCGAAACGATGCAGGGGCGGCGATGTGGGAGATCCTGGCCGCGGATGAGACACTTGGGGCGCTCATGGAGTATGTAGATAAGACTCCGGGCACACTGTTGATTATGTCGAGCGATCACGGCACCGGCGGCGGTTCTGTTTATGGAGTAGGTGAACGGTACAGAGCGTCGTCCGATATCCACGATCTTATCAGCAATCGGACGGCATCATTTCCGTGGATCATGGTGCAGCTTGGTGAGAATCCATCAGAGAAACAGGTTCAGGAAATTCTGTACGATGCAACGAAAACAGAGCTCAATACAAGGCAGGTGATAATGCTGCAGAAAGCAATTGCGGGTGAGATTGATATGCCCGATCAAGCAGCGTATCCTCGTCAGCCGATAGCTACCCTGGCCTACGTTCTTAAAGGAGGCACGAATGATGATCCAAGTCACCTCAACGTAAACTACGGAACCACACAGCACACGGCCGGGGCGGTTCCGGCAGCGTTATACGGAAACGGAGTGGAAACCAAACCGTTCGGCCTCATCGATAACACAGATCTTTTCTATTGGATGACGGACGCCCTTGGTATCGATTTCCAAAACAAGGAAATGAGCTCTGAAAAAGCACTTGAGTTCTACTCTGGATGAAAAGTCGGCTGTCGTGTTGGATCAGGGAGAGGATGAATGGAGTTTAGGATGCTTTCAAATGGCTTACGTGTTTTTGAAATATTTCCTAAATCCCCCTTTATCCCCTTTTGAAAAGGTCTCAAATCTCAAATCTCATGTCTCATGTCTCATGTCTCA